>DATNEK010000109.1:0-31270 GCA_035553055.1 Streptosporangiaceae bacterium | reverse complement strand
TGTGCGCCGAGGACGGGCCCGTCTACCAGTTGCGCCGCTGGTACGAGCAGTTCTACACCGACGTCGACCAGGTCACCCCTGACATGGTCGAGCGGTTCGAGTACGAGATCGACACCACCCGCGCGATCCAGTCCTGGGAAGCCGAGGTCGCCGCGAACATGGCCGCCAGGGCCGGCCAGCCGGGCTGATCATGAGTTTCGAGGCGCGGCAACGACAGCAACGGTCCAACGCTGCTCACCTGGCGGGCCGGCCAACTACAGCAACGGTCCAACGCCGCACACTCAACTACAGCAACGGTCCAGCGCTGTCGTCCGGCACTAGGCCACAACTACAGCAATGGTCCAACGCTGTTGTCCGGCATTGAGCTATGGGCCATCACGAGGCTTCCGGCACCAGCCGCGTTGACGAGCGCCTTTGGCACTACGCCGATGTGGAGTGCGCTCGGTGCGGGGTGCATGTGCAAGTGACGAAGTTCAGCCCGCAGCACACCAGCGTGCAATGGACGGCCGGCGCCGTGCTCGGGTGCGCTGAGTTCGCCGCGAAGGTGGCGGCCGGCGGCGACTCGGCGCTGATCCCGACCTGCGTCAGCCTGCGGGACAGCATCGATGACGCTGTCGCGGGTGGCCGGATCGAGGTACTTCCGCCGTGAGTTCAGGGCGGACCTTTTACCGGGTGCCGGTCGCTGAGGTGGTCAGCGAAACCGATCAGGCGTGTTCGGTGGTGTTCGATGTGCCGCGCGAGCTGGCTCGGGAGTTCGCCTACCGGCCCGGCCAGTTCCTCACGATCCGGGTGCCTACAGCGGACGGCGGGTCAGTGGCCAGGTGCTATTCATTGTGCAGCTCGCCGCTCACCGGTGAGCCGCTGGCGATCGCGGTCAAGCGGATGCCAGCGGGGATCGCGTCGAACTGGATCGCCGATCACGTCGCGGCCGGAACCGTGCTCGAGGTGCTGCCGCCGGCCGGCACATTCGTGCCGCGCTCGCTGGACGCCGACTTCCTGCTGATCGCGGGCGGCAGCGGAATCACCCCGGTGATGTCGATACTCAAGTCCGCGCTGCGGGCAGGCCGCGGCCGGATCGTGCTGATCTACGCGAACTCCGACGAGCGATCGGTGATCTTCGGGTCCAAGCTGCGCGAACTGCACGGGGCCGCAACCGGCCGGCTGGTGATCGTGCACTGGCTCGACGCCGTGCAGGGCCCGCCGAGTACGGCCGCGTTGCGCGAGCTCTGCCGACCATATGTCGGCCATGAGGCGTTCATCTGCGGGCCAGACCCGTACATGGCGGCGGCGAAGCAGGCGCTGACCGAGCTTGGCCTGCCCGCTCCGCGCGTGCACGTGGAACGGTTCTTGTCGCTGGCGGAGAACCCGTTCGAGGCCAGCGCCGACGTCGGCGGGGTCGCGGCCACCCTCGAGGTCGATCTCGATGACGAGCAGCACAAGCTCGACTGGCCAGCCGGGCGGCGGATGCTCGACGTGATGATCGACGCCGGCCTAGACGCGCCGTACTCGTGCCGGGAAGGCGTCTGCGGCGCCTGCGCCTGCCGCCTGGTGAGCGGCGAGGTCGAGATGGCGCACAACGAAGTGCTCGAAGGCGCCGACCTGGCCGACGGCTACGTGCTCGCCTGCCAGTCGATAGCGCTGACCGACCAGGTCAGCGTGGATTACAGCTAGTGGAGCTTGATCCTGATCATCCCGAGCTGGACCGCGTGGTAGAACAGCAAGCCGAGACCGGTCGCCAGCGCGGGATCAAGCACCCAGAGTTCCGGGCGGGTGCCCGTGGTGAAGGCGAGCGGCCTTGGCAGCAGCCGGTAGTGCTGCTCGGTGAACGGATAGAACAGCGGACAGCCTTCGTCGGTCAGCATGTCGCCGACGACGTGGGTGGCGCACCCCACACCGACCGCGGTTGCCAGGTGCGACAAACTCGTCCCCGTGATGACCAGGCCGATCGCGGCGGCGATCGCAGCCAGGTCGGCGACACGGCCGCGCACCCCGAACGCGTAGAGCCCGCTGGCGATGAGAAGCGACAGCAGGACGACCAGGCCCGCCTTGCCGCCGATCTCGCGTGAGTACTTGACCGCCAGCCAGGCAAGGCCTTCGAATCCGGCGACGCCGAGTATGGCGTGAGTCAGATGCCGGTGCCCGCCGGAGATCTTCCCGACCAGCCAGGCGAAGCTCTTGGTCAAGAAGCCGAAACAGTGCGCCAGCGTCGAATTCGGGTGGTCTATGTCGGGCAGCACGGCAGCGCCGGCCGTCAGCCCGGTAAACAGCGCGAGCTGCGCCGCCGACTGGTGCGTCAGGTAGAGGCCGGCCGCCAGACCGGCGACCGCCCCGGAGAGCGCATGAGTATGACCGAGGCACACAACACGGACATTAACCGCCGAACCCGGTATCAGCGGCAACGACACGCGCTCAGTTAGCCAAGCTCGTCCCGCGCCTGGGCGAACGCCTTCGCGGCGTGCTCTAGATCCTCCTCGCTGTGCGCGGCCGACACCTGAGTCCTGATCCGCGCCTTGCCGATTGGCACGACCGGATAAGAAAATCCGATCACGTATACGCCCTTGGTGAGCAAAAGATCGGCCAGGCTAGCCGCGCGGGCCGCGTCGCCGATCATCACCGGGACGATCGGGTGATCGCCTGGCAGGATGTCGAAGCCGAGCGCGGTCATCCGCGCACGGAAGAACGCGGTATTGTCGCGCAGCCTGGCCCGCAGGTCGTCGCCGTAGACCAGGATGTCCAGCACCTTGAGCGAAGCGCCCACGACCGCCGGTGCGACCGAGTTGGAGAACAGGTACGGTCGAGACCGCTGCCGCAACAGGTCGATGATCTCCTGGCGGCCGCTTGTGTAGCCGCCGCTCGCCCCGCCAAGCGCCTTGCCGAGCGTGCCGGTCACGATGTCGATCCGGTCGGCCACGCCGTGCAGCTCAGGAGTACCGCGGCCGGTCGGGCCTACGAAGCCGACCGCGTGCGAGTCGTCGACCATCACCATCGCGTCATGCTTGTCTGCCAGGTCGCAGATCTCGCGCAGCGGAGCGACGTAGCCGTCCATGGAGAACACGCCGTCGGTGGCGATCAGCCGTCGCCGGGCGTCTGAGGCGTCGACAAGCTGGGCTTCGAGGTCGGCCATGTCCCTGTTCTTGTACCGCTTGCGCTTCGCCTTGCACAGCCGCACGCCATCGATGATCGACGCGTGGTTGAGCTCGTCGCTGATTACCACGTCCGCTTCGCCGAGTATGGTCTCGAACAGGCCGGCGTTCGCGTCGAAGCACGAGGAGTACAAGATCGTGTCGTCGGTGCTAAGGAAGTCGGAGAGCTTGCGTTCTAGCTGCTTGTGCAGGTCCTGCGTGCCGCAGATAAAGCGGACGCTAGCCATCCCGAAGCCCCACCGGTTGAGCGCGTCCTTCGCGGCGTCGATGACACGCGGGTCGTCGGCTAGCCCTAGATAGTTGTTCGCGCACATATTGAGCACCCGCGTCCCGTCCGCGACCACGATGCTGGCGCGCTGCGGGCCGGCGAGCACGCGCTCGGTCTTGAACAGGCCATCCGCCCGGATCTTGCCGAGTTCCTCGGTGATCTGCGGTTGGACGCTGGTGAACATCGTCGGCCTCCGTTCTCCGCGGCGGGCTGCGTGAGTTCGTCCCCCGGGCTGGCGCGCGCCGCTACCGTTCCGCCCAGTCGAGTACTACCTTGCCGCATTTGCCTGTCCGCACCGTGTCGAATGCGGCAGCATAATCGGCGGCATTGAATCGGTGCGTAATGACCGGGCTGATGTCGACGCCTGACTTTGTCAGGACGGACATTTCATACCACGTCTCGAACATCTGCCGACCGTAGATGCCCTTGATCGTGATCATGTTCAGCACGAGATGCGCCCAGTCGATCGCGAAGTGCTCGGAAGGCAGGCCGAGCATGGCGATCTTGCCACCGTGCGTCATCGCGCCGAGCATCTCGCGCAGCGCGATCGGCTTGCCCGACATCTCCATGCCGACGTCGAACCCCTCGCGCATGCCAAGCTCGGCCATGATCTGCTCCAGTGAGGTCTGCGACACGTCAGCGGCCAAGGTGACGCCGACGCTCCTGGCCAGTTCGAGCCGGTATGGCGACACGTCGGTGATGACCACGTACCGCGCGCCCGCGTGCCGCGCGACGATCGCGGCCATGATGCCGATCGGCCCGGCTCCCGTGATCAGCACATCCTCGCCGAGCACAGGAAACGTCAGCGCCGTGTGCACCGCGTTTCCGAACGGATCGAATACGGAAGCGACCGCGAGGTCGATGTCGGGCTCATGGCGCCAGACGTTGGTCGCTGGCAGCGCGATGAATTCGGCGAACGCGCCAGGATGGCTGACACCGACGCCTTTGGTGCGCGCGCACTGCACCCGGCGCCCGGCCATGCAATTGCGACACCGGCCGCATACCAGGTGGCCTTCGCCGCTGACCAGATCGCCGACTACCAGATCATGCACCTCTGATCCGATCTCGACGATATCGCCTACGAATTCGTGCCCGACGACGAGCGGCACGCTGACGTTTTCCTGCGCCCAGCCGTCCCACTCGTAAATGTGCAAGTCGGTGCCGCACACGCCAGTCCGCAGCACCCGGATCAGCACATCATCCCTGCCCACCTGGGGCAGGGGAACGTCTTCGACCCAAAGCCCTGCCTCAGCGCGGGCTTTGACCAGAGCTTTCATCGCCTCGCTCGCTCCCCGCTCGCGATTCGACCCGCACCGGCCCCATTACCGGTCGGGACGCATGCGACTGTACCGCAGCCAGAACTCTTGAGCCGGAGGGAAATACTGCCATCAAGAGACCATCACGATGACAGGACGGAATCATGACCGCTCGCGTTGACCTTCGATCCGACACCGTGACGCGCCCGACCGAGGCCATGCGCCGGGCGATGGCCACCGCCGAGGTCGGGGACGACCATTTCGGCGATGATCCGACTGTCATCCGGCTTGAGCACCTGGCCGCCGAGTTGACCGGCAAGCAGGCTGCCGTGTACCTGCCCACCGGCACGCTGTGCACTCAGATCGCGCTGCACGTGCTGGTACGGTCCGGCCACCAGGTCATCTGCGACCAGTCGGCCCACATGTGCACGCTTGAGATCAGATCGGCAGCGATGCTCTCCGGGATCACATTCCGCACGCTCCCTGGCTCGCGCGGATTGCTCAGCGCGGAGCAGGTCGCGGCCGCGCTCGGACCAGGGGCGGTCGATGTCCGTTCGGTCGACCTGGTCGCCATCGAGAACACCCATCAGGTGGGCGGCGGGGTGCCTGCGCCGGTGGCCGACGTAGAGGCGATCGCCAAGGCCTGCGATGACGCGGGCAAGCCGCTATACCTCGACGGTGCCAGAATCTTCAACGCCACCGTGGTGACCGGCGCGCGCGTGTCTGACTACGCCGCGCACGCGACCGCGATGATGTTCTGCCTGTCTAAGGGGCTCGGTGCACCGGTCGGCTCGCTCTTGGTCGGCGACGCCGACTTCATCAGGGAGGCAAGGTTGCTGAAAGTGCTGTTCGGCGCGGGCTGGCGGCAGGCTGGCGTCCTCGCGGCGGCCGGACTGGTCGCCCTTGAAGAGGGGCCGAAACGGCTGGCCACCGATCACGAGAACGCTCAGATTCTGGCGCGCGGCGTGGCCGACCTGCTGCCTGGCTCGGTCGACCCGTCGACGGTCGCTACCAACATCGTGTTCGTCGATGTGGCGGGAACCGGCCGGACGCCGGCCGAGTGGACCGCCAAACTCGCTGCCGAAGGCCTGCTCACAACCGTAGTGGCCGGCAGAGTGCGGATGCTGACCCACAGGGACGTCGACGCGGCCGACATCGCCTCAGCACTCGCAGCCTGGAGGCGCGCCGCCGCGGCCTAGCCCGCAACCGGTCGTAACGCCTCCAGCCCCCGGCTGGCCACGAAGCGTTGCCACCGCTAGCTCCACCGCATCGGCAGCTTGACCGCGATCGCGTAGCGCACTCCCCTCTGCCTTGGCTGACACGGCGCTCCGTGCCTCGGCAACTGCCGCGCTCAACGGAACTGGCCCTGGCCGGCGACCGCGCAGCCGGATGGCGGCCGCGGCGTCGAGTAGCGTTCTGCCGACAGCCGCGCCGCCTGGCCAGCGCAGGCGAACGAGCGCGGCCGTTTCCAGGCACGTCGCCATCGGGAACGTATAGGTCAGCGATTGAGCGGCGGCTATCGCCTGGAGCGCCTTAACCGCGGCTCCCGCCGCGTCTCCCCTGACCAGTAAAGCTCGGGCGAGAATGCACCTGATAAGCGGAATCTCCCGCTCGATGCCCAGCTCGGTCGCCTCGGTGTCGGCGACGCTGCCGTGATCCACGGCAGCGTCGATGTCCTCGTCGGCGAGCGCGATCCCGGCCGCGACTGACAGCAGCACGACCCTGGCGATCCGCCGCGAGCCGGCCAGCAGGGGCATCGCCTCAGCGACATAGACGCGCGCTTGCTCGACGTCGCCGACCTGCCAGCACACCGTCGCCGCCGTCGGGAGCGTCGCCGCGAGCAGCTCCGATGACCCGGTCAGCCGACACAACTCGATCGCATCGGTCGCGTAGCGGACGGCAGCCGCATCCGCGCGCTCCCCGAGCACGCAGCCCATCCCCATGGTGGCGGCAACCTGGAGGGACGCGCCGAACGGCGCAGCCGCGTCGATGGATCGCCGCACGAAGTCGAGCGCCAGATCTCCTCGATCCATGTCGTCGGCGAGACCGCCGAGGTAGATGAGCGCCCGGGCTGCGTAGATATCGACCTGACCCGACAACATCTGGACAGCCAGTTCAAGCTCGCGGATCGCGGCGGCGGTGTCGCCTGACCAGTAGCTCAGGTAACCCAGCGCGTATGCGGCATGCGCCTGGCCAGGCGACGAGGGGACCGCGGCGGCGAGGAGCCTGGAAAGCCAGAACCTGCCTTCGGACACGTTCGTGGCTGCCCAGTACCGATGAAGCCGGAATCCGAGCTCTAGCCCCGTGCCGACGTCGAGCCGGCCATCGATGGCCGCCGCGAGCAGCGACCTGACTTGAGTGAGCACCTCACCGACCGGTTCAAGGTATGGTTCGGGCGGTGCGCTCGGTTCGGCAGGAACTATGGCAAGCACGGCGTCAGCGAGCCGCTTCATCGTCGGTCTTGCCTCCCCCGACTCTGCGAGCAGGTCACGAGCCAGCCGGTGCAGGTCGTCGTCTTGGTGGTACCGCCAGCGTGGCCCGGACCTGTCCACGGCAAGCAGTCCGCGTGCGGTCAGTTCGCGCAGGATCCTGACGATCCTGACCGGCGGTATGGCCTCGTCGGCGACGACGTCACGCACCAGCGGCAGCGCGACCTGACCGTCGAGCACTCCGAACCGCCTGAATACAGTCGCCTCGTCGGCGTCGAGCAAGGCGTAGCTGCTCATCGCGACGCCGCGCAGCCAGTCCTGGCCGTCCGCGACCAGATCGGGCAGCTGATCAAGCAGATCGGCCATGGACAAGGCAGCAAGCTGGGCCGCGGCGAGCTCAAGTGCGAGCGGCAAGCCACCGCACCTGCGGCAGAGCTCCAAGATGAACGGGACGGTCGCCCCGTCCACGCTCAGCTGTCCGCCGCCCGCCCTGACTCGGTCGGCGAGCAACCGCACCTGAGGGCTCTGGACGAAGTCAGCGGACGCCAGCGCCCCGGCCCAGGCGATGCCGACGGCATCGGGCCTGGTGCCGGGGAACGGCAACGGCTCAATAGCGACGACGAACTCACCCTCAACCGCAAGCCGCACCCGGCTGGTCACCAGAACCGACAGGGTAGGGCAGCGCTCAAGCAGGCTCGCGGCCAAAGACGCCGCGCCATCGACAACGGCCTCGCAGCCATCGATGACCAGAAGCGCACGGCCGAGTGGAGCGAAGTGGTCCGCCAGTAGCGCGGCCGGGTCCTGCAAGCCAACCGGCAGCCCGAGGCACACCGCGACCGTCGACGCAACGAGTTCGTCCTGGAATACGGGCGCCAGCGAGACCCAGGACTTACCGCCGGCGAACTCGGCTGGCACCGCGACCTGGAGCGCAAGCCGGGATTTCCCCACTCCGCCTGGCCCGGCCACGGTCACCAGCCCGGGCGTGCGCAGCACCGTCGTCAGCTCGGCAACTTCCGCCTCCCGGCCGAAGAACGCCGACGCCACCTGCGGCAGCCGAGCTGAGCCGGCGGTGTCGCCAGCTCCGATCGCCGTCAGGTACAGCCTGACCGTCTCCGGATCCGGGTCGACACCGAGCTGGTCAGCCAGCACGTGGCGGCAAGCCTCATAAGCAAGCACCACCCCGGCTCGGTCGCCGCCGCGCTGGAGCGCGCTTATCAGCACCCGGTGTGATCGCTCGTCGAGCGGGTTCGACGCGACGGCGCGACGGCCCGCCGCGACGGCACGGTGGTGATCACCGAGGGCGCTAGCCGACGTTGCCACGAGCTCAAGGGCTTGCAGCGCGACGGCGTCGGCCTGGGCTCGATAGCTGTCGAGCCAGCTTGCATCTTCTCCAGGCAGCAACTGCTCGGATGAGAGCGACGTCAGCGGCTCGGCCGCTCGCACCGCAGCCTCGTGCCTGCCCTGATCGGCCAGCGCGGAAGCAGCCCTGAGCGTCGCGACCGCTTCGCGGCTGTCAACGTCGACTCCCTGCGCGATCTCGTAGCCAGCCGGTGTCGTCACGATGACCCGCTCCCCGCCTCCGTCGACTGCGGCCAGACTTGCGCGAAGCGCCCTTATCGTGCCGCGCAGCGCGGCCGGCCAGGTTGGCGGCTGCTGCGCGGGCCAGATGATCGCCGCGAGCCGATCAGCGGGCAGAGGCGCCTGCGAGAGCGCCAGCGCGACCAGCGCGAGCCTGGCGCGCCTGCCGCCGAGCGCGCGTCCCGATATCGCGACTTCACCACGGCTCACACTGACCGGGCCGAACACGCTGATCCGCAGGCCCGCGTCCGCGGCGGCTTCATGCGGCGTGACTTCGCCGCGCCAGGGACCCGGCGCGGCCTCGGACGCCTCCCCGGCCATCACGTATACCCCGCCATTACATAGACGTTACGCCGCCGCGCTGTACTCCAGGCTGGACAACACGCGACCTGCCTGGAGTACAGATGCCCGCATTCCGAAGGATTTCGTTCAAGCACATGACCGCCGTGGTGGCGACCGCCGCCGCGGTCGCCCTGCCGCTCTCGACGGCCCGCTCGACCATCGCCGCGGCAGCCGTCGGCGGCCATCACGCCCCCGGTTCTGGCACCGGGATCGCCGGAGCGGGCCCGGCAATACCGGCTGGTCCCGCGGCTAAGCCAGGCCTCGCCGGCAAGCCGATCCTGCTCGACAACAACGTGGCGCTCAGCGGCTACGACGTCGCCGTCGACGCGTCCGGTCGCGCCTACGTCGGCTGGATTTCCGACAAGAACAACGGCGGCCGCAAGGTCCACCTGTGCACGCTCCCGCCTGGCGCCAGGCAATGCAAAGGCGGGATCCAGACGATCGACACACCCCAGCCCTTCGGCCCATCGACATCGACGGGACTGTGGGTTTTCGCGACCCCGCGCGGCGCTGTGACCGTGGTCTGGATGTACGAGACGCCCGCGTCGGAGAGCGGCCCGCAGGCCGACGAGATCGCGACGGCCACCATGCGGCCAGGAGGGCATCTGTCCCAGCCAACACCCGCGGCCACCGGGCCTAGCTTCGGAAACATCCTGGACGCGACGACCGGGCCTAATGGCAGCATCTGGGTCGTTACCGAAAGGTCTTCCGCCGCTGGCGTCCAGGTCAGGGAAGGCCTGTCTGGGCCCTTCGTCAACCTGCATACCCCCTTCGGCGTCAGCAGCGCCAGGCTGCGGTTCAGCCACCGCACCGGCGTGCTGATGATCGAGAAGGCTGGCACCATCGGCGTGGGCATCGACGTCGCGCACGTTCGCAACGACCACTTCTCCGGCTTCAGCAAGGTCGCCAAGACATGGACGGCGGGCGTGAGCGCCGGCCTCACCGCGACGACCTCCGGTTTCCGGATGATCACCTCAGTCGACAACGCCACCTACCACCCGGAAGTCTTGAGCTGGAACGGAAGCAACTTCGTTCATCCAGCGCTGACCGGTGACCTCAGCAACTGCGCGCCTAACACCCACGACCTCGTGGCCGACGCCAGCGGCCGGGCCGCTGACGTCTCGCTGGAATGCTCGGACGTGGCGATCGCGAACCTGCCCGACACCAGGCATGCCGTGGTCACCAGGTTCAGCATCCACGGCGGCACGTTCGCCGGAGGCCCGCCCCAACTCGCCACCAACCCGCGCGGCACCGGCTGGGTCGCCTGGTCGATCGAGGGCAGCATCGCTCCCAAGCTGATGGTCGCCCCGATCGTGCTTGCTGACCGGGTCGTCACAACCTCGGCCTCGGCCCGTGGCAACAAGATCACCGTTCGCGGGCCGGCGTCGTGCCTGCCGCCGGTCGATGTTCCGGTCGGCGTCTCCGCCAAGCCGGCCAGGAACTGGCATGTCGTCAGCAAAGCGCTGCGGCTGGGCGGATCGGTCCTGCACTCGCGGACACTTCGCGGTGGCGCGCTGAAAGCTGGCGCACGCTACACCCTGTCAGGCATAGTCCGGTTCGCAAACGGCGGCTCGCACGTCACGATAACGGCGGCACTTAAATTCAGGTCTTGTCCTAACGGCTGACCGGATCGCATCAGGGCTGGCCCGAACACGCGCGTTCTCCCTATGATGAGCGTGCGGGCCGGCCCCCCAGCCTGCGCAAATAGCCATATTGGCAATGAGAAAAAAATGGACAGGTGAGCTGGGTGACAAATGCTCCACCCGACCGTCGCCGGTTCATGTTGGCTGGCGCCGCGCTCGGGACCAGCGCCGTCGCCGCGCGATGCCTGCCAGGCGCGCGTACCGCGTCCGCTCCCTTCCGCCCAGACGGTAGTCCAACCAACGCGGACTGGGCGGCGCTGCGCAGGAAGCTGTCTACCCGCGCGCTCAGCCGTCCCGGCAACCGTTCCTATCCGCTCGCGCACCAGCTTTTCGATCCGCGCTTTGACTTCCTGCACCCCTCGGGCATCGCGTACTGCGGCGACGCCGCCGACGTGAGCACCTGCCTGGCCTTCGTCATGAAGTTTAAGCTTCGCTTCCGCGTCAGATCGGGTGGGCACAGCTACGCGGGCTGGTCGAGCCTCGACGGCGGGCTTGTCATCGATGTCAGCAAGATCAGCCACTTCCGGGTCGGGAACGGCACGGTCACGGTCGGCGCCGGCCTCGACCTGATCCACCTGTACCAGAACCTCGCCGCCCACGGCCTGGCCATTCCCGGCGGCTCGTGCCCAACGGTCGGCCTGGCCGGGCTCGCGCTCGGCGGCGGCATCGGAGTGCTGTCCCGCCAGTTCGGCCTCACCTGCGACGCGATCGAATCGCTGCAGATCGTCACCGCCGACGGCGCGGTGCGGACCTGCGACAGAACGCAGCACACCGACCTGCTCTGGGCCAGCAAAGGCGGCGGTGGCGGCAACTTCGGCGTGGCGACGTCGTTCACGCTGCGCACGCACAAGCTGAGCGGGCTTGTCGTGTTCTTCATGCAGTGGCCGTTTACGGTAGCGAGCAATGTGATCGGCGCCTGGCAGTCCTGGGCACCGAACGGTCCGCATGAGCTGTGGTCGAACATGCACCTGACTTCTGCTTTCGGCGGATCACCGCAAATCAGCGCTGGCGGTACCTGGCTCGGCACGGTGGCAGGCGCCAACCGGGTCATCAGTTCGCTTATCAACATGGTCGGCGTGCAGCCATCTTTCATCTCCGTGGTTCCGAAGACCTTCCTCGACGCGATGCTGTACGAAGCCGGCTGCAGCGGCCTCAGCGTGCCGCAGTGCAACACCAAGCCGAGCGGAGTGCTGCCGCGGGTGCCGTCATTCGCCAAGTCGGACTTTTTCAGCGAACGGCTGTCGTCGGCCGGCATCCAGGCGGCGATCAACGCCATCGAACTCGCCGGGAGCGTTCGCGGCCCGTCAGGCGGCGGCGCGGCCATCGCGTTCGACGCGCTCGGCGGCGCGGTGAACAGCGTCAACCCGGCGGCGACCGCCTTCGTGCACCGCAACGCGTTGTGGGACATTCAGTATTCGACCTCATGGAACGCCGGAGCCACCGCCGGCGTCGCCAATGCGCACGCCTGGCTGCGCGCCGCTTACGCCGGCCTGCATCCGCACGCGAACGGTGAGGCCTACCAGAATTACATCGACCCCGACCTCAGCAACTGGCGGCAGGCATACTACGGGGCCAACTACGCCAGGCTCTCGCGGATCAAGCACAGATACGACCCGCAGAACCTGTTCCACTTCCCGCAGTCGATCACGTAGCTAACCCCGACCCGCCTGCGCCGGCGCCGGCGCCAGAACTGGAACGTGTTCTAGTATTGGCTCCGGGAGGCGGCATGGCAACGGAGCACCTCGAGTTCGACGTCGTGGTCGCTGGCGGCGGTGCGGCCGGAATGACGGCCGCGCTGACCGCGGCACGGCGCGGGCTGAGCGTGCTCGTGATCGAGAAGACCGACTACTTCGGCGGCTCAACGGCTCGCTCTGGCGGCGGGGTCTGGGTACCAGGCAACTCCGTGCTGCGCCGAGCCGGCGTTAAGGACACGCCGGACCAGGCCACCGCCTACCTCGCGCACGTGGCTGGCGACGGAGTTGAGATGGCCAGGCAGCGGGCGTTGCTCGAGCATGGGCCGGCGATGCTTGACCTGGTGCGTTCGGCCGGACCGCTCGACTTCGCCTGGGTACCCGGTTACTCCGACTACTACCCGGAGGCACCTGGTGGCCTGGCCAGCGGCCGGAGCGTCGAGCCCCGCCTGTTCGACGGCCGCGTGCTCGGCGCCGAGCTTGGCCGGCTGAATCCGCCTTACCTGCCCGCTCCGGCCGGCGTCGCGATCACGCAGTACGACTACCGGTGGCTGAGCCTGGGCACCAGGCATCCGCGCGCGCTCTGGGCCGCGGCCAGGGTCGCTGGTCGAACCGCCAGGACCAAGCTGCTCGGGCGGCGCACGCTCAGCCTGGGCCAGGCGCTCGCGGCCGGGTTGCGCAGCGGGCTCGTCTCGGCGGCCGTGCCGGTGTTGCTCGGAACGCCGATGACCGGCCTCGTCGTCGAGGACGGCAAGGTCACCGGGCTGCGGGCGATGCGCGACGGCGAGCCGGTCACGATCAAGGCCAAGCGTGGCGTGCTGATCGCCACCGGCGGCTTCGAGCGGAACGCGGCGATGCGCGCGCAATACCAGCGCCAGCCGATCGGGACCGAGTGGACGGTCGGCTCACCAGGCAATACCGGGGACGGCATCATCGCTGGCCAGCAGGCAGGCGCCGGGCTTGACCTGATGGATGACGCATGGTGGGGCCCGTCTATACCGCTCACTGGCGGACCCTATTTCTGCCTGGCCGAGCGGTCGTTGCCTGGCTGCATACTGGTCAACGCCGCTGGCCAGCGTTTCGTGAACGAGGCGGCGCCTTACGTCGACGCGGTCCACGCCATGTACGACAGGCACACCGACGACAAGCCCCACATCCCGGCCTGGCTGATCACCGACCAGCGGTACCGCGACAACTATGTGTTCGCCGGCCTGCCTCCGCGCAAGTCGCTGCCGCGCCGCTGGTACGCGGCCGGGGCCGTGTTCCGAGCCGATACGCTGGCCGAACTCGCCGCCCAGGTCGCGATCTCGGCCGACGGGCTCAGCGAGACGGTTGGGCGCTTCAACGGCTTCGCCAAGGCGGGCAAGGACGAGGACTTCGGGCGCGGTGACTCCGCGTACGACCGGTACTATGGCGATCCTCGCTGCCGCCCGAACCCGAACCTGGCGCCCCTTGGCGTGCCGCCGTTCTACGCGATCAAGATCGTTCCGGGAGACCTCGGCACCAAAGGCGGCCTGCGCACCGACGAACGAGCCCGCGTGCTGCGGCCAGACGGCAGCCCGATTCCCGGCCTCTACGCAGCGGGGAACGCCAGCGCCGCGGTGATGGGCCACAGCTACGCCGGCGCCGGCGCCACCATCGGCCCCGCGATGACCTTCGGTTACATAGCCGTCCTCGATATGGCCGGTCTGATGCCCTGAACTCGCTGGGGTCTCAAGCTTCGGTGAGGATCAGGCCGCTGGTGGGGACGCCGGTGCCGGCGGTGACGAGGACCGGGCCGTTGCCTGGAACCTGGTTTACCGCGCTGCCGCGCACTTGCCTGACGGCTTCGGCGATGCCGTTCATGCCGTGGATGTAGGCCTCACCGAGCTGCCCGCCGTGCGGGTTAACCGGAAGCCGACCGTCGATCTCGATCGCGCCGTCGGCGATGAAATGCCGCGCCTGGCCACGTTCGCAGAAGCCGAGCTCCTCTAGCTGCATGAGCACATACGGAGTGAAGTGGTCGTAGAGGATCGCGGTCCTGACGTCGGCCGGAAGCAGGCCCGCCCGGTGCCAAAGCTGCCTGGCCACGACGCCCATCTCGGGCAGGCCGGTCATGTCGTCGCGGTAGTAGCTGGTCATCGTGAACTGGTCGCGACCGCTGCCCTGCGCGGTCGCGGCGATCGCGGCAGGCTTGGCGCGCAGATCCCTGGCCCGATCCAGGCTGGTCACCACGATCGCCACGGCGCCGTCGCTCTCCTGGCAGCAGTCGAGCAGCCGAAGCGGCTCGGTGATCCACCGGGATGCCTGATGCTCGGCCAGGGTAATCGGCCTTCCGTAGAACCACGCGTTGGGGTTGGACGCGGCGTGCTTGCGGTCGGCAACCGCCACGACGCCAAAATCCGCGCTCGTCGCGCCGTAGACGTGCATGTACCTGCGCGCCATCATCGCGACCATGCCGGCCGGAGTCGACAGGCCCATCGGGTAGTGCCAGCCGTTGTCAATGCCCGACGACGTCGGCGCCGTGGTCGCCCCGACCGATACCTGGCCGAACCGCCGACCTGATCGTTCGTTCATCGCCCGGTAGCAGACCACGACGTCGGCCATCCCGACGGCCACGGCCATCGCGGCCTGAGCCACGGTCGCGCACGCGGCACCGCCGCCGTAACCGACCTGCGCGAAGAACGTTAGCTCCGGCACGCCAAGCTCACGAGCGACCGCGACCTCGGCGTTGCTGTCCATGGAAAACGTGACGAAGCCGTTGACGTCGGCTGGCGTCAGGCCAGCGTCGGCCAGCGCGGCGAGCACCGCCTCGGCGGCCAGCCGAAGCTCGCTGCGGCCAGAGTTCTTCGAGAACTCGGTCGCCCCGATACCGACGATCGCGGCCGGCCGTCCAGTCACGATTGCCTCCTCGGCACATCGATCCGCACGCTGCTGGTCACGTGGTCGCCGAGGCCGCATCTGCCGGTCACGGCGACTTCGTACTCGTCAGCGGCCTCGGCCGTGGTGTGGCCGGTCACCTCGCCGGTGAATGTCAGCGTGTCGCCGGCGTAGCAGGGCGCGCCTAGCCTGATCGAAATCGAACGGAAGATGGCCCGCGGTCCCGCCCAGCCAGACACGAACCGCTGGACCAGGCCGGTTGTGGTCAAGATATTGACGAAGATGTCGTTGCTGCCGCTAGCGACCGCGAAGTCCCTGTCGTGGTGAACCTTGGTGAAATCGCGTGTCGCCAGCGCCGAGGCGATCACGAACGTCGTGCTCACGTCGATCGTCAGCGGTGGCAGTTCGACGGAAGGTCGGGCCGACCTGGCCGGCCGCCAGGCCGGCAAGGTCAGCTCGTCGTCGACCTTGTCGAACGCGACCTTCACCGGCATCCCGACTTTCACTTCGTCCGGCTTGACGTCTGTCATCTCAGCGAGCACCCGAACACCCTCGGTCAGCTCAACCAAGGCGATCACGATCGGCAGCCGCTTGCCAGGGACCGGCGGGTGATGGTGCACCACGTAGCTGAACACCTCGCCAGTGCCTGCCGCGACGACGTACTTCGGGTTCGGCGAGCCGCACTCCATGCACATCGGGCCAGGTGGGTGCCTGAGCGCGCCGCAGTCGCCGCAGCTTTGGATGCGCAGTTCCCCGATAGCGGTACCCGCCCAGAAGAACGCCGTGTCCGGCGAGAGAACCGGCCGCATCGGCGGGCCGAGATCCGGCTGTGCCGGTTTTACCGGCCTGGCGTCCTGTCCGTCCTTCGGAGGGCGGAACTTCAGTATCCGGAAATTCATCGTCGCGACGGGCTCATCGCCGCTGTACCAGATGGTCCGTGTGGTGAAGAACCAGCCTTCACCGAGCGCGGTCCGCTTCGGGCCGACCAGGTCGATGAGGCTGGTCCGGGCGGTGAGCTGCTCCCCGTGGCGCAGGTACCGGCGGTAGACCTGGTCGCAGTTGGTCGCGACCACCGAGGTGTACCCCGCCTCATCGAGCGCGGACACGATCAGCCCGGTCGGGTCCGTCCCTGAACCCGCAGTGCTGGCCTGGCCCTGCATGGTCCAGACCTGGATCATGGCCGGCGGCGCGACTAGGCCGCCGTGGGCCGACGCGGTGGCGAAGTCCTGGTCGGTGTACACCGGGTTCGTATCGCCGATGGCCTCGACCCAGTTTTCGATGAGCGGCAGGTTCACCGGGTCGCGCGCCAGCCGCGGCTCCGACTCCCCGGCCGCGGCAATGCGTTCGCCGGCCGCACGAATCATCGCGGCGACATCGATCATGCCGAGCTCCTCCATTACCGTGGCACCCTCGGCAACCCGAGCCCGGCCGTCGCGATCAGCTCGCGCTGTACCTCATTGACGCCGCCGCCGAAAGTCAGCACCAGGTTGCGCTTGATCTGCACGTCAAGCCAGCGCATGAGGTCGGCCGTGGCATCGTCGGCCGGGTCGCCGTACCGGCCGACCACGTCGGCGAGCAATTGCCCGAGCCGCTGGATTCGCACCGACGAGAACACCTTGGTGACCGACGCGTCGGCCACCCGCACGGTCTCGGCGGTCGCGACCTGCCAGTTCAGCAGCTCGTTGACGCGCAGGGTCGCCCGCACCTCGGCGAGCACCCGCCGCACGTCATCCAGGCCGGCGATCGGCTCGCCGTTCGGTCCAGTAGTCACCTTCGCCCAGGCCTGGACGTTGTCGTGCAACGCGCCGAGCCGGCCAGCCGGGCCGAGCATCACGCGTTCGTGGTTGAGCTGGGTCGTGATCAGCCGCCAGCCGGCGTTCTCCGCCCCGACTCGCATGCTCACGGGGACGCGGACGTCTGAGTAATAGGTCGCGTTCACGTGATGCGCCCCGTCGGCGGTAATGATCGGCGTCCAGGAAAAGCCCGGGTCGGCCGTGTCGACGATCAGGATCGAGATGCCCTTGTGCTTATGTGTTTGCGGCACCGTGCCGTCTGTCCGGCAGGCGAGCCAGATGTAGTCGGCGTCATGCGCTCCAGTGGTGAAAATTTTCTGGCCGTTAACCACGTACGCATCGCCATCTCGCACGGCCCTAGTCGCGAGCGACGCCAAATCGGTGCCCGCGCCAGGCTCGGTGTAGCCGATGGCGAAATGCACGTCACCAGCCAGGATCCTTCGCAGGAACATCGCCTTCTGCTCGGCCGTGCCGAACTCCTGCAACGTCGGTCCGACCGTCTGGAGCGTGACCGCAGGCAGCGGCACGTCAGCCCTAGCCGCCTCAGACACGAAGATCTGCTGTTCGATCTGGCCGAACCCGCGTCCGCCATACTCGACCGGCCAGCCAATTCCGAGCCAGCCGTCGCTGCCCATCCGGCGGATCAGCCTCCTGTACACCTCGCCGTGCCGATCGGTCAGCATGGCCTCTCGCTCGGCTGGCGATATCAGCGTGGCGAAATAGCCGCGCAACTCGTCACGGAGTGCCCGCTGGGACTCGCTCAGTTCAACGAACATTGCCGCTCCCGCGAATTTCCGAAAGCAGGCTGAGTCGGTAGTCGGCGCCTCCGACGAATCTGACGAGGTCACTGATCATCGATGAGTAGCGGTGCAGCGGGTACTCGACATCGAGGCCGATCCCGCCGTGCAGGTGGTGGCAGGTACGCACCGCCGCCGGTGCCTCCTGAGCCAGCCAGTAGGCGGCGATGTCGACGTCCTGCGCCGGGTCAAGGCCAACGGCCAGCCGCCAGCAGGCAGACAAGGCGGCCAGGTGCAGCGTCCGGCTGGTGACGTAGACGTCCGCGATCTGCTGCGCCACCGCCTGGAACGTCGCTAGCGGCTTGCCGAACTGCTCGCGGCTGGCCACATAGCGAGCGGTGAGGTCGAGAGCGCCGGCCAGGGCACCGTCAGCCATCGCCGCGGCACCTGCCGCAGCGAGCCGATACAAGTCGTCGACGGCTTCGCCCGTCTCTTGCTGATCGGTTCCGAGTACGCCGGTTATCGGGGCCCGGTCAAGCCGCACTGTGTACTCAGGCACATCGCCGCAGGCCGGTGTCAGGCAAACGTCGACCCCGCCTGCCGCCGGATCGACGATCACCACCGCCCGTCCGCCGCCTGTGGTCGTCGCGGGGACGAGCAGCCAGCGGGCCTGCGCCGCGTACCGGACGCCAACCTTGGTGCCGGTGACCGTGCCAGCGCGCCCGTCCCCCGTCAGCGTCGCGGTCGTGGCGGGCGCGACCGGCATCGGCGTCGACGTCTCCCTGACTGCGGCGGACAAGATCGCATCGCCGGTCCCGACTCCGGCTAGCATCTGTTCTTGCTGGTCACGGCTGCCCCAGCGGGTGACGGGCAGTGCCCCGAGCATGATCGTGTTCAGCGCGGGCACAGATGCCGCGGCCCGGCCGACCTCGGTAAGCAGCACGGCGGCCTCAAGTACGCCGAGTTCGTCGCCATCGAGCCAGCCCGGCAGCGTCAGCGCCAGCAGTCCGGCCTTGGCCATCGCCTGCCAGGCGGCGTCGCCAGTGTCCGCGCCACGGAGCACGTCGGCCGCCGAGGTAGCGATGACCTGCTGGGCTACGTCGAGTTCGAAGTCCACGGTCAGCGGGCCTCCTGCCGAGGTAGGAGCAGCCCGCGTTCGGCCACCAGCGTGAGCAGGATCTGGCTGGTGCCGCCGGCGATAGACAGGCACCTCGTCAGCAAGAACTCGTGAACGGCAGCTTCAGCGACCCCATCGGCCGCCGCGCCGTCGGCGCCGCACAACAGCAGCGCGGTCTCGGCGACCGCCTGCCGGTGCGCGACCCCGAGCAGCTTACGCACCGCGGAAGTGCTGGCCAGGCAGGACGACTCAGCGGAACCCCCGTCGGACGCGGACAACGCTTGATCGTCGAGGGCGGACAAAGCGAGGCACTCGGCGACGCGGGCACCGATCTGGTCGGTCACAGTCGGCTCGCGGGCGAGATCGCCCGCTTCGCCAGCGGCCGCGAGCAGCTCCTCGATTTCCTTGCTCAGGCCTCCGCCTCCTGACATCGCGACTCGCTCGGTCGCTAGCGTCGTCCGCGCGATCCGCCAGCCGTCGCCCGGCTGGCCGACCACGCAGTCGTCTGGCACGAAGACCTCATCGAGGAATACCTCGTTGAACATCTGCCTGCCGGTCATCTCACGCAGCGGCCTGATCTGGATGCCGGGGCTCCGCATCGGGACGAGAAAGTAGGTGATCCCCTTGTGCTTGGGCACCGCACTGTCAGTGCGGGCCAGGCAGATCGCCCAGTCAGCCTGCGCCGCAAGCGAGGTCCAGACCTTCTGCCCGGTCAGCAGCCAGCCCCCGTCAGCCTTGACCGCCCTGGTGCGCAGCGACGCCAGATCAGAACCCGCCTCAGGCTCGCTGAACAGCTGGCACCAGGTGATGTCGCCGCGCAGCGTCGCCTCGGCGAACCGCTCAAGCTGTTCAGCCGTGCCGTGACTCGCGATCGCCGGGATCGCCCAGGCACCGATGCCGAGATCCGGGCGGGTGATGCCGCCGGCGGCCAGCTCCTCGTCGATGACAAGCTGGGCGGCCTGGCCGGCTCCAAGGCCGTACGGCTTCGGCCAGCCCGGCGCCATGTAACCGACCTCGGCGAGACCGCGGCGGCGGCGCTGCGGCGCAACGGCGGACAGCGCAGTCGCCACGAGCCTGGCCGACTTTCTTACCTCGTCCGGTTCCGAGCCGTCTTTCGAGCTGAAAGTCTTGACGGACACCGGCGGATGCCTGCGCCTGCCTTCCAGCGCGAGACCAGCCGTTCTAGCCCGCCACCTGGCGCTGCCGCCGAGCAGGTGCCGCAGCGCCAGCGCGCGTCGCAGGTACAGGTGCGCGTCGTGTTCCCAGGTGAATCCGATGCCGCCGAGTACCTGGATCGTGTCCTTGGCGTTGTCGACGGCGGCATCGAGCGCGACGGCCGCCGCAGCCGCGGCCGCGAGCGGTAGCTCGCCCGGCTCCTGGTCGGCCGCGGTGGCGGCATCGGCGGCGATGGCGCTGGCCTGCCGCGAGCGGCACAACATCGCGGCGCACAGGTGCTTGATCGCCTGGAACGACCCGATCGGCTGGCCGAACTGGTGCCTGGTGCGCGCGTAGTCGGCCGCGGTACGCACGCACCAGGTGGCGATTCCCGACGCCTCGGCCACCGCTAGCGTCACGGCGAGGTCGGTTACCAGCCCAGGCCTGAGGTCGGCGAGCACCTGGCCAGGCGGGATCCGCAGGTCAGTCACCGTGACGTCGGCAAGAGCGCGGGAGAAGTCGACGGGGGCTCTGGGTGCGAGGCGGAGATGAGACGCGTTCTGGCCGGACTCACCGGTGGCGACCACGAACCAGGTTTCGCCCAGATCGGTCCGCGCGGCGAGCAGCAGGTGGGAGGTGTCGCCGCCGCCGAGCACCAGGCGGGCCGTGCCGGTGACGCGCAAGCCGCCATCTGAGGCTCGCGTTCCCTTGATGCCGCCGGCGGTCAGCGCGACGGCGACCGACGCGGCACCGGAGGCGATCTGGGTCGGCAGGCCGTCGCCAGGCTCGGCGGGCAGGCTGGCCAGGACGAGACCGGCCAGTAGCGTGGGAAGCACCGGGCCTGGCGTCAGCGCGGCGGCGAGTTCTTCGGTGACGACGGCCAAGTCGGACGTGGTGCCGCCGCCTCCGCCGTCGGCGCTCGGCAGCGAGATCGAGAACACGCCAAGATCGGTCAGGCCAGCCCAGTTCGCCGCGGCCCAGTCGGTGTGTGAGGTATGACCACCGCTGGTCTCGAGTTCGCGCACCGCGGCGATCGTGCCCGCCCGCTTGGCCCACTGACCGACCGAATTGGCCATCGCGAGCTGCTCGGAGGTGACAGCGATCGGCACCATTTTCTCCTTGGTGTTCCGCCTGGCTGACCGGGCACACGAACTAGAACACGTTACACTTTAGCCGTTGGGGGAATGCTAACGCCTGTGCACGCGAACCGAATGCTTCGGTTTGGCCGTGACTTAGAAAGGCCCACATGTCGTCTGCGAGGACAGTCAGCCAGCCTGAGGCCGCCGCGACCAGCGGCCCGGCGGAGTCCGAACTAGGCTCGGCGGCACAGCGCGAGCGGCGCAAGCGGATCATAGACGCGACCTTGGCGCTGGCATCGAAGGGCGGCTACGAGGCCGTGCAGATGCGGGCCGTCGCCGAACGGGCGGACGTCGCCCTGGGCACGCTGTACAGGTACTTCCCTTCCAAGATTCATCTGCTGGTGTCCGGTCTGGTCAGGGTCTTCGAGCAGGTCGATGAGAAGCTGCGGCGCAAGCAGATACCAGGCGACACCAGGTCCGAGCGAATGATCTTCGTGCTGAACTGGGTGACCAAGAACATGCAGCGTGAACCGCTGCTCACCGAGGCGATGACGCGCGCGTTCATGTTCGCTGACCCGAGCGCGGCCAGCGAGGTGAACGCCGTGGCCGCGGTAATGGAGAAGATACTGACCGGCGCGATGCACGAGGGCGAGCCGACCGCGGACGAGCGCGCGATCGCGCGCGTCATCGGCGACGTCTGGCTATCGAACCTGGTCGCCTGGGTGACCCGCCGGGCATCGGCCAACGACGTGGCCAACCATCTGGAACTGGCCGCCCGGCTGCTGCTGCGCTGACCTACCGCGGTTTTGGCGCCCTGGGCAGCGGGCCGCCGAACCAGGTCTCGATAAGCCAGCGCGAGATCGACAGCGACGGCGGCATCAGCAGATCGCCGATCTCGATCGCCGCGCGCAGGTCGTCGCGGCTGTACCAGGCGGCTTCTGCGATCTCCTCGGCGTCGACGCGGATCTCGGTGCCGGCCGCCTCGGCGCGGAACCCTAGCATCAGGCTGTGCGGCATCGGCCAGGGCTGGCTGGCAGCGTAGGTGACCTTGTTCACCGTGATGCCGACTTCTTCGTAGACCTCACGGGCCACAGCGCGCTCCGCCGACTCCCCCGGTTCTACGAAACCCGCGAGCACGGAGACCCGGCGCTGCGGCCAGTTCACGTTCCTGGCGAGCAGGCAGCGGTCATCGGCGTCCGCCACCAGCATGATCACCGCGGGGTCACAGCGCGGGAAGTGCTCGCTGCCGTCGATGGTGCACCGCCGTACGTGGCCGGACATGATCGGCTCGGTGATCGCGCCGCAGCGGGAGCAGTGGGTCGCGACCGCGTGCCAGTTCGCCAGGCCGATCGCGTGGGTCAGCAAGCCGGCGTCCCTGTCGCCGAGAAGGTGGCCGGCCTCGCGCAGCCCGGCGCGCTTGACGCCGGCCTCGTCATCCGGAGTGACCGGCGTGGCTCCGACGCCGAAGTAGACGACATCGTCGGCGTCGACGCCGAGCAGGAACCTGACTCCGTCCGGCGCGCGTTCGGGTGAGACGAAGATCAGCTCCGCGGCGCCGTCGCTCGCGGCAGCGTCACCGCCGGCGCCGTCGCTGGTCCGGATCAGGGCCTGCCCGTCCTCGACGAGCATGACCCTGGTGCCTGGGTCAGCCCACGCCTTCTCCAGCCAGGCGTCGTTGGTCCGCAGCGGCGCGGACCGTTCGACTTGGCTCCTGGTCAGCGCGATCGTGCTCGGCCTAGGTATCTCAGTGCCCGCCACTGCCTCAGAATACGGCTTCCCTCGCGCCGTCACCTGGCTACGGAAGGGCGGCCAGCTCGTCCCAGAGGTAGGCGGCCGCCTCAGCGCCCTTGAGCAGCAGCGCCATGTCGACACGCTCGTTCGGGGCGTGGACGCGGTCGTCGTCGAGACCGACCGCGATGAACACAAGCGGGGCACCAAGGATGTCGGCCAGATCGGCCTCAGGCCCGCTGCCGCCCTCCCTTGTGAACAGGACCTCGCCGCCGAACGCACGCTCCATCGCCCGTCGCCCGGCAGCGACGGCTGGCGAGTCGATCGGCGAGAAGCACGGCCGAACCCCGGGTCCGTTACAGGTGACCGTGATGTCGACGCCAGGCGCAGTCCGCTGTGCGACGAACTCGCGCAGCATGCCGGCCACATCAGCCGGATCCTGATGTGCTACCAGCCGGAACGAAAGCTTGGCGTGCGCCTCCCTTGGCACGACCGTCTTGCCGCCCGGACCGGTGTGCCCGCCCCACATCCCGTTGATCTCGGCGGTCGGCCGCGCCCAGATGCGCTCGATGGTAGAAAATCCGGCTTCGCCGGACGTGGCGCCGCTATTGGCCGCGGTGGCTAGCCACGCCTTCTCGTCGAACGGCAGCTTGGCGAACAGCTCACGCTCCGTCGGCGTCAGCTCGGCGACCTTATCGTAGAAGCCAGGCAGCGCGACCCTGCCGCCTGAGTCGTGCAGCTCGGCAAGCAGCCCGGCGAGCACCTGGAGCGGATTAGGCACGGCACCGCCGAACGAGCCTGAGTGCAGGTCACGCTCTGGTCCGTACACGTCGATCTCGGCCTCGATCACACCGCGCATCCCGACGCACATCGACGGCACGTCGGCGGCCCACATCGTGGTGTCAGAAACCACGATCACATCGCACGCGAGCCGCTCGCGCTCACGCCGCAGCAGGTCAGCGAAGTGCCTCGACCCAGACTCCTCTTCGCCCTCGACGATCAGCTTGATGGTGACCGGGGGCGCGGTCGCACCGTGCGTCGCGATCCAGGCGCCGATGCCGAGCGCGTGGAACAGCACCTGACCCTTGTCGTCCGACGCGCCGCGGGCCAAGATCTGACCGCCGAGCTCAACCGGTTCGAACGGCGGCGAGTCCCACTCGCCGAGCGGCTCGACCGGCTGGACATCGTGGTGACCGTAGATCAGCACGGTGCGAGCCCCAGGGTCGGCGGCCGGCCACTCGGCGAAGACCGCCGGCAGGCCGGGCGCGGCCGGAGTGCCGGTCTCCCAGACCTCGGCCATGGGGAAACCGGCTTGGTGCAGGTGGTCGGCCAGCCATCGAGCCGACCGCCGCACGTCGCCGCTGCGGCCCGGGTCAGCCGAAATCGACGGTATCGTCAGCCACTGCTTCAGCGCCGCGAAAAACTCCCCGGAGTGCTCATCGATATAGCCGCGGACGGTACCGTCCATACGCGTTCCACCTCGTTCTGGCTGATGCTCAGGGCGCGATTTTAGACGGCCCGGCCTGGTCAGCGGGCACCGGGTGGAGAGTTGTCGTCGGGGTGGCGGATGATTGCCGCGTCACGGAAGGCTAACCGCGTGATAGCACGAAAACGATCCGTAACCGGGCAATCACCGTGATTCGCCCGGAAACCTTCCGTGACCAGCCCGGGAAGTCTCCGGAACACGCGGCCTGGGGGTATCAGGGCACGCTGTCAAGGGACTCGATCAGGGCGGCCAGGCCGGGGGCGTCTAGCAGGTCGGCCGGGCGCACGGTCCGGTCATCGCGCACGTAGTAGAACGCGGCTCGCACCTGGTCGAGCGCCACCCCAGCCAGTGCCGACCAGGCCAGCCGATAAGCGGCGAGCTGCACGGCAACCGCCCGCTCGCCGCGACTGCCAGGATCCGGCGCCCGCCCGGTCTTCCAGTCGACGACGTCGATGCTGCCGTCCGGCGCATCGGCGAATATGGCGTCGATCCGGCCGCGCACCAGCCGGTCGCTGACCCGGGTCTCGAACGGCACCTCCACGTCGGTCGGCCAGCGCTGACCCCACTCCCCCGCATCGAACCGAGCCTTCAGCGCCGACAGCTCTCCGTCATCGGCGATGTCGTCGGTGTCGAACACATCGGCCAGCTCATCGGCGTCGATCAGCCGCATCTGGCCGAACCGCTCGGCCAGCCACTGGTGGAACGCGGTCCCGCGCCGCGCCTTCGGCGCCGGAGGCGCCGGCATCGGCCGCCTGATCCTCGCGGCCAGCTCGGCCGGGTCCCTCGCCATCGTGACCAGCGCGGACACGGCGATCCTGTGCGGCAGCTCGACCGGCACCGGCCCGTCGTGCCGCCGCCTGGCCCGCTCCGCCAGCAGCAAGTCGGCGTCAGCCGCCCACCCAGCCATCAGCGCCGCGTACCGGTCTGCCTGCCCAGCTTCTGCCGGCCCAGCCCCAGCCAGCCCATCCCCAGCCGACCCATCCCCAGCCGACCCAGCCACCTGGTCGCCCATCGCGGTCAGCACCATGTCCCCGGCTTCGCGCACCGCTTCGTACCGAGGCCCGGCCGCGCTCGGCGGCGCCGGCCAGGACGCGGTCAGCGGCTGAGCTAGCGCCGGGTTCTCGGCGTCGTCACCTGGCGGTTCAGCCCACTGCGCTACCCGCCCGGCGCCGTCCTCGCAACCAGCCCTGATCTCGGACAAGAACACCGACGGCCCAAGCGGTGACTTCCCCGCGCCCCACCAGTAGCCGCAGCACCCTAGCCAGTAGGCCGCCCTCGTCACGGCTACGTAGCACAAGCGCCGCTCCTCGGCGAGGTTCCGTTCCGCGCACGCGCGGCTGAACGCCGCCAGCGAGTCGGGATCGAGCCCGGCCAGCTCCGGCAGGTCGGTGGCATCGCCCCGCAGCCAGAACGGCAGCAGCCTGGGATTGTCCGTCCACCGCGTCGCGAGCCGCGGCCGGGCGGGAAAGTTCTGCGCCCGGGTCCCGGCGGAGAGCCCAGGCACGACCACCGCCGGCCACTGCAACCCCTTCGCCGAGTGCACGGTCGCGAGCTTCACCGAGTCCGTGTCGCTGACCTGCCCGGCCTCAAGGCCGAACTCCTCGGTCTCCGCCGCGGTCAGGTAAGCGAGGAACGCGCCAAGCGTAGGCTCGGTCGCATCCCCGGCGAACGCGGCCGCCGCGTCGGCGAACGCGTCAAGGTCGGCTCGCGCGGCGGCGGGGTCAGCTCCGGGTCGCGCGGCGACCTCGACGTCGAGCCCGAGCACCCGTTCCACCTCGGTCACAAGCTCAGGCAGCGGCCTGGTCACGTGCCGTCGGAGCGACCGAAGCTCAGCCGCGAGCGCGCCCAGCCTGGCGTACCCCTGCGTCGAGTAGACGCCCGGCTCACCGAGATCATCGAGCGCCTCGACGAGACTGCCGGGCTCAGAGGTGAAGTCGGCCACGGCCCGGGTCAGAAAATCTTCGGCTTGAACAGAGCCCTGTGCCTCATCCCGGCCGCCAGAGCCTGATCCCGCTCCTGAGCCGGTGTCAGCAGACCCGCGTCCCGCGCCGCCCGAACCGGCGCCTTGGTCGCCTCCTGGGCTAGCCGAGGTCAGGTTCGCCTCCCGGGCTAGCTCCCTTGCCCGCTCACCGAGCGCGACCAGATCCGCGGGCCCGATCCGCCACCTGGGCGATGTAAGCGTCCGCACCAGCGAGTCAGACGCGGCCGGGCTGTGCAGCACTCGCAGCGTGGCGACGATGTCGGCGACCTCGGGCACGGTCAGCAGCCCGCCGAGCCCGACCACCTCAACGGGAATCCCGGCGGCCTCAAGCGCGGTACGCAGGGGCGTGAACTGAGCCCGCTTCCTGCACAGCACCGCGATGTCGGACGGCCTGACCCGATCGGTGCGGCCATCCGGCCACGGCCTGCCATCCGGAGCAGTCCCAGGCGGCAGCTCAAGCAGCGAGCTGACCTGACCGGCCACCCACCGGGCCTCGTCGGCCACGGTGTCGAGCAGCGCGCACTCAACGGCGCCGCGCCCGGCCCGCTCAGGCGGCGCGATCAGCCTCGGCACTTCGGTGGTCTCCGCCCGCAGATCGCGCTGGATCTCAGCCGCGACGTCGAGCACCCGCCCGGTGTTGCGGAAGCTGGTCGAGAGCTGCAGAACCTCAGCCGGTCGACCAACTCTCGATTTCGAATTATCTGATTTCGAATTATCTGATCTGAGATTACCTGAGACGGGATTATCGTAACTGGGATTATCTGATTTCGGGGCGGCTGGGAAGCTGGCGGCGAACCGCCTCATGTTGCCCGCGCTCGCGCCCCGCCAGCCGTAGATCGACTGGCAAGGATCGCCAACCGCGGTGACCGGATGCCCGCCGCCGAAGAGCGCTCGCATCAGCTCAAGCTGCGCGTGGCTGGTGTCCTGGAACTCATCGAGCAGCACCACCTGGTAACGAGCCCGTTCGAGCTGACCGACTTCCGGATGGCGCAGCGCGATCCGCGCCGCGGTCGCGATCTGGTCGCCGTAGTCGATCACCTCGCGCTCGGCCTTGGCCGCCGCGTAGGCGCGGACCATCGGCAGTAGCTGGGCTCGCACTCGCTGGTTCTTGAGGGCGGCGTCGGCGCCGCGCCTCTTGCCCGCCGCAACCTCGGCGTAACGCCGGTCGAGCCACTGTCCAGCCGCGAGCACGTCGTCGCAGTCGCGCAGATGTTCGGAGAGTTCGGCCGACAGGTCGATCACGGCCGCGGTGACTGTGACCGGCGCCCAGTCGACCGCGTCCATCGGGCCGTCGTAGGCGGCGACGACCTTCGCGGCAAGTTGCCAGGCCACCGCCGGGGTGATCAGCCGCAACGTCGGCTCAAGCCCCTCGCGCAACGCGTGATCGGCTATCAGCCGCCCCGCGTAGGCGTGGTAGGTGGCAATCACAGGATCGCCGTCGTCAGCGGTGAGCCCCACTCGCCGCAGCCCGTCAAGCCGGGCACTCACCCGCCCGGCCAGCTCGGCGGCGGCTTTCCTTGTGAACGTGAGGCCGAGCGCGCGTTCCGGGGTGACGAGGCCGTTCGCGACCAGCCAGACCAGCCGGGCCGCCATGGTCTCGCTCTTGCCTGAACCGGCCCCCGCGACCACCGCGAGCGGCCCGAGCGGCGCGCCGATGACCGCCGCCTGCTCTGGCGTCGGTTCCGGCACGCCGAGCAGCCTGGCGAGCTGCGCCGGGCTAAATCTCGGCAGCGGTTCAGGATCAGGCTCGGGGTCTATGTCGAAGAGAAAGCCCTGTGCTGGTACGGGGGAGCGACCCCCCGAGGCCCCCCGGGGCGTCATGGCGGCACCTGCCCGCCGCGCTCGTCGACGGGACAGCTAGGCGCGGCCGGGCACCGGCGGCAGCTGTCGTTCGCCGTCGCGGTGAACTCAGGCCCGGCCATGCCGGCCGCGACCTCCTTCACCAGCGCGAGCGCCCACCCGGGATCGGGATCGTCGCCGAGCGCACGCTGCGACTGAACGGCGGCCCCTCTGGTTCCGGCGGCCTTGCCGACATGCACAAGCTCGGCGCCGCCCGATTCGCTCACGCCAAGCTCGATGAACGCGCCAAGCATGACCGCGAGCTGGTACACCCCGAGTTGCGGGTTCCGGTCAAGGTCGGCGGCCGGCGGCTTGCTTGACCCGGTCTTGAGGTCGACAACTACCCCGGCGCCTTCTTCGTCCCGCTCCAGCCGGTCGACCTGACCCGAGATCAGCACGTTGTCGACCCTGACCCGCAGCCGCTGCTCGATCGCGACAAGTTCCCGGCTGCTGCGCCGCTGCCAGTCGAGGAACTTGCCGACCATCTGGTCGGCGTTGTCGCGCTGCTTGGCGCTGTACCAGACGCTGCCGAAGTCAAGCTGATGCCAGATCTCGTCGATCCGGCCCGCGATGTCGGCCCGGTCCGCGCCCTCGGCGACCAAGGCCGCCGCCGCGTGGATCACCGTTCCGAGGTTTCCCGCGACCGATGGCTGGCTCGCACCGACCGCCGACTCGAGCAGCCAGCGCAACCCGCAGGTCACGTACTTGTCGACCTGGGAAGGCGAGATTCGCACGTCGCCATCGCTGATCGGGCCGACACCCGACCACTGCGTAAGCGCGTACCACTGGCTCGGGCTGGCGCCAGGCACCGCGGCGCTGGCCAGCCGGGCAAGCTGCGCAGCCGCCGCTTGCCGCACATGAGCAGGCAGCGCCCGGTCAGTGACCGCCCGGCGCAGGTCAGCGGTCAGCGCTGGCAGGGACAACCAGCGTCGCCTAGAGCTGACGATCTGCTCGATCTCTATCTCGTCACCGGCAAGCTCGGCAAGGAACCTGGACGGCCGGTTTTCGTTGTCGTCACCGCCGACGGCGGTGACCACGACGAAGCGCTTCGCTCTGGTCACGGCGACGTAGAACAGCCTGCGTTCCTCGTCGAGCAGCTTGCTGCTGAGCGCGACGGCCGCGGCGTCGGCAGCCGTCGCCGACCGCTGGCCTCCAGCGGCTAGGTCGACAAGCTGATCCATGCCGAGCAGTGATCCGCGCAGCCGCAGGTCAGGCCACGTCCCCTCCTGAACGCCAGCGACCACGACCAGGTCCCACTGGAGTCCCTTGGAGCGGTGCGCGGTGCAGATGACAACCGCGTCGCCGGTCTTGGCGCGCTCGGCCAGCGTCTCACCCACGATCTCCTGACCGGACAAGCTGTCGATGAACAGCGCCATCGACCCCGGCGGTGTCCTCGCGTCGAATCTCGCCGCCGCGTCGAACAGCGTCATCACGGCGTCCAGATCGGCGTCGGCGGTCGCACCGGAGATGCCGCCGGCGGCGCTGGCCGATTGCCAGGCTCCGGCGAGTCCGGTCGCGTTCCACAGCGCCCAGAGCACGTCGTGCGCGGTGCCTGCCGAGGCCGTCCGCCTCGCCAGGCCGATCAGCCCGGCAACTCGCTTGGCGGCCGCAAGCGGCTGCCCAGCCGCCGCGAGCACCGGCCCGGGCGCGAACCCCGCCGCCGTCAGCCGCCGCCCGTCGAGCAGCGCCTCGGTCAATGGCCCAGCCTGGCCAGACAGCCGTCGCTCGCCATCCGCCGTAGCCTCGCCGGACCGCCGTTCCTCGCCAGTCCCTCCAGCGTCAGCAGCACCGGCAGTCACACCGTCCCCTGCGACCTCGGCGTCGTCGTCGCGCTGCCGCAACAGGCGGCGCAGGCGGCGCAGGCCGAGCGCATCCGTGCCGCCGAGCGGGCCGGTGAGCAGTTCGGCTGCGAGTTCCTCGGTCAGCGATAGCGGGTCGAGCGCGACGCCGATCAGCCGCAAAAACGGCCTGGTCCCCGGGTCCTCGGTCAGCGGCAGCTCATCACCGGCCACGGCGACGGGAACCCCCGCGCTTGACAGTGCTCGCTGCAGGCCGGGTACCTGGCGCACGGCCGAACGCACAAGCACGGCCATCGATGACCACGGCAGGCCATCGATCAGGTGCGCCCGTCTCAGCACGTCGGCGATGGCCGCCGCTTCCTGACGCTCGCTGGCCGCGACCAGGATCCGCACCTCACCGACAGTGGCATCTGGCAATGGCGCCAGATCCCTGTGGTCCCTTTTCGCGATTGAACTTGAGATACCCCTGACCGCGGGCAGCCTGGCAGCTATCCGGCGCGAGGCGGCGAGCGGTACGTGGGCGCTGCGGCGGCAGGTGCGCAGCGCGACCACCGCCGCCTGGCTGCCGTCCGGGCCACGGAACCTGGAGGGGAAGCGTTCGATCGCGTCGGCGTCGGCCCCGCGAAAGGCGTAGATCGACTGGTCGGGGTCGCCGACCGCGATCAGTTCGCGGCCGTCGCCGGCCAGCGCGTAGAGCAGCTCTTCCTGCGCCGGGTCGCTGTCCTGGTACTCATCTACGAGCACGACGTCATAGGCCTGCCTTTCGCGCTGCCTGACCTCGGTGCTGCCGAGCAGCCTGCCTGCGATCCTGATGATCTCGGCGTAGTCGTAGGCGGGCACGGGCGCCAGGTCGAACCTGGCCGCGTACCTCGACAGGAACGCGCCGGCCGCGACCCAGTCATCTCGTCGTTCCCGCTCGCCGAGCCTGGCGAGGGCCGGGCCGTCCAGGCCGCGTTCGGCCGCGCGCAGCAGGAAGTCGCGCAGTTCGGCGGCGAAGCCACGGGTGCCAAGCAGCGGGCGCAGTCGCTGGGGCCAGTGCGCGGCCCCGTCGGTCGCCTCGCCGCGCAGCATCCGCCTGACTTCGCCAAGTTGCTCTGGCCCGGTGAGCAGGATCGGCGGCTCGTCGCCTGCCAGCGTGTACTCGCGCCTGACCAAGCCGTAGGCGTAGCTGTGGAAGGTGAGCGCGAGCGGCTCCGAGGTGGTCCGGCCGAGCCGCGCGGTGATGCGGTCGCGCAGTTCGCCCGCCGCCTTCCGGCTGAACGTGAGCACCAGGATGCGGCCGGGGTCGACGCCGCGCCGCTCGATCCGGTCCGCGACCGCCGCGACGATCGTCGTGGTCTTGCCGGT
>DATNEK010000108.1:0-41700 GCA_035553055.1 Streptosporangiaceae bacterium | reverse complement strand
TCCGACAAGGCGTAGTAAGCGGCGACCTCGACGCGATCCGGCAGCCGCCCTTGGACCGCGATGTTGAGCTCGACCGGGATTCCGGCACGGCGAGCCAGTGCGCGGAGCGCAGGTTCGAGGCCGCCCTTCTCCAAGATCACCGGATGCAGGCCTCGTGAGATCTCCCGCAGCTCATCGATCACATCGGTCAGTCCCTGCGCCGTACGGGAACACTGCTCGGCAAACCAGTTCTGGTCCTTTGTTGCCCTGGCCTCGGCTGCCCTGAGCTCGAGTGCGAGTGATATCAGCCGCTGCTGCGTCCCGTCATGAAGGTCGCGTTCGATGCGCCTGCGGGTCTCATCTGCCGCGGCGACGACACGCGCTCGGGATGCCGCAAGCTGAGCACGGCTCTCGGTGTTGGCGATCGCCATCGCGACTAGCTCGGTGAATCCGAGCAGGCGCCCCTCGGTATCCTCCGGGTGCGGCGCGGCCGTGCTGGAGAATGCGATGATCATGCCCCATGCCTGCCCGTCGACGACGATCGGGCTGCCTACCGACGAGCGGATTCCGTGTTCCCCGGTCCAAGCCGGCAGGGAGCCGCCGACGCCGTCGTAGCTCGACAACCTGGCTGGCTCGCCGGTCCGCCGGATTCTCCTGGCGACGCTGCCTTCTTCGGCTGCCGTACGCCACCCCAGCGGCAGTGCCAGGCGCCTGTCGCCTTTCCTGTCCCAGGAGCCGACCACGGTCGCCACGCCGTCTGGATCGAACCGCGCCACAGCGGTGGCTTCGGCGTCAAGCAGGCGGCCCGTCTCGCCAGCCACGGCGCTGAACACCTCGGGCGGGGAGACGCCGCGGGCGACCAGCGTCGCGACCCGCCGCAGGGCCGCCTGCTCGTCGGCCACGCGGCGCAGTTCGTCGCGACTGGCCTCCAGCGAGTCGGTCATGTTGTTAAATGATCGTTCAAGACTGCCGACCTCGCCGGGTCCTGTCTCCGGCATCCGCACGGTGAGATCCCCGCCTGCCACGCGCCCGGCCATTGCCGAGGCCCGCTTGACGGGCTTGACGACCGAACGGGCAAGGTAGCCGCCGGAGAACAAGATGAGCGCGATCGAACCAGCCACACCAACCGATGCCATCGCGAACGCCCCGCCGCTGGTGGCATTTGCCCGGTTCTGGTGGGCCTCAAAGATATTCTGCTCATTCGCGGTGAGCCGGTCGAACCTGCTCCGAATCGCATGGATACGCCGTTCTCCCTCGTTGGTCGCCGCCTGGGTTCTGGCGGAATCCAGATTGCGCTGCGCCGCCGATACGAGCGGGACGGAGTAATCCCTGATATATGATTTCGCAGCCTTCGTGATCTTGTCGGCGAGGACCTCCTGGCCCGCGTCGCCCGCGCTGGCCAGCCGCTTCATGACGGGAGCCTGGCGCGCGAATTCGGACCTGGCCTCGTACCACGGCCTGAGCAACCGTGTATCGCCTGTGATGACGAAGCCGCGCTGACTGGTCTCGACATCGATGATCAGGCGCTCCAGACGGTTCGCTGCGACGAGCACTCCCTGCGCGTGATTCGCTCTGGCTTCTGTGTCGCGCAGAACGGCGATCGCGAGCGCCAGCAGGAAGAACGCGGTTCCGATGACGGCCGAGAGCAGCACGCTGACGACGACAGTCCGCCTGGTGAGACTGCCCCTCCTACGTCGGCCGAGTCTGCTGATGTCCTCCATCCCCCATACCTCTGACCTGCGAAAACCGGTCGGTAGTGTGCCTAGCGACGATGCCGCTGGATCCGAGGGGGCATAGGTGAGCGAAACACGCGGGCGCATCGTACTCGCCGATGATGACACCCTACTCCGTGAAGGTATAGCGAGCTTGCTCGAGCGGTCGGGTTTCGACGTCGTTGGCCAGGCTCACGACGCTCCATCGCTCCTGGCTCTGGTCAGCGAACACCTCCCCGACCTGGCCATCATCGACATCCGCATGCCACCCGATTACCTGAATGAGGGCCTCGACGCCGCGTGGGAGATACGCGACCGGTTCCCGGCGACCGGCACGCTGGTCCTGTCGGCGCACGCCGAGGTTGAGCAGGCGATGGAGTTGGTCGCCGCCGGCCAGCGCGTCGGTTACCTGCTCAAGAGCCGCGTGACCGACGTCACCGAATTCGCCGATACGGTCGGCCGGATCGCGACTGGCGGCTGCGTCGTGGATCCCGCCCTGGTCAAAGAGCTGATCGCGGTCCGCCACCGCGACGACGCACTAGCCGAACTCACCGATCGCGAACACGAAGTCCTCGCGCTCATGGCCGAAGGCCGCTCGAACGCCGGCATCGCCCACCGGCTGTGGATCACCGAGGGAACGGTCGAGAAGCACGTCCGGAGCATTCTCGCCAGGATGCGGCTGTCGGAAACCGAGGATAACCATCGCCGTGTGCTGGCGGTACTTGCCTATCTAGAGTCGCGCTAAGACCCGCCAACGGCAGAGCCGCCCGCCCGGTCGAGTATGGCGCGTATCGCTGTCGCCGACAGAGCCGCCTTCGGCAGGAACGAGACCGCTGGGCTGTCAGCGACCATGTCGGCGAAGTCGTCTTCGGAGTAGGCGGAGATGAGAATGATGCGCGGTTGCGCTGCGCCCTGCTGCTGATCGGCGAGGCGATGAGCGACTTCAATGCCGATCTCATCGCCGAGGTCAATGTCGATCAGCACCACGTCCGGCCTCAGCTCCTCGCAGGCGCGGACGGCCTGCGCTCCGGTCGACACGCAGCCAACCACGTTGATTCCTTCGTGATCAAGCAGTTCGCGCGCAGCGCGAAGGAAGTCATGGTTGTCGTCGACAATGACGCAACTCAACGCCATCACCCCAGCCTGCACCACACGGCAGTGCATGCTCATTGCAGCTAGCTGGAAAATCGCATGCCAGTCAGCCTGCGCCGAGGTTGGGCGCTAGCAGCGAAGACGACACCGCTCTGGCGCGCCATCATGGATAACAGAAACGAAGCGCGCCACCGCCCAAAGCACCGGAGGTGCGGACGTGAGAGAAGTGAATCGAAATGTATACCCCCACGCCGGGCAAGTACGGCGTCTTCCCGCCTGAACTCATGCACCTCCTAGCCACCGCACAGCAAGTGATCGACCAGCACGTCAACGCCTACGGCATCTGTGCGTACTGTGGCTCGAAATGGCCATGCCAGCGGGCACAACTTGCCGAATTCGCCCTAGCCGCCCTCTGAGTCGCCCCCACCAGCAGGGCCAGCATTGGTCGGGACACCCGATCCCCGGTCTCGCCAGCGCTGGCCCTGCCTGCCTCCCCGAACCAGCGGCCCTGCCTGCCTCCCCGAACCAGCGGCATCGTCATGGGATAGTCCTGGTATGGCTATCTTTGATGATCTTGAGAATGAAGAAGCGCGGCTGCAGGACATACTTGAGCGGCTCGATGACTCGCAGTGGGCGACGGAATCTGGGGCACCGGGGTGGAGCGTTGCTGACGTCGTGCTCCACTTGGCGCAGAGCGAGGAAGGCGTGGTCGCCTCGGTTACCGGAGTCGGCATCGACGCCCGTCATGAGACCGGGGTCAGCGTGGACGAGCAGATGGCCAGACTGGTCGAGTCGCAGCGGGACACGCCGCAGCGAATCTTCCAGCGGTGGCGTACGGCACGGGTGGCGGCGCTCGCCGAGTTGCGCGGAGCTGACCCGGCGAAGCAGTTGAGGTGGATAGAGGCACCGCTGAAGCCGGCCACGCTGGCCACGACCAGGCTGGCCGAGCACTGGGCGCACGCGCTCGACATCACTAGGCCGCTTGGCATTGACTTGCCCGACACCGACCGGCTGCGGCATATCGCCTGGCTGGCGCACCGGTCGCTGGCGTACGCTTTCGCCCTGGCCGGCCAGCCGGATCAGCAGGTGTATTGCAGGCTGACTGCTCCGGGCGGAGAGACCTGGGAGTACGGCCCGCAGGGTGCGGCCTCATCGATCACCGGGTCGGCGGGCGCGTTCTGCCGGGTGGCTGCCCAGCGGCTGGCGCCCGATCAGTCCGGCTTGCGCGGCGAAGGCCCGCATGGCGCGGCCGCGCTCAACGTGCTGCGCACATACGCCGCCTGAGGCTTACAGCGTGGGCGCCATCGACTATTCGGCGCGGAAACGTAGGCTGGCGGTATGGACGGCGTGGACATTTACGCCGACGCGGCCGGACTGGTCGAGCGGTCGGCGAAGGCTTACGCGGCCGGAGTGCCAGAGCACCCCGCCGACGACGGGTTCTTCGGCCCAGCGAGCGTGACCTGGCGGTCGGGCGGTGACCTGTCCGGGCCGGTGGCAGGCCTTCGGGCGCTGCTTATCCAGGCGCTGCACCCGCTCGCGATGGCCGGCGTGGACCAGCACAGCAACTGGCGCGAGGACCCGGTCGGCAGGCTGGCCGCGACTTCTGGCTACCTCGCCACGGTCAGCTTCGGGGAAAAGGCCGTGGCCGAGCGGGTCGCCGCTCGGGTCAGGAAGATCCACCGGCACGTCGAGGGCGTTGACGGCGTGACCGGCAAGCCGTACGCGGCGAGCGATCCCGCCCTGCTGCTGTGGATTCACGCCGCCCTGGTCGAGTCCACCCTGGCGGCCAGGAGTCTTTTCGGTTCGCCGCTCTCGTCGGCCGACGCCGACGCCTACGTCGCCGAGATGGTGGTCGCCGCCGAGCTTGTCGGCGTGTCGCGCGAGTTGGTGCCATCCACGGTCGCCGAGCTTGATGCCTACATCGAGTCGGTCAGGCCCGAGCTGGCCTGCACCCCGGCGGCCAGGGACTCGATCGCCTACCTGCTCGACCCGCCCGGACTTGACGAGGAGATCGCCGAGATCTGGCAGGACATCAGGGACGGCGTGACCGCCTCGCTGCCCGGCTGGGCCGCCGACATGTACGGGATCTCGCGCGAGCCGCTGACGCCCGCCAGACAGGTCGAGATCCGCCAGGCGCTTGGCGTGCTCGACGCGGTGTTCATCGGCGAGCCTGGGGTTCTAGAGGCCAGGCAGCGCATCGCAGCCAGGGTGCGAGCCGCCAGGCCGCTAAGGCGCTAGATGGTGATACGTCCTCGTGCCGAACGGTGAGCCGGGAGCGGCGACCATCATCGTGGCGTAGGCCGCGCCGCCGACGTAGCCGGTCAGATCCGACAGGACGACAGTCGCCTCGTAGCCGGTCAGGCTGCCCTGGGCACAGTTCGGGTCGCAGTTGTCGAGCTTGAGCGTGCCTGAGCCGGTCGCGCCGTTTGAACCCCAGCCCGTCCAGAGCAGGCCGGTTACGAAGGCGGTGCCGTCGCCCGACAGGATGATCTGCGTCGGCTCGGTCTTCAGCTCGCCTCTGCAAGTCACCACCGGAGTGACGCACACGCCCACTTCCGACGCCGCGGCCGACGTGGCGGGCGCGGACGTCGGCGGCGCCGAGGTCGGCGGCGCTGCCGTCGTCGACGTGGCGCCCTGGCCGATACCTTGCTGCGAGTTCGGCGGAGCGGAGCTGGTCGACGATACGGAACCGCAGCCGGCGATACCGAGAATCGCGCCAGCCGCGACCAGCGCTGCGAACTTAGTCATGTGTCCTCCCCGCGTCACTTTTAGCATCGGAAACCGGCCCTTGCGCGGAAATTCCGGCAAAGCCCCGTCGGCGCGCCGCGAAGCCAGGTACGTACGCTGGCCTCATGAGGCGAAGGCTGCTGGCAGGCGCGGCGATCACGGCCGGGGTCGGGGTGTGGCTCGTGCTGCGGCGTCGCGGGCGGGGCAACAAGCTACGGCTCAAGCGCGGGCTCGCCGCGGTGAACCTGGTCGCGCGCGGCGGCGCCAGGTACGCGAGCAACGCGCCGAAGCTGTTCGCGGCCGCCGGCGAGGCCAGGCAGCAGCTTCGGCAGGACCTGGCGTTGGAGACCGCGCAGGACGTCGCCGAGACACTCGGCGCGATGAAAGGCGTCCTGATGAAAATCGGCCAGATGGCCAGCTACATAGACGAGGGCTTGTCTCCGGCGGTGCGGCGGACTCTGAGCAGGCTGCAGGACAGCGTCCCGCCGATGAGCCCGCACCTAGCCGCGACCGTCGTCGAGGAGGAACTAGGCCAGCCGCCAGACCGCGCATTCGCGCAGTGGGACCCTGAGCCGATCGCGGCCGCGTCGATCGGGCAGGTGCACCGCGCGATTACCCATGACGGCCGGGCCGTGGCCGTGAAGGTGCAGTATCCAGGCATCGCCGAGGCGATCACCGCCGACCTGGACAATGTGGCGCTGCTTCGGCGAATGCTTCGGATCACCGCGCCGAGCCAGGATGTTGACGCGCTGCTCGCCGAGTTGCGCGAGCGGGTGCTCGAAGAGATCGACTACCGCCGCGAGGCGGACAACCAGGCCCTATTCGCGCGGTACTTCCGTGGCCACCCGACGATCATCGTGCCGAACGTGATTCCCGAGCTGTCCACCAGGCGCGTGGTGACCAGTGAGCTCGCGGTCGGCGCCAGGTTCGTCGACGTGGCGCAGTGGCCGCAGCACGAGCGCGATCTGGCGGCCGAGACGATCTACCGGTTCGTGTTCCGCAGCCTGTATGAGTTGCACGCGTTCAACGGCGACCCGCACCCAGGGAACTATCTCTTCCACGGCGACGGCAAGGTCACGTTCCTCGACTTCGGCTTGGTCAAGCACTTCACCGACACCGAGCTGCTGCCGCTGATGAACATGGCGAAAAACCTGTGCGTCAACGAGGATCCCGAGGCCTTCAGGCGCAGCATGGTGATCGCCGGGTTCCTGCGCCCCGACGCGCCCTTGTCCACCGACGAGGTGATCGAGCACCTCGCGGTCTTCTACGCCACGATCCGCAAGGCAGAACCGGTCACGATGACCGGTGACTACGCCTCCTCGGTGGTGCGCAGGTTCTTCGACGTGCGCAGCCCGGTCGCCGAATACGTCGCGATCCCGCGCTCTTACGTCGTGCTGCAGCGCATCAACCTCGGCCTCTTCGCCGTGCTCGGAGAAATGACCGCGACCGCCAACTGGCGCGCCGTCGCCGAGGAGATCTGGCCATTCGTGCAAGGGCCGCCGTCGACGCCGATCGGCGAGGCCGAGGCCGCCTGGCGCAAGGAGGGCGCGTGGAAACGCTGAGTCACCCCGAACCACTGACCGCACTGCTCGACGGCGGGGACGCGCCCGCGCTGATCGTCGGCGAAGACGGGCAGACCCTGACCCACCCCCAGCTCGCCAGCCGGGTCGAGACGCTGGCCGGCCGACTGGCCGCCGCTGGTGTCCGCCGGGGCGACCGAGTCGCGCTCAGCCTGCCCAACGGCCCTGAGTACATCGAGCTATTCTTCGCGATCATCGCGCTTGGCGCGGCGGCGGCGCCGCTCAACCCGGCCTACACCGAGGCCGAGTTCACTTTCTACCTGACCGACATCGCGCCGAGATTTCTGCTGACGTCGGGCATCAAGGCGGCGGTTAGCGCCGCGGAAGGATGCTCGTTGCCCGTGGTAATCGTGCAAGCTAGCGACGACGGCCCGCCCGCGCTTTTCTTTCAAGGCGGAGAAATTTCTTCCGTGGCCAGTGTGGACCCAGGCCAGCCCGACGACGTGGCAGTCGTCCTGCATACGAGCGGTACGACAAGTCGCCCCAAGCAGGTACCGCTGCTCCAGCGCAACCTGATGGCATCGGCGCGGAACATCGCTGAGCATTACCGGCTCGGGCCGGCCGACGTGTCGTTCTGCGTGATGCCGCTGTTTCATGTGCACGGGCTGGTCGCTTCCACGTTCGCGACGCTGGCCAGCGGCGGGTCGGTGATCGTGCCGCGCCGGTTTACACCGCAGCGGTTCTGGCGGCAGGCGCGTGAGCACCAGGCCACCTGGCTGTCGGCCGGCCCGACGCTGCATCAGATGATCCTGGACGCGGGCGCTGGCTCGATTGACTCCCTGCGCTTCGCGCGTTCGTGCAGTTCGGCGCTGTCGCCAGCGCTGCTCGACCGGGCCGAGCAGGCGTACGGCGTGCCGATGCTCGAGGCGTACGGGATGACCGAGGCCAGCCACCAGATGTCGTCGAACCCGCTGCCGCCTGCGGCCAGGATCCCAGGCTCGGTCGGCGCGGCGACCGGGACGCGAGTCGGCATCGCCGACCGGAGCGGGGCGCTGCTCGCGGATGGCCAGGTCGGCGAGGTGGTGATCCAGGGGCCCGGGGTGATGTCCGGGTACGTGGCCAATCCCGCTGCGACAGCCGAGGCGTTCTACGGCGACTGGTTCCGCACCGGTGATCTCGGCGTGCTGCGCGAGGGCTACCTGTATCTCGAAGGCCGTATCAAGGAAATGATCATCAGGGGCGGCGAGAACATCTCCCCGATCGAGATCGAGCAGGTACTGCTCGCGCATCCGGCGGTGAAGGACGCGGTCTGCTTCGGCGTCAGCGACGACAAGTACGGCGAACTTGTCGGGGCGGCCGTCACCTTGACGGCTGCGGCTGATGCTAAGGAGCTGATCGACCACTGCCGAACCCAGCTAGCGCCGTTCAAGGTGCCGGCCAGCATCCGGATACTCGATCAGATCCCGCGCACGGCCACCGGCAAGGTCCAGCGTCGCCGGGTGGCTGACTTCTTGGCTGTACAGCAAACAGCTGTGCAGCAAAACGCGGGGGCCTAGCCGTGCGCTTCGTGGTGCTCGGTGCCGGGGCCATCGGCGCGTACGTGGGCGCGGCACTGGCTCGCGGTGGCGCCGAGGTGACGCTGATCGCGCGCGGCGCGCACTTGGCGGCGATGGAGCGCGACGGGGTCCGGGTCATCTCCCCGCGCGGCGACTTCACCGCACGCCCGCCGGTGACCGACGACCTTGGCGCGGTCGCGGGTGCCGACGTGGTGTTCGTCGGGCTCAAGGCGTACAGCCTGCCCGAGATAGCGCCGAGGCTCGGCGAACTGCTCGCCCCGCACGCCGCGGCGATCTGGGCGCAGAACGGCATCCCGTGGTGGTACCAGCCCGGCCTGGAGAGCGTCGATCCTGGCGCGGTCATCGCGTCGTCCATCCAGCCCGAGCACAATATCGGCTGCGTCGTGTACAGCTCGACCGAGATCGTCGAACCGGGCCTGATCAGGCACATCGAGGGAACCAGGTTCACGATCGGGGAGCCGCGAGGACAGGTCAGCGATCGGTGCAAGGCGATCTCGGCGGCGTTCGCGGCCGGCGGGCTCAGGGCGCCGGTCGAATCGCGGCTGGCCGATCAGATCTGGCTGAAACTGATCGGCAACGTGGCGTTCAACCCGATCACCGCGCTGACCGGGGCGACGCTCGGCCAGCTCGGAGAGCTGCCCGAGATGGTCGACCTGTTGCGCGCCGTGTTCGGTGAGTGCGCGCGAGTGGCCGACCGGCTGGGCGTCAAGTTCCCCGTGTCGCTCGACCGGCGGCTTGAGGCCGGGCTCGCGGTCGGCGATCACAAGACCTCCATGCTCCAGGACCTGCAGGCCGGCAAGCGGCTCGAAGTCGGCTGCATGACCGGCGCGGTCGTCGAACTAGCCGACCGGCTCGGGATCGACGTGCCCCACGTCCGCACCATCCACGCCTGCGCCTCGTTGCTAGACCGCCTCACGCGGACCTAACCCGAGAACGCGGTCACGACGTCTCGCGGAGTCCAGGCTAACGACCACTCATACGACGCCCACGAGGCAACGGCGGTCCGATGCTGCTGTTGAGCTTGAGGATTGGTGCCGGCGTGCCGGCGCTGGTCCGGGGAGTCAATAGTGCGGAGCTGTCCCGCCGTTTGTGGCGTGGGTGGGTGAGATAGCCTGCCCCGAGTGCTTGAGGCGCTACTGGAGGCTGCGATATGAAGTGGGCGTCGCTGCTGGTGCTTGCCCTCGACGGTACGCAGGAGGTGGCGACTGGCACCCAGGAGATGCTGGTGTTGCCGCTGGCTGGCGCGTGCTCGGTGACCTGCGGGGGCCAGACGCTTGAGCTAACCGGCCGCGCGAGCGTGTTCGACGGCGCGACCGACTTCGCCTACCTGCCGCGAAATTCGACGGCCGTGGTCACCGGGACGGGCAAGATCGCGCTGCCGGGAGCGCAGGCCACAGCGGACCTGCCGCTGCGGTACGGTGCCGCGGGCAACGTCCCAGTCGAGTTGCGCGGCGCCGGCTCATGCTCGCGCCACGTACGCAACTTCTGCATGGAGACCACGTTCGACGCCGACCGACTGCTGGCCTGCGAAGTGATTACCCCAGGTGGCAACTGGTCCTCCTATCCTCCGCACAAGCACGATCAGGACCGCCAGGGCGAGGAGTCGGTGCTCGAAGAGATCTACTACTTCGAAATCGGAAAATCGCAGAACGGAAAATCGCAGGACGGAAAATCGCAGGACGGAAAGTCGGGGATCGGATATATGCGCGTCTACGCCAGTGACGACAGGGACATCGACGTGCTGGCCGAGGTGCGGACTGGTGATCAGGTACTTGTGCCCTACGGCTGGCACGGGCCGGCGATGGCGGTGCCCGGCTACGACATGTACTACCTGAACGTGATGGCGGGGCCGGGGGAGCGACGGTGGCTGATCTGCGACGACCCGGCGCACGCATGGATCAGGGAGACCTGGACGTGAGGCTGACCGTCGGGCAGGCGATCGCGGCGTTTCCTTGCTGCCCTAGTGGGACGTCCCCGCCGCGAAGTCTCCGAGTTAGAGTCCGTGGCGAAGGCACGACAGTCTTACCAGGCAGCCAGAACTAAGCAGAGCAGGTACCTGTGATGAACGTCGCCGACCTCCCAACTCCGACCCTACTGATCGACGCCGACGCGCTCGACCACAACCTCACTGAGATGGCAGCGGCTTTGCCGGGCCGAAGGCTGCGCCCTCACATCAAGGCCCATAAGTGCACGAGCCTGGCCCGGCGTCAGGCGGAGACCGGCCACGACTCCTTCACCTGCGCGACGATCAAGGAATGCGAAGGCATGGCAGCAGCCGGTCTCGGCGGCGACCTGCTTCTGGCGAACGAGGTACTCGACGCATCCCGGCTCGGGGCACTGGTCGAAGGTGGCGCCAGGGTCACCGTCGCCGTTGACTCGCCGCAGACGGTGGACGCCGCTGTGGCGGGCGGGGTTCGCGAGGTGCTCATCGACGTCAACGTGGGCCTGCCCCGGTGTGGCATACTGCCGCAGGCGGCTGGCCAGCTAGCCGACCAGGCGAGACGACGAGGACTGGAAGTCCGGGGGGTGATGGGCTACGAAGGGCACGTAGTCGGCCTAGTCGACGCCGCGGATCGATCCGCCAAGTGCCAAGAGTCCATGGAGCAGCTACTGGCGGCCCACGCCGACGTGGGAGGCGATCTGATCTCGGCGGGCGGCACTGGCACCTACGCGATCAATACGTGGGCCAACGAAATCCAGGCCGGCAGCTATGCCCTCATGGATACCGCTTACAACCAGCTGAACCTGCCATTCCGCCAGGCGCTGTTCGTGCTCGCGACGGTCATCTCGACCGCGGAAGCAGGCTGGTCGGTAGCCGACGCCGGCCTCAAATGCTTCGGCATGGACCACGGCATACCGGCCCTGAGCAACGCCGACGTCTGGTTCTGCTCAGATGAGCACACAACGTTCGCGCCGCCCAGAACTGTCGGCGATCGCGTCATGCTCGTGCCAGCTCACGTCGATCCGACAATGGCTTACCACGAGCGCGCATACATCTTCCGTGGCGATGAGGTGGTCGACGTCTGGCCGATCGATCTGCGAGGCTGGTGAGTGTCTAACATTCATTACGCATTGACCCGCATCGGGCGGCAACTGTAACGTTTGCGACATGACAGCCTGGACAGCCGACGGCCCGATCGTGCTCAGCGTAGACGATCGGATCAAGCGCACAGAAGCCGCCAGCGAGGTCGTCGCCACGTTGCGCGACGCGGGCGTCAGCATGGTCGCGTTGTGCTGGGTCGATAACGCGGGCATCACGCGGGTCAAGACCGTCCCGTTGAGCCGCTTCGAACGAGCCGCCGGCTGGGGCATCGGCATGTCCCCGGTCTTCGACGTCTTCGTAGTCGACGATTCCATCACCACGAGCAAGCACATCGGTGGCCCGGACGGCGACTTGCGACTGATCCCCGACCTCGACCGGGTCACCGCGCTCGGCGCGCAGCACGGCTGGGCGTTCGCACCGGTTGACCGATACACCCAGGAAGGCCGCAACTACCAGGGCTGCCAGCGCACGTTCGCGCGCAAGATGGTCGATCTCGCCGCCGACAAGGGCCTCACCGCTCAGCTCAGCTTCGAGATCGAATGGGCGGTCGGGACCGAGCAATCCACCGCAAACGGAGAAAGCACGTTCGTGCCGGCCTGCGAGGGTCCGGCCTACGGCATGACTCGGGTAATCGAGTTGTCCGACTACGCGCGCAGGGTCGTCGCCGCGCTTGAGCAAGAGGGCATCGTCGTCGAGCAGTTCCACCCCGAGTACGCCGCCGGGCAGATGGAGCTGTCGGTCGCGCCTAACGACCCGGTCGGCGCCGCCGACGACAGCGTCCTTGTGCGCCAGACGATCAGGGCCGTATCGCAAGCACACGGGTTCAAGGCATCGTTCGCCCCGTCGGTCGTCGCCGGCTTCGTCGGCAACGGCGGGCACGTGCACCTCAGCCTCTGGCGCGACCGGGCGAACCTGCTGACCGGCGGACCAGGTAGGTACGGCATGACCGCCGAGGGCGAGGCGTTCGCCGCCGGGATGCTGGACGCGATGCCTGCGCTGGTCGCTGTCGGCGCCCCGAGCGTGGCCAGCTACATCCGGCTGGTCCCTTCCCACTGGGCCGGTGCCTACCAGGTCTGGGGCAGGGAGAACAGGGAGGCGGCGCTTCGCCTGGTCACCGGCTCGACCGGCGAGCAGGACATCAGGGCCAACGTCGAGATCAAGTGCTTCGACCTGGCAGCTAACCCGTATCTGGTGGTCGGCTCGCTGCTCGCCGCTGGCTTGGCGGGTACCGGATCGCTGCCCGATGAGGTCACCGGTGACCCGGCTGGCCTCGACGACGCGAGCATCGTCAGGCTGCCGCAGTCGCTGACCGAGGCCGCGGACGCGTTCGAAGCCAGCGACGTGCTGCGCGAAGCGATGGGCGACCCGTTGTTCGAGGCGGTACTCGCCGTGCGCCGAGCCGAGACCGAGGTTTTCGCCACCTCAAGCCCGGACGACGTGGTGGCGCGCACCCGCTGGCGATGGTGACCGTCGCCGAGCGGGTACAGGTCGCCCATCTCACCCCAGCTGAGCGGAAGGTCGTCCGGGTGCTGCTCGCCGACTACCCCGTAAGGGGTCTCGCGCCGGTGGCCAGGCTCGCCGCTGATGCCGGGGTGAGCGCACCTACCGTGCTCCGGCTTGTCAGCAAGCTGGAGTTCGACAGCTACGCGGACTTCCAGCAGGCGCTGAAGTCCGAGGTTTCCGCCCGGCTGTCGTCGCCGTTGTCGATGCATGGGGTGTCGGACGAGTCAGCGCAGCCCGACGCGTTGACCAGGTCGCAGCGGTCGCTCTGCGACGGGATCGAGGCCAGTTTCGCGAGCTTGCCCAAGGCTGAGTTCGAGCACGCGGTAGGGCTGCTGTCCGATCCGCGCCGCGGCGTCACGCTCATCGGCGGACGGTTCAGTTCGATGCTCGCCGAACACCTGGCCGCGCATCTGCGGATACTTCGCCCGAACGTGCGGGTCGTCTCGGCTGCCGACCGGATCAGCTCGATGCTCGACATCGGCCGCGGCGACGTCCTCGTTGCCTTCGACTACCGCCGTTACCAGCACGACACCGTGCGGCTGGCGATGATCGCGAAGCGGCAGGGCGCGACGTTGATCGCGTTCACCGATCCTTACCTGTCGCCGCTGGCGGCGCAAGCCGACGTGATCTTGACGACGAGCGTCGCGTCGGCTTCGCCGTTCGACGCGCTGACGCCTGCGCTGGCGCTGGTCGAGACCGTGATCGCCGCGCTCGTCGACAAGCTCGGCACCGCGCCGCGCGAGCGGATGGCACGCTACGACGCACTGTTCGCAGGAACGATCGAGGGAGGCACGTGAGACTCATCGACCACCATGTTCATGGCGTCGTGACCACCGACCTGGACCGGGCCGGATTCGAAGAGCTGATCGCTGAGGGGCGTGCAGAGCCCAGCCGGACGATGTTCGACACTCAGCTTGGGTTCGCGATCCGGCGATCGTGTGCCCCCGTGCTCGACCTTGAGCCGTTCGCCCCAGCCGATGACTACCTGCGCAGGCGGGCCGAGCTTGGCGCCCGCGAGGTGAACCGGCGGCTGCTGGCGGCGGCCGAGGTGGAGATGTGGCTTGTCGACACCGGCTTCCAGGGCGCCCGGCTCACCACGCCTGAACAGCTGGCAGCCGCGAGCGGGACACCGGCTCGGCACGTCGTCCGGCTTGAGTCCGTCGCCGAGCAGGTGCTGCGGACTCAGGCGACTGCCTCAGGGTTCGCCGACTCGTTCGCCGGCGCGCTAGCGCGGGCAAGCGAGTCGGCGAACGCGGTCGGTTACAAGTCGGTCGTTGCCTACAGGTACGGCTTTGACTTCGACCCGGCCAGGCCGACGGCTGGCGAGGTCGCTGACGCCGCTGGCAGGGCGCTGCGGGCTGGCACCAGGGTCGAGGACCCGGTCTTGCTGCGGCACCTGATCTGGTCCGCGATCGATGTCGGCCTGCCGTTGCAGTTCCACGTGGGGTTCGGCGACACTGACGTCCGGCTGCATCGCTCCAACCCCTCGCTGCTGCACGACTTCCTGCTCGCCACGCAGGACACCGGGACGCCGGTCATGTTGCTGCACTGCTATCCGTTCCATCGGGAGGCGGGATACCTGGCCAATGTGTTCCCGCACGTGTACATGGACCTTGGCGCGATCTTGAATCACGTCGGGGCCAGATCGGCCGCGGTGCTCGCCGAAGCGCTTGAGCTGACCCCGTTCCACAAGATGCTCTACTCGTCGGACGCATTCGGGCTGCCCGAGCTGCATTACCTCGGAGCGGTCGGATTCCGGCGTGATCTGGCCGCGGTTATCGATGAGTTCGTCGCCGCCGGTGCGTGGGCGAGTACGGATGCGAGTTACGTTTCTAACCTGGTTGGTTTTGAGAATGCGGCCAGGGTCTACGGGCTGGAGCTGGCGTGACCGCGTCAGCCACCGACCTGCCCGGGCCGTTCCAGCTTGCCGCCGAGATGGATGCGGCCGTCGCGCTGCGGCACGAACTGCACGCGGACGCCGAGCCGTCCGGGGCCGAGCACCGTACCGCCGAGCGGGTCACCGCAGCGCTCGGTTCGCCGGACGCTGAGATTGTCGCGGAGACGGGGCGCCTGGTGCGGATCGGTGGTCCGGGACCGTGCGTCGCGCTGCGCGCCGAACTCGACGCGCTGCCGATCACCGAAGAGACCGGCGTGCCGTGGGCGTCGCGGACCGGCGCCATGCACGCATGCGGCCACGATGTGCACCTGGCCGCGCTCACCGCGTTCTGCCGCGCGGCGCTGCGGGAGGCTGAGCTGCCGGCGCCCATACTCGCCGTGCTGCAGCCGCGTGAGGAAACGATTCCGTCCGGCGCCGAGGACATCGTGGAGTCCGGGGCGCTGACGGCCCACTCGCCGAGGGCGATCATCGCGGTCCACCTGCAACACCAGCTGCCCGCCGGGACGGTTGCCGCCGCCATCGGCACGGTGAACGCGGCGACCGATGACTTCGAGATCAGAGTCGAAGGGACCGGCGGGCATGCCGGCTACCCGCAGCTAGCCGCCGACCCGGTGACGACGATGTGCCAGTGCGTGATCGCGCTGCAGCAGATCGTGAGTCGGCGCTCAGATCCGACCCACGCGGTCGTGATCTCTGTCGGAATGATCGAGGCGGGCCACGCCACGAACGTGATTCCGCACACCGCGGTCGCGCGCGGCACCATGCGCGTACTTGACGAAACCGACCGGTCCAGGCTGCACGGACTGCTCACGGAAACGGTGCAGCATGTCTGCCTGGCGTTCGGCTGTCGCGGCACGGTCACGATCCACCAAGGCGAGCCCGCGCTGGTGAACGACGAGGCGCTGACCATGGCGGTATGGCCGCGGCTGCGCGAAGCCGGGTTCACCGTCGACACCTCGTTGCGCTCGTGCGGCGCCGACGACTTTTCTTATTACACCCGCAGCGCGCCGACTCTGATGATGTTCCTCGGCACCGGCGGGCCGTTCAGCCTGCACCACCCGTCGTTCTTGCCGGGCGACGAGTTTGTCGGCCAGGCAGCAAGGGCCATGCAGGCCGGCTATCTGGCCGCGGCGAGCTTGCTGGAGCGGCGCCGCGGGAGCTGACCGTGCGGTGGGTAACTGACCGGGCTCGCCCACCATTCGTGGGCGAGCCCGGTGCCCCCGGGTCTGACTTACTTTCTGACCTTGATCGTGTGCTTGATCGTGGAGCGGAAGCCGTTCGCGTCCCGCACGGTAAGCGTCACGGTGTAGCGTCCCGCCTTGGCGTAGATGTGGCTGACCCGCTTCCCCCTTGCGATCTTGCCGTCGCCGAACGTCCACCTGAACGACACGATCGAGCCGCTGGTCTCCCAGCTCCTGGCGCCGCTGAAGGCGACCTTGGCGTGCGCCGCCGGGCTGGCTGGCGTGAAGGTGAACACGGCGTGGGGGTAGTGGACGCCGGGCTGGTGTGGGTTGACGGCGCTTGGCTGCTCGCTGCCCGCAGAGAAGAACGGCTCGGAGCCGCCTGGGATCAGCAGGTGCGGCTGGATGCTGGCGCAGTTGGCCGGGTTGGCCACCGAGACCTCCTCGACACCGCGGTCGTCGCCCCAGATCAGCTCGCTGCCGTCGGCGGAGAAGCTCGGGTGCAGGTGTGCGGGGTCTGAGGTCTGCGCGGCGTTCAGCTTGATCTCGCACCGCTCGTTCCAGTTGGTCGGGACGTTGTGGCCGGTGAACAGCCACAGCCGGACCAGGCGCGGCTTGCCGTCGAGCCAGTCAGCCGCGTCGTCCTCGAGCACCGCCATCTTGTCGCCGGCCCTGGTAATCACAGCCTGAGCGCCTGTGCCGGTCATCGCTGACCAGTTCCAGCCTTTGTAACCGGTGTCGTCGGCCTGGGTCACGCCGTGCGTGTACCACCTGGCATCGGTATCGGCGAATGGCTGCCCGAAGTGCGAGACCACGAACGTCGAGTTGTTCACCCAGTGCGGCTCGTAGAAATCGACCTGGCCCTCGACCTGATGCGGGAAGTTGAGATGGGTGGCAGTGGCCGGAGTCCAGAGCGCGGTGTACTGCGGGTCGCCGCACAGGAAGTCGCCATAGGCAATCTTGGTGGCATCAGGTGAGACCTCTACCGACGTCGGCGCTATCGTCGGGCAGCTTTCGGTTGAGTAGGTTCCCCAGGTCGGAATCGCGCCGCCGATCTGGTTGCCGTTCGGCGCGAACCGGTAAATCTCGGCGCCTGGCACCGATTCGATGCCGTTGCTCGTCGCATCGAGACCGCCGGCGACCACGATAGTGCCGTTGTCGGCCTCGGAAGGCGACGACCAGTTGTACCTGGCCATGGTGAACTGGTGTGCATGCGTCCCGTCGGCGTGGGCGATCCATACGTTGCCGTTTTTTATGTAAACAATCGAGCCGCTGACCGCGGCGCTGGCCGGCTGCGCGGTCACGACGCCGACCGCCGACGCGGCCGCGAGCAGTCCCGCGGATAGCGCGGTCGCGGCGCGGCCGGTCCGGAGGCCAAGCCCTCGCATGTCTTTCTCCCATCGTCATCGAGCCCCTTTCCGGGGTAAAGGCAGCCTAGGAACCGGCGACTGGCTGGGTCATTGCACATTTGCGCCAACCTGCGCCCCGGCCGGCGCCGAGGTTCGGGCGGGCTTAGGCGGGCGGGCGCAAGCCGAGCCTGATCGCGACGGCAAGCGCTTCTGCGGTACTCGCCGCGCCGAGCGCGCGCCGCGCCGAGGCCAGCCTGCGATCGGCGGTGCGCCTTGACATATGCAGCGCCCTGGCCGCCTCGCCGAGCGAGTCTCCGGCCAGCAGCCGCTCGATCAAGGCGCGCTCGGCCTGGCTAAGCTCGAGCACGGCTGACTTTCGGGGGCTGAGCCGGTGGTCGAGGGTGCCGAGCCTGCGCAGGTCTTCGCACAGTGTGTCGATCACTTCGCGGGGCGCGGCTGCCGCCACGACGAGGTCCGCGCCTGCCAGCGCCGCGAGCACCGCTAGCTGCGCGGCCTGCCAGTCGCCCACTTCGCCTGCGCAGACCAGGCCTGGCGCGGCCGGCTCGAATGCCGGTACGACGCTTAGCCCTTGGCTGGCAAGCTCGGCGCAGGCTAGGTCGAAGTCGGCGTGCGCCGCATCTTCGAGCACGATGAACGACTGCTGGCTCACGTCAGTCCTGGGCCGCGAGCGCCGCGGCGTGGCTGCGGTTGGCGGCCCCGAGTTCGTTGACCGCAGAGGCGATGAGCGCAACGACCGTGCGCTGCGTGATTCCGAGCTGGGTCGCGATCTGAGCGTTCGTCAGACCCTTCCTGACGAGCTCAAGGACCTGGCGTTCGCGGTCGGTCAGCCTGTCGCGCCGCTCCGACCGGGGCGCAGAGCGGCGCTGGCCAGCCGCTCGGAGAGAGCGGTGTATCCGCGCGAGGAATAGCGTGGCGGAAAGCTCGCTGGCGATCGATTCGGCGAGTTCAAGCTGCATGACCGCTGCGGACAAGTCGCCCGAGCGCCGCAGTGCTTCTCCGGCTCCCCACGCGCAGCGCAGTTCGCCGCGGCGGTGGTAGGGCGCCCAGAAGCCGGCCGCATTCTCGAACAGCTCGGCGGCGTCGCCGTAGTCACCGCGGTGGAAGAGCCGCAGCGCCTCGGTCTCAGGCCTGGCCGCGAGCAGCATAGGCCGCTTGTGCGGAGGTGCCGGCGATCCGGGATCCTGGCCAAGCTCGACCCGCGCCCAGGCCATGGTCACGAGACCGAACAGGCGGTTAGGGTCGTCGGCTGGCCCGTCGAGTACGTCATCGAGCAACTCGATCGCTTGGTCTGGACGGCCGCTCCAGAGCGAGGCCTCGGCCAGCACCCAGAGCAGCTGCCCACGGCCCCGGTAGTCGGGGATCGCGTTGGTCTGCTCGGCCTCCAGGCGCCTGATCGCCTCGTCGGCGCGGCCGAGGTCGGTCAGGGCCAGCCCGAGGCATTCGATGAGCATGTCCCTGGTGCGCGCTTCGAGCGGCTGGCCGAGCAGCTTTTCCGCTGCGTCGATGACCTGGAAGTACGCGCCGGCATGTGCGTCCAGGTTCACTACCGTCGCTCGCATCGCCGATTCCCAGTAACCTAGGCCAAGCTCGGCGGCACGGTCGATCATCTCAAGCGCGACCTCGCGCGCCCGCTGCTGCGAACCGGCCGATTCTTCGTAGCTGACCAGGTTGTTCGCGGCGAGGAACTCGGTTGGCACATCGCCCGTCGCTCTCGCGCCAGCGAGCGCCGACCGCAAGTGCTCGTCGCCGCCAGGCTGGTCGGCGACCGCGAGCGCGGTGCCCAGCAGGTACTCCGCGCGCGGCACGTCGACGCCGGTGCTGCGTGCAAGGCTGAGCGCGGCACTGGTCATCGCGACGCCTTCGGCAAGGTCGCAGTCGACAAAGATCGGCAGCCTTGACTGCTCTATCCGCAGCCTGACCTCTACCTCACTGCCTGTGCCTGCCGCCAGCGTCAGCCCTTCGGCCAGCGCCGCCCGAAGCGCGTCCAGGTCGCCCGCCGCCCACGCGCCCCTGGCGAGCAGCAGCTTGCCCCAGGCCATGGTCTCGGCGTCCTGGCTGGTGAGCTGGCTGAGCACGGCCTTGACGCCCGCCCAGTCGTGCGCCTCATCGAGCGCGCGGGCTGCGCGCAGCCGAAGTTCATCGGCCATCGGTCCGGTCACGACTGATACGGCGAGCGCGAGGTGGCTGGCGCGTTCGCCAGGCCTGGTCGCCTCGTCCGCGGCCTTGAGCGCCGCAGCGAGTGCTAGGTCGGCCGCTCCGGCGCTGGCGTAGTGCCTGGCCGCTTCGCCGGGCGCGGTCGCTGCCTCGGCGAGCCTGGCGTGCAGGGCACGCTGGTCGGCCGGCCCGAGCATCTCGACCGCAATTTCGGCGAGCAGCGCGTGCCGCCAGGCGAGCTCAGCCGGCTCGGTGGCGGCCACGGCCAGGTCGGCGTCGAGCAGTTCCCGCGAGCCCTCATCGCCGAGCACGTCGGTCGGCAGGGGGTGTCCAGCCAGCGCCAGCAAGCCGAATGCTTCCCTGCCGGCCGGACTGAGCAGCCGCAGCCTGGCCGCGAGCAGCAACCGCAAGCTTGGCGACGGCTCCGGCGTCCTCGCCAGCTCGAGCAGCAGCAGCGGATTGCCGCCGGCACGCTCGACCAGCCTGACCACCGCCGAGTCCGTAAGGTCGGGCCGCAGGTCCTTGACGAGGTTGGCCGAGTCGAGAGCGGTCAGCGGCGCCATATCGACCTGCAGGAAGCCTGCGTCGAGTACTCGGTCAAGCACGCGCCGAGTCCCAGGGTCGCCGCGGCGCACCGCCGTCAGCAGGCCGCAGTGCCCGCCGAGCAGTGCGGTTGCCTCCACGGTCAGCGCGTCGCAGGCGTGCAGGTCGTCGACGAGTAGGACGCCGTCCTTGACCAGCCGCTGCACCTGGGTCGCGACCGCCGCGGCGTCGGCTGCGGTCAACGAGTCGCCGACCGCCCGCCGCAGCGGCAGGTACTCCATCCACGACAGCGTCGACAGGCCGCCGCCCTCAAAGACTCTCCTTCCGGTCCCGGCGGCAGTGGCTCGCAGCGCTGCCGTCTTGCCGACGCCGGCTTCGCCGACGAGCACCGTAGGCCGGCCTTCGGCTAGGCAGTCGGCCAGCAGCTTGAGTTCCGCAACCCGCCCGACCAGCACGGAAACATTTTCCCATGGCTTATACGGCCGTTTATCAAGATCGCCCCGATCGAGGCGATGTGTGCCCTGGACGGCGGTGGCTACCCACTGGCCGCGGCCAGCAGGATCGAGTCGGCGTCGTTGCGAGCGTCGGCGGGCAGCTGGTCGGTCCAGCCGCAGATCTGCCGTGCGCACGACACCGAGATCCGGGCCTAGCCCAGCCCGGCGCGGACGGCGGGTTCGGCCGCCATGCGGCTAGCCGTCGGCGTCCTCGGCCCGTTGAGCGTAGGCCACTGCTTCGCTGAGCGCTCGAAACTGATCCCGTGTAATTTTCTTTTGGTGAAACGCTGCCGCAACATCGTCAAACGAGTTGGGAATGTACGGGTCGGGATCTTGCAACTCGGCTGCAGCCATATCGAGGTAAGAGGTCGGATCAGTTTTTCGGCGGCGGGGCCATTTGCGCACTCTAAAATGTTGTGCGACCTCATCTAGTGTGATTCTGCCTTCATGGAGCGCGTCGAGGAGTTCTTGCACCTCATTAGTCATCGTTGATCTTCCAATCTGCGTTTTGCGGCATGGTCGGGACCGCTGCGCTGTATGAGGATCGCGGGCCGACCCGCGATAGAGTTGTCGTATAGAGTCCAGCTATCAAACTGATCCTTGAGAGTCTCGAATGTTCTCCGATTAATGCTGCCGTACTCGTTGTCTGCCTGCGAGCGGATGACCTCGGCTGGGACGTATCTCCCGCCCAGACCTTGACCGGCAAGGAATCTGTCGTGCCCGCGGCGGTGACGCTCTCCCATTCTCGCTACACTTGTTTCGACCGGGATGTCGACGAAAATACCATGAATATGCTGGTAACCGTTGGTTCTGAGCTCATCAATACGGCGACCAGTGGACGACGACGATGACATCGTGATATCCCACAGCACATTCTTGCCGTCCGCAATTGCCTTAAGGGCCAACTGCCGAGAAAGGTATGATGACTCCTCATGGGCAAGCGTCGACGATTCCAGCGGCGACAGCCCTGGTATTTCGGGCACTAATCCGCGTTTCGCCAATTCTTCCTTAAAGAAATCTGGATTGATAGTCAAATAATTAGATCTGTCAATGCCAGCATACTGGTCAAGCAACGTTGTCTTGCCTGCGCCGCCTAGACCGCCAACCATGATTGCCGTCCGTTCGCAAGGAACATTAGCCGACCGAGCGTATGCGGCTTCGATCATTTCGTCATGGAGTGGAGCTCGACTATCTGTCCAGATGTCGCTATCAGGATTAACTGTATATAGCTTTTCTGTTGTGCCGCCAGTCGCCCTGGCGTTGTCCAAGCCAGTTACAACATCGGTTAGATGCGCTGCATACGCGGCGTCGCTTAGGGGTGGGTCTAGGCGTTCTAGGTCGGCTAGGCGGGGGGCTGGCGGGCGAGGTGTGCCGTCTTCTTCCCAGGGGGATGAAGGATGGCCTGGCTCGAGGTCGTTGAGGCGCTCCCGCAGTTCGGTTCTGCTGGTGACCGGATTCTCCACCCGTTCCAGCCGTTCGGCTAGACGCTGGCGGCCTAGATCAGGTCTTGATGGCGGTCGGGTCGGTAAGGCGAGCGGGTCATCGGTCACTGTCATTGCCGCTGCCTGGTCAGCAGTCGATCCGATCACCGCGCGGCGTCGGCCATGGCCATCAACGGGCGCTGCAATCCGTGCCTGGTTCACGGCATTTGCCTGCGTGCCATCGCGCGGTGGCTGATGAGCTTTCTGCGGTCGATCGCCCGACTGCGCACGCGCGCTGGGCAATTCCATGGCGCACATACAACCAAAGGTGCGGTCGCTAGGCTCAGGATTGGGCCAATTTGCAGCGTCAGCGACAGGCGGCGAGTGATATGTCGACTTCCGCTCGCCACGCGGCAGCATCGAGGCTGTTCGCAGCCGTCGGCCAACGACGGCAACGGTCCAACGCGGTTGTCCCCACAACAGAAACGGTCCGACGCTGTCGTTGCCACCCGCCTGCCAACAGCAGTAATGGTCCGACGCCGTCGTCACTGGCCGATGCCCATACCGGGAAAACTGCCCAGACCTCAACATAAGCCAACTCCGCTGGGCGCGCGGCAGTAAACCCAGCCTGCCACCCGCCCGCACCGGCCAGGATTTCCCGCGCACCGCGACCGTCCCTGCCGGGACGGAGAGGCATATCACGGGTTACCGGCGTTGCAAAAGCCGCAAATGCCGCACGATAACAACCGTAACCTGTGATAAGAACCCTGCGCCCACCCGATCACCTACGAGACCATCCGCACCATCGCCACCGTCCGGCGACTCGCAGAGACCGCTCGCCCAGTCACAACCGCTGTTGGGAGATCGAGAGGGCAGCCTGGCTCAATCAGGCGCCGAATCCAGACCGTGCTCAATGGCGTACCTGACCAGGTCGACGCGGTTGTGCAACTGGAGCTTGTTGAGCGTGTTCTGCACGTGGTTCTGCACCGTGCGGTGAGAAAGGACCAGACGCTCAGCGATTTGCTTGTACGACAGGCCGGTGCCGACCATGCGCAATACCTCGGCTTCTCGCTCAGTAAGCCGCGGCGTATTAGGGTCCGGGCTCACGGCCATGCGGCGGAACTCCCCGAGCACCAAGCCGGCCAGCCCGGGGGAGAACACAGCGTCGCCCGACTCGGTCCGCCGCACCGCCTCTATCAGTTCGGCGCGGCTCGCGGACTTAACCATGTAGCCGGTCGCGCCCGCTTTGACTGCGTCGAGCACGTCCCCATGTTCGCCGCTGGCGGAGAGTATCAGCACGCGGATGTCGGGGTTGGCGGCGACGAGGCCCCGGGTGACGTCGACGCCCGACACATCAGGCAATTGCAGGTCGAGCACCACGACGTCGGGGCGGACCGAGCCGGCGATGCGCAGGGCTTGGGCGCCCTCGCCGACGGTCGCGACGACTTCGAATCCGGCCTCGGTCAGGTCACGGCCGACGGCGTCCCGCCACATGGGGTGGTCGTCGACGATCATTACCCGCATCGCGTCACCTTAAGGCTGCCTGGCCGTTGGCCTGGATCTTGCGCGGCACCCGCAGTCGGACCTCGGTGCCGACGCCTGGACTGCTGCTGATATCAGCCGAACCCCCGATGTCGCGCATCCGGCCGGTAATCGCGTGGCTGACTCCGAGCCTGCCCTCGGCCGCCGCTTCTGCTAGCCGCTCAGTCGGCATACCCGGCCCGTCGTCCCTGATCGTCACGCTCACCTCGGCGCCCTCGTCGTCGACGAGCACCCACGCGTGCGCGTTTTCACCACAATGCTTCCGCACGTTGTCGATCGCCTCGCGGACGGCGGCTGTCGTCTCCCACACTGCTCGCTCGCTGAGCAGAACGGGAGCGGCCGGGATAATCACCGACACGAACGCCTGCGCGTCGAGGCTGAGTTGCGCGGCCAGGTCAAGCTCGCCGTCAGGTAGCAGCACGCTGACGTCGGCGGTGATAAGAGCCCGGAGCGCGGCCTCCTGCTCACCGGCCAGCCGGCCGATCTCAGCCGCCGGGCCTCCGAATTCCGCGCCGCGGCGCTGTACCATCGCGAGTACCTGGAGCACCGAATCGTGAATCGTGCGGGCCAGCCGCTCGCGCTCCCTGCTGGCCGCGACGATCTCGGTGGCGCGCTGCATCGCCTGCTCGGCCCGGCTGCTCAGCTTCGCGATGTAGCCGGCCAGCATCGCCGCCATCAGCAAGACGACCGGGCCGTCCAGGTCGGTGCTCCTAAGCACCTGGCCTGCTGGCAGGTGCCGCAGCGCGACCACGCAGGCGCCGATGACGATCGCGGCGGCGGCTCCGGCGCGGACGCCGCCGATCACCGCCCAGGCCAGCGCGGGCCCGGCGAGCCAGGTGGCGGTGACAGGCATGGCGCCAAGCTTGATGCTGTGCGGATTCTGGACGAGTTCAGTGGCGAGCAACGCGGCGATCGTGACCAGCAGGTCAGCGACGAGCAGCACTTTGGTCTTCCACGACGGCTTGGTGTACAGGGGTGCCCTATAAAGCAGCGTGGTGGCCAAGGTCCACACCGTCATGACCGCGAGCACGCCCCAGGCCCAGCCCCAGTGCGTGTATATGCTCCGGCGCAGAGCGAGCAAGATCGCCGCGTACGCGAGCGAGGCGACACGGAAGGCGGCGATCGAACGCCACAGCGGCGCCTGCAGGTTTGTCACTGGCCTGGGTGACAATACAGGCGGGAGGAGGTTCGCCGAAGGAGCGAGTGGCACGAGGCGATAATCGCACGCGGCCAGTCTGCCTGGAAATGGTGCGAGTAGCTCAGCCGAGGCGCGTCGGATACTCAGGCCATAGCTGAGTATCGCCGTCGCGTGAGCTGAGTAGGTCAACCGATGCCAGGACATTCAGCCGTCGGCATCGTAAGTCGCATGGAACCCGGAGTCGCCAGCCCGCCAGCAGCGCCCCAAGCAGCGCAGGGCCAGGCAGCACAGGCCCTGATAGCCGAGCTGCGCTGGATCGACCGCGAGCTTGCCAGGCTCGATAACGCCCGTGGTCGGCTGATTCACCGCAGAATGGTCCTGCTCGCCGAGCTCACCAGCCAGCCGGCCCCAGGCCAGCCCGCGCCAGGCCAGCCGGCCCTAGGCCAGCCGGCTCAGCCGGCCCCGGGCCAGCTGCCAGCCTCAGCCGGGGCGCGAATCGAGGTGTCCGGTGTGGCGGTTGCTCGGGCGCTGCTTGCCGTCGGCGCGGTGCTGGTCATCATCGCCGCGGCAGCGTTCACCGTGGCGAACTGGAGTAGCATCGGCCCGCTCGGCCGGAGCGCGGTCTTGCTCGGGGTCAGTGCGGCGGTCCTCGCGGCAGCCCGGCCGTTGGCGAGGCGCGGGCTGACGGCCACAGCCGAGTCGGTAGCCGCGATCGGCCTGGCGCTCACCATCGCCGATGCCTACCTCATAGGCCGCTTCATAGGAGCCGGCACGAGCCCGTTCGGCATCGCAGCAGGATCCGCGGCCCTCGCGACCGCCTGGCTGTGCTACGGCGGAGCCGTCCGGCTGCGCGCGCCGTGGCTCGGCGCGATCGTGATGGCACAGCTTCCTGGCCTCTACCTCGCCGCCGGAATCGCCCACGCGGCCGCCATCCCGCTTGCCCTCTGCGTCACCGCCGGCGCCGACCTGCTGCTTGCCTACCTGGCCAGCCGCCTCGCCTACCACCTCGAGGCGCGAACCTGCCTGCTGGCGGCGAGCGCGACCTGGATCGCCGGGGTCGGACTGGCGGCGCTCAAGGCGACGACGGCGGACACAGTGCCAGCGGCCTGCTGGCCAGCAGCGGCATTCGCGGCCGCCGCGCTCGCCGGGATCGCGCTCTGGCCGAGAGTCGCCGTTGTCAAGTCATCAGCCGGACCGGTCGCGGCAATCTCAGGCTTCCTGATCACCGGCGTCGCGCTGCCGGTCGCGGTCGCGCTGCCAGCCGGGTGGCCGGCGGTAGCCCTCGCCGCGACCGGACTCGGCCTCGCCGCAGTCGCAATTAATTTCAGAAAATCTGCCCTCACCGATGCCGGCGTCAAGTTCGATCACGCAGCGGCGGGATCAGCGACCATGCTCGGGCTGACCGGCCTGGCGGTGCTGCCGGTCGCGCTCGGCGAACTCGGCGGACCGCGCTACGGCTGGCCGGCCATGATCGTGCTCGCGCTCGTCAGCTTGGCCTGCTGGCTGGCACCGGTCAAGCGCCGCACCGGCGCTCGGTGCGCTGGCATCGTGGTCGCCGCTCTGTCGTTCGACTCGGTGCCGGGCGCCCTGGGCGCGACGGGCCTGGCCAGGCTCGCGATACTCACAGCAGGAGCGGCCGCGCTAGCCTGCTGGGCGGCGCTGCGCACCAAGGACACCAGCCGAGCGTTCGCAGGCACCGCCATCGTCGCCGCGACGGCACTAGGCACCAGCGCCGCGCTGTGGTCAGCCGGTGGTCACGCCGCCGCCGAGTTCGCGGTACTGACCATCATCTTCGGCGCCGCCACTACGGCCAGGAACGACATCACCGCCATCATCTCCACCGGCGCCGCGTTGGCCGCCGCGACCGGTCTGGCGTTCGCCGCGCCGCTTGCCGCAGGCTGGCGGGCCGGGCAGGCGGCATTCGCCGCCGTCGCCGTCGCGGCGATCGCGATCATCGTCGCGACCCTGCTGCGCAAGGGGCGGCCGGCCCAGGCGCTCGTGCTCGATCTCGGTGCCGGGCCAATCGTCGTGCTCGCGGCCATTGTCTCCGTCGCGCGGGCAGACACATTCGCGGTCGTAGCCGTCGCGGCCGCCGTGCTCGCGAGCACCACCTCGTGGCTGCGTTCCGGATCGCGGCGATCCGTGGCGCTGGCAGCGACCGGGTGCGCCGCGCTGGCCGCGGTCGGCGCGCAGTGGCGGCCGCTAACCGATCCCTGGTCGGCGGCGACCTCACCGTGGCACGGACAGCCGCTCATCGGTACGGGCGCGACCGCCGGGCTTCCTTTCGCCGTCGGCGTGCTTGCTGTCGGTCTCGCCGCCATCGTCACCGCGGTTGGCGCGCTGCGCGGCAGCGGCAGAGGCAGCCTCGACGCGGTCGCGATCGCTCTGCCGGTCGTCGCGGGCCCTGCCGTTGTGGCCAGCGGCCTCGGCTACTCGATCGCCCTCGGCTGCCTTCTCGTCGTGGCTATCGGGCTCACCGGGTGGGCAGCGTTCGGCGGGAGCATAGCGCCTGCTGGCGGCGCCATCGTTGCCACCTCGCTCGCACTTGCCTGGGCGCTCGCGGCCATCACGCCGACGCTGACTGTGCTCTGCTGCCTAGGCACCGCCTACCTGGTGTGCGCGTGGCGGTGCCCGCCCGTGCGGACCGTGATGGCCGGCTTGAGCGCGCTGGCGTTCCAGGCGGCATGGTGCGCGGGGCTCGCGGCCCTTGGCGTGACGGTGGTCGAGGCGTACACAATCCCGGCGGCGGCGATCGTGCTGGCGTTCGGCTGGCGCCTCGCGAGTGCCTCGTGGCCGGCCTTCGGGCCCGGGCTCGCGTTGCTCCTGCTGCCAAGCCTGATCGCGACCTGGTACGGGCACGGGTGGATCCGGCCCGCATTGCTCGGCGTGGCCGCGGTGGCGGTAATTCTGATTGGCGCCAAGCAGCGGCTACAGGCCCCGCTGGTGATCGGCGTCGTCGTGGCGGTCACCGACGCCGGCTACCAGTTCACCACAGCGCGGCTGATCGAGCTTGTGCCCGGCTGGGTGCCGATCGCGATCTGCGGCGCCGTGCTGCTCTGGACCGGCGCCACGTACGAGGCCAGGCTTCGCAATCTCGTCAGCATCCGCCGCGCGCTCGCGAGCTGGCGCTAAGCGGACCGCCGGGTCACATCTCCCTGAGCAGCGCGCGCATCGTCTTGAGGCTCGCGGTCGGCGTCACGGCCTCGACGGCAAGCCGGTCCATGACCATCAGGTAGCTATCGACGATCTCCTGCTTGTCCAAGTAAAGCGCGCTGGCGAGCTGCTCCAGGTAAACCACGTCAGGCAGGTCGTACTCGGCGAAGCGCAGGATGCTGAACGGGCCGCCAGCGGCCGCGTGACCGCCCGCGTCGAACGGGATGACCTGCACGGTCACGTGCGGTCGCTGCGCCAAATCGATCAGGTGCCTGATCTGCGCCCGCATGATCGCCGGGCTGCCGATCGGCCGCCGGAGCACCGCCTCGTCAAGCACCACCCAGACATTGGGCGGGGTAGGCCGGGTGAACAGCACCTGCCTGGCCAGCCGCAGGCCGACACGCCGGTCGATCTCCCGTGCGGGCGCGTTCGGATAGCCGAGCAGCGTCACCGCGCGTGAGTAGTCGCCGGTCTGCAGCAGGCCAGGGACGAACTGAACTTCGTAGGCGCGGATCTGGGTTGCCGCTTCCTCGAGCCCGACATAGGCCTCGAACCAGTTCGGCAGCACGTCGGAGTAGTCGTGCCACCAGCCCTGGGCGTTGGCACGAGCGGCCAGTTCCCTGAGCGCCTTCCGATCGGCCTCGTCGGTCACTCCATAGAGAGTCAGCAGATCGGCGACATCGCGGTCCTTGAATCCCACTCGACCGGTTTCAAGCCTGCTGATCTTCGAGTGGGACGCTCGGATGACATTCCCAGCCTCTTCGAGCGAGATGCGCTTGGCTTCGCGCAGCCTCCTGAGCTGGGCACCGAGCAGGATGCGGAGCACCGTCGGCCCAGTGCCGCCCGGCTCAGCGATCAAGCTGCGTACTGGGCTGCCCTCCGTGCCGGGTGTGCTCATGCGTCCTCTCCCGCCGTACCTTAGGAGTCCTCAACCAATGGAGTGTCCCACGGAGACTGGCCATTGGGCTACAAGCAAGGCTCAACCCACCGCAGGACGCTGAAACTCCCTGGCCCAGCGGGAAGTTGCCCCGGCTTATCCGGCCTCTGTCCTGTCGAAGTCGCCATCCCGGGCCCCGAGCAGAAAGGCATCCCACTCCGCCCTCGTGAAAACAAGGGCAGGACCGTCAGGGTACCGCGAGTTGCGCACCGCCATGGCGCCAGCGGGCAGCTGCGCCGCCTCGACGCAGTTGCCGCTCGGGTTGCTGTAGCGGCTCTTGCGCCATGCAGCCCGCCGCAACCGCGACGCCTGCACCCCGTTGAAAGCAACGTCCACCTTAATCCCTCCGCTGTGGTGATCAGCGCGACCCTTGCGGAGCGCTGGAGCGTCCTGTGCAGAAGCACGTGCTGATGCCGTTCTGTGCAACAGCACTTGCATGTGCACGATAATAATGGCATCGTAACGGACGAACAGGCTCGCATGGGTTCCGTCGGCATCGGTACAAGCCCGCAGATCGTGTCGGCATAGCTCATGACATATCGCACTAGGGACGTCAGGTGACATTTGCGCAGACCTGGGACGTGGGCTACGGCACCGATGAGGACGCTCTCGCTGCCCCCAGGCAGCTAGCCGCCACAACCGGCCCGCGCCTCGCGCCACGATGCTCTGGTTCGCTCGGCCAGGTGCCTCAGCGTTGCCCAGGGCCCGAGTATCCGCCCGACATGATGTCTGACACGCAGGCGTTGCGGCAGGCCTTGCTGTCAATCGGGCCTGAGGCGGCCAAGGCGGCACGCGACTTCACCAGCACCACGTTGCGAGAGTGGCAACTCGACGAGCTGGTACACGAGGCCGTGCTTATCGCCTCCGAGCTGGTGACGAACGCGATCAGGCACGGCCTGGGCGGGACCAGCGACGGAGTAGAGCTTGCCTGGCGGCGGCAGGCTGCGAGAGTCATCTGCATGGTCACCGACCGGAGCCCGCTGCCGCCTGTGCTGGCCTTCGCCTGCCAGGAGGCTGAGTCAGGCCGCGGCCTGCTGGTCGTCGAGGCGGTCGCGACCGCCTGGGGCTGGATGATGCTCAGCGCCACCAGCAAGGCGGTCTGGGCCGCTCTCACGATTCAGCGCTAGACGCGGACCCGCGCCCCGCAGCGGGCAACGGACCCTCGTAGGCTAGTGATGTGCTGGGTCTCCCGGAAAGCGTGCGCGGCTGCCTATTCGACCTTGACGGGGTGCTCACCAAGACCGCTCAGGTACACGACGCGGCGTGGAAGCAGATGTTCGATGAGTTCCTACGCAAGCGGGCGGAGACGACGGGCCAGCCGTTCGTGCCGTTCGACCCGGTCGCTGACTACGACGACTACGTGGATGGCAAGCCCCGCTTCGAAGGCACCAAGTCCTTCCTCGAGTCCAGGGGCATCGAACTGCCCGATGCCGAGGTAAGCGCGCTCGGCGACCGCAAGAACGAGACCGTGCTCCGGCTGATCAAGGAGCATGGCGTGCAGGCCTACGAGGGGTCGGTCCGCTATGTCAGGCTCGTCAAGGAGCTCGGCCTGCCAAGAGCGGTGGTGTCGTCGAGCAAGAATTGCGCCGAGGTCCTTTCCGCCGCTGGCATCGCCGACCTGTTCGATGAGCGGATCGACGGGCACGTGGCGGAGGACAAGCACCTGTCGGGCAAGCCAGCTCCGGACACCTATCTCGCCGGCGCGCGCGCTCTCGGCATCGATCCCAAGTCGGCCTCGGTCTTCGAAGACGCGCTCGCCGGGGTGCAGGCCGGCCGGGCGGGCGGTTTCGGCTTCGTGGTTGGCGTCGACCGTGTCGGACAGGCCGACGCGCTACGCGAGCACGGTGCCGACGTTGTCGTGCGCGACCTGTCCGAGCTGCTGCGATGATCAAGCAGAGCAGCTTCGCTGTCGAGCCTTGGTGCTTGCGGGAGACCGAGCTTGACCTGAGCTGCCTAGCCCAGACCGAGTCGGTCTTCGCGCTCTCTAACGGGCATGTGGGCTGGCGGGCGAACCTCGACGAAGGGGAGCCGCACGCTCTGCCTGGCAGCTACCTCAACGGACTCTACGAGCTCAGGCCCCTGCCGTACGCCGAAGTCTCCTACGGTCAGCCCGAGTCCGGGCAAACCGTGATCAACATCACCAACGGCAAGCTGATCAGGTTGTTCGTCGACGACGAGCCGTTCGACGTGCGGTACGGCGAGCTGCGTTCGCACGAGCGGGAGCTTGACTTCCGCGCCGGCGTGCTGCGCAGGAATGTCGAGTGGATAGCGCCGACCGGCCGTGGCGTCCGGGTGACCTCGACCCGGATGGTCTCGTTCGCCCAGCGGGCGGTGGCGGCAATCAGCTACGAGGTGACACCGCTTGACGCGGAGGTGCGCGTCGCCGTCCAATCCGAGTTGCTGGCCAACGAAGACTTGCCGAAGGTCTCAGGTGACCCGAGAGTGGCGGCGGCACTTGAGCATCCGCTGGAGAGCGAGTATTTCAACGCCGACGGCACAATCGCCGTGATGGTGCACAAGACCAGGCGGAGCGGGCTGCGGGTCGGCGCGGCGATGGACCACGTCATCGAAGGCCCGCCCGGCGTGCTCGTCGATTCCCGAGTGGTCGCTGACACCGGCATGGTCACCGCGGCGACGCCGCTCAAGCCGGGCGAACGGCTCCGCGTCGTCAAGTTCGTCGCCTACGGCTGGTCGGGCGAGCGGTCGCTGCCGGCCATCCGCGACCAGGTATGGGCGGCGCTGACCGGCGCCAAGCAGGCCAAGTGGGAAGGTCTGCTCGCGGACCAGCGCGCCTACCTCGACAAGTTCTGGGAGCGCGCCGATGTCGAGGTCGACGGCGACACCGAGGTGCAACAAGCCGTGCGGTTCGCGCTTTTCCACATGCTGCAGGCGGCCGCGCGCGGTGAGAACCGGCCGATCCCCGCCAAGGGTCTCACTGGGCCCGGCTACGACGGGCACGCGTTCTGGGATACCGAGATGTTCGTGCTGCCAGTGGCCATGGCGACTGTGCCAGACGCCGCGGCCAGCGCCCTGCGGTGGCGGCACAGCACGATGGCGCTGGCCAAGGAGCGGGCCGCTCAGCTCGGATTGGCTGGTGCTTCCTTCCCCTGGCGCACGATCGCCGGTCAGGAGTGCTCAGGTTACTGGCCGGCCGGCACGGCGGCGTTCCACGTCAACGCCGCTGTCGCCTACGCCGCCGCGCTCTATGTGGACTTCAGCGACGACCGTGACTTCGAGCGCGGAGCCGGAATGGACCTGCTCACCGAGACGGCCCGGCTGTGGCGCTCGCTCGGGCACCATGACTCGCAAGGCAAGTTCCACATCGACGGAGTGACCGGACCCGACGAATACAGCGCGGTCGCCGACGATAACCTCTACACCAACTTGATGGCCAAGAAGAACCTGCTGGCGGCCGCCGAGGCAGCCGACCGGTATCCCGACCGGGCCAGGGAGCTTGGCATCGACGCCGAGGAGGCCGCCAGCTGGCGGGACGCGGCCAAGGACATGCACATTCCCTATGACGAGATGCTCGACGTGCACTCCCAGGCCGAGAAGTTCACCCGGTACCAGGCCTGGGACTTCGCCGGCACTAAGCCGGGCCAGTACCCGCTGCTGCTCAACTTCACCTACTTCGACCTGTACCGCAAACAAGTGGTGAAGCAGGCCGACCTGGTACTGGCGATGTTCGTGTGCGGCCGGGCATTCACCGCCGAGCAGAAGGCGCGCAACTTCGACTACTACGAACCGATCACCGTCCGCGACTCGTCGTTGTCGGCATCGACGCAAGCGATCATCGCCGCCGAGGTTGGCCACCTCGACCTTGCCTATGACTACCTGGGCGAGGCGGCCTTGATGGATTTGCTCGATCTAGAGCACAACACGCGCGATGGTGTGCACATCGCGTCGCTGGCCGGTTCCTGGCTGGCGCTGATCTGCGGTTTCGGCGGCATGCGGCTTGAGGACGGCGAGCTTTCCTTCACTCCCAGGCTCTCCCAGGGCCTGGCCAGGATCTCGTTCAAGCTGCGGATCAAGTCGGGGCTGCTGCGCGTCGAAGTCACGCCAGCGACGGCCAGCTACACGCTCATCGAGGGCGATTCGCTGACCTTCACCCATCACGGCGCCGAGCTGACGGTCACCACGAGCAGTCCGCAGCATCGGCGGATCCCGGCAGCGACGCCGCGGCCGGCGCCAAGGCAGCCGCCGGGCCGCGAGCCGATCCGCCGTCGGCCACCCATGTCCACTTAGAGCCTAGGGTTCACCGAAGTTCTTGGTGGTCCAGATCCGCTCGCGCAGGTACTTCTTCACGAACGCGATGTATTGCTGGGCTGGCTGTGTGTGCCAGCGCCCGGCGAACCAACGTCCGACGCAGCCCCACGCGTCGCCTGCCCGGTACTTGCCGTTGTGCGGCACGGTGTTGAGCCAGGTCTCGTACCCGTCGTAGCAGGTACGCCAGATCGCGTAGGCGAGGTCGGCGTTCATCGCGGTTGACCGCATGATGCCGGGCCAGCTCGACTGCTCGAACGGGTACCGGTTCTGCAGGATGCCCCAGCTCTGCGGGCACAGGCCCGGCTTGCCGTCCACGCCGGGGCCGTGGCCAGGCGGGCATCCGTTCGACTCCCAGTCGCCCTTCGTGGTCTGCCGCCACCAACTCTCGACGGCGGCCTGCGCGAACACGATGTTCTGGTTGATGCCCCACTTGCAGGCCGCCCAGCGCAAGATCTCGGCGGTGGTCCCGGTGAAGTCGCCGTTCACCCTCGGCGCGATGAGCTTGTTGGCCTGCCAGGTGTCGCCGTTGAAGAAATGGCGGCCGATGTGCTGCCCGGTCCTGCGGTTGTACTTGCGGTTGACGCCCTTGTTCTCCTTCATCGGCCGCGATCGCACCCACTTGGCGCACTGAGCGCCTGACGGCAGCTTCTTGCCTGGCTTGATCGTGTAGAAAAAGGCGGGGCCCATTGGCTTAGCCGCCCCGTGGCTTGACGCCCCGTGGCTTGACCCCCCGTGGTTGGATGCAGAGCGGGAAACCGCCTGCGCCGGACCGACAGAAACGAGAATGAGGGCCGCCACAGCGGCGGTTGCGGGGATCCGCGCGAGTCGCATGTCTGGAATGTCTACTACATCCGGCCCGGCAATGTGCGGCCAACGACAGTAACTGTCCAACGCCGCAGAAGGGACTACAGCAAGGGTTCGGCGCTGTTGTTGCCGGCCAGCGGCCAACGACAGTAAGGGTTCAGCGCCGCTGTTCCCGGTCGGTGATGACGGTGAGGTTGGAGTCCTTGCGCAGCACCTCAACCGTGTGCTGGCCGGCCGCGTCCCTGGTTACCTCCAGGTCTACGCTCGCGGTGCCGACGGTCAGGCCGTCGAGCCGCACTTGCGTCAGCCAGTCAGGCAGCGCGGGCCGGAGTCGCACCACTGGTCCCGCATCCCCGGTCGCGTCCGCGTCGAGCCCGAGCAGGATCGCCAGCAGGTGGATCACCGCGCCAGACGCCCACGCCTGCGGGACGTTGGCACCCAGGTACTGCACGGGGAACGCGCCGTCGTCGCGCGGCAGGCCAGCGAACAGCTCTGGCAGCCGCCGCGAGGAGAACAGCTCGGCCGCGTCGAACAGCGCCCGCGCGACGACAGCCGCCTCCGCGTCGAGCCCGTAGTTGCGGAAGCCGGCCGCGATCAGCGCGTTGTCGTGCGGCCACACCGACCCGAGCTGGTAGGAGAACGGGTTGTAGGCCACATGCCTGTCCGACAGCGTCCTGATGCCCCAGCCGCTCCACATGTCGTCTGCGAGCAGCCGCCTGGCCACCTGCGCCGCCCGCCCGGCGTCGACCGCGCCGGTCCACAAGAGCTGGCCCGGGTTGGACGCCACCGACCTTATCGGCTGCTTGGCGCTATCGAGGCCCAGGTAGTAGGTGCCCTCCGCGTCCCACCAGAACTTGGTCTCGATCAGCTCGACCAGCCTGGCGGCCTGATCACGCAGCCTGGCGGCCCCGGCCGCGTCCAGGTAGACCTGCTCGAGCACGTCGGCCCAGGCTCGCTTGGCCATGACGACCAGGCCCTGAACCTCGCACAACGCGATCGGCAAGTCCGCCAGCTCGCCGTTGTCGTACAAGATCGCGTCCCCAGCATCTTTCCAAGCCTGGTTGTAATAGCCGTGCGGCGCTCGCGTTTTGTATTCCTGCAGGCCATCGCCGTCGATATCGCCGTCTTTATCGATCCAGGCGAGTGCGCGCTCGACGTTGGGACGCACCCGGTCGAGCGCTTCCCGGTCGGCGTGCCACCGCCAGGCGGCCGCCGCGACGAGCACGTAGAGCGTCGTGGCCTCGTGGGTGCCGTAGTACGGGGTGTGCGGGATCAGCTTGAGCGTCGCCAGCTCGCCGTGCCTGATCTCGTGCGAGATCTTCCCAGGCTGGGCGTCCCTGGCGTCGTCGTAATCGTCGGCCTGGAGGGCGGCGAGCGCGTTCAGGCTGCCGACGGCGAACCGCGGCGAAAGAGCCAGCGTCTGCATCGAAACGATCAGTGAGTCCCGGCCGAACAGCGTGACGAACCATGGCACCCCGGCGGCCGGCACCCATGAGTCAGCCGACTGACCCTCCCCTGAGGCGTGTCGGTCGTGCCTGTGCATGCGCAGCCCGGCCAGGTCGTCGACGGCCTGGGCGACGGTTTGCGTGACGACCGGCGAGCTTGTGATGAACGTGGTCGCCCGGCTGACCCAGTCTTTCTTGGCGCTGTGCTGGTCGGAGTCCCCGTGCACGTCGCCGCAGCGTCGTGGCGGGTTGCCGGCGCTGCCGTCTGCGGCAGATCGCCACAGCAGGCAGGTGTGCCAGGCCTGGCGAGGCTCAACCGCGATGCGGAACAGCAGCCCGCCGTTCACGTAGCTGGCCGGCGTGTCCGATTCGGCTGGCTCGATGATGAGGCGCCGCGCGAACGCATCGTTGTGATAGTCCACGGTCAGCCGGCCCGACTCCCACGAGCTGTGCAGCCAGCCGCGCAGCACCGGCTGGTGTGCCTTCACGTCGAACAGGTCAGCGAAGTCCGATTCAAGGCTGATCTCCAGGTCGATCTCGACCCGGCTTCTGGAGTAATTGGTGAGGTCGTAGTCCTCGTGCACGCCCCGGCCGATCGTCCGGTCGAGCCGCAGGTGCAGGCTGCTCTCGGCCAGCGGCGTGCCGTTGGCTTGCTTGGTCGCTGGGTTGGTGAACTCGAACCTGGCGCAGTGGTGCCCTGTGGCCGCCGAGTTGAGCAGCACGGGCCGCACCCGCCCGAGCTTGACCCGGTAGCCGGAGACCAGCCTGGTATCGGCGGCGAAATAGCCCTGCTCCAGCGTGCTCGACATCTCCGCGTTGGCCGCGCAGACGCAGAACTGGTCATCGGCGTGAATGGTGATCGTCGGCGGCCCGACCCTGATCTCCACTCCAGCCCGCCCCTTTACGCCACGGCAGACCAATCCGCGAAGCCTGAAGGATCGTGGCGGCCCATGCTGGCGTGCTCGAACATTCCCCAGCCCTCCTCGCCGTCAAGCGACGCGCGAGCGAGGTGATCGGTTACGCCGAATGGTATCCGGCCAGCGACCGCCGGGTCGGCCAGATCGTAGACGGCGGCTCCGCTCCACTCCCGGCCCATCCACCGGCCGTGCCCCCAGTCCGGGTCGCCGCCGTAGCCGGCACCGACGTGCAGCGGCAGCGAGGTCAGCGTCTCGACTTCCAGCTTGACTGGCTGGCCCGACGGATCGGTCAGCCCGAACGAGGCCGACTCCGGATGCCTGCTGCCAGGCCGGTACTGGATCTTCACGGTCGGCCAGCCAAGCTGCTCCACCCGGCCGTCCGGCCAGACCCGTTTGGCCGTGTTCAGCGTCCGGTACCCGTCCGGGCTTTCCTGGACGATCACGATCAGCGCGGACGAGGTGAACCGCAGCGGCATGTATACCCACCAGAACCCGAAGCCAGGATCATCGGCCGGCCGCCCGGCTGGCTCTGACTCACCTACCGGCCTGATTCCCCACGACCGGTCGCGCGCACCCGACCACCGATCGGCGGTGACCGCGTACTGCGTGCCGCCAACCCGCAGGCTGCCCTCCCAGGAACCAAGCTGGGAGAACCTGGACGCGTCGAGCACCGGGCGGCTGGCGGCAAGCAGCAGGTGCGGCTCCTCCTGCACGGCGGGGAACGAACCGGTCCAGTGCAGGTCGAAGTCCAGGCTGCCGTCCGGCGACTGGCAGCGGACGGCAAGTTCGGACAGCGGCTTGACCACGTCGATCGAGTAGCCGCCGACCCGCTGATCCAGGCTCCGCTCGGCCAGCGCGTCGGAGAATTTCACGCTGTAGACCTGATCGCCGACCCTGGCCGCCGCGTAGGCGTCGATCACGCCGAGATTCGGGTACACCCCGAGCCCGGTCACCAGGAAGATCTCGCCGGTCCCGTCGTGCGCGTTCAGGTAGCACCGGTCATAGAAGTTGCGGTCACTCGTGATCACCCGGTTCATCGGCAGCGGGCTCTGGTGAATGGGGTACTCATCAAGCGCTATTGGTGGCACAACTCAGTCCCATCTGTAGGTGCCGTCGAGCATCTTGTCCAGGCTCGCCCTGTGCAGGACGTAGTCGTCGATGTCGGGCGGTACTTCGTCCTCACCGAAATGGATCGACCTGCGCTTGATCCTGGCCATTATGATCGCGTGCCGCAGCGCGGCGTACAGCAGGTAGAAGTCCATATCGCGGAGGGTGTGGCCGCTAAGTTCCCGATAGGTGCTCTCTACATCGGCCCGGCGCAGGAAATCGGGAATCCCAGGCAACTCGAAGAACTCGGCGATGTCCTGGAAAAACCGATGGAGAAAAATGAACCAGGCGACATCGATTTCCCTAGGGCCGATCCCGGCCATCTCCCAGTCGAGCACGGCCACCGGGGTAAAGCCGTCGTAAATAATATTGCCGATCCGGCTGTCCCCCCAGGACAGTACGTCGGGGCCAGGATCGGCCGGCCAGTGCTCGTCGAGCCAGGCGAAACCGCGCTCGATGATCGGTATCTGGATGCCGTCGTCAAGCAGCGCCCACCGGTAGTACTGCCGCTGCCCTTCTACGTGCTCGCGCAGGCCGCCAGGGCACAACGAGGGGAAGGCCTGCCGTGGCTCTTTGATCGCGTGCAACTCGGCCATGATCGCGATGCTGTCCCGTTGCAGGGCCGCCCGTTCCTCCGGCGTCGCGTCGAGCAGCCAGCCGCCGAACACATAGGGCGGGTTGTCGAGCGGTACCCGGCCGGTGACCTGATCCATCACGAAGAACGGTGTCCCGACGGACCCGCCGTCTGGTTCGTTCCAGCGCAGGGTCGGGAGCGGAACCGAGCAGCGCTGCGCCACCTTGGCGATCAGCGCGTACTGGCCCGGCAGGTCGTAACGGGGAAAGACGGGTACCGCGCTCGACTCGGGCGCCAATCTGGCGACGTAGGACCCTGAGCCCTGGTTTCCGTCGCTGCTCCACTGCGCTTCGAATAGCACCGACGTGCTTGACAACCCGCCGTATTCGGGTACCCGCACGCCGGTGATCTGCGGTGTCGCCCCCAGTCGTCCGGCCAGCCAGGTCCGCAGCGCCGTGGCCAGGGCATCCGGGCTGCGCTCGCTCACGGTCATCTTGACCTTCTCGCCCGGCGACCGATCCGCTGGAGTCGTCATGCCGCCTCCCGCCCGGAAGTGGAACGTGTTCTAGCGGACGCTACCGAGTCCCCGAATGCCGGTCAATGCCGATGTCAGCCCTTTCCTCGTCGAGGCAAATTGTCAGTGGGGGTTGTTAGTGTGGGTGTCATAGGGAGATGGCATAGCCGGGATGGTGAGGGATTTCAGCGTCCGGGAGCGGCGCTTTGAGCAGATTCCCCGGTCGAGTGGCCCTCCGGTTTCAGGTGTTCGTGGCGGCCTGTTCCGCCTCTGCCGAGCTTGTTCGGTTTGCCGTGTCGCGCTGTCCGCTGGGAAGGGAGGTGAGCCCGCATGGTTGATGCGCCGGAGTCGGTGCGTGAGGCGCTTGGCATGATTCGTGCCGGGTTTGCCTGGCTGGCGGGCGCGGATGTGGCATCGGTTCCGGCGGCGGTGCAGGCGGAGTGCTTGCGTGAGCTTGAGCGGGTCAGGTCGGTGCAGACCGCGGCGCAGGCGCGGGTGCTTGGGGCGTTCGATGCCGCGCTTGGGTTCGAGGATGACGGGTGCCGGTCGCCGCGGGCGTGGCTGATGTGGCAGACCCAGGTCACGTCGGCGACCGCCGCCGAGAGCGTGCGGTGGGCGCGCCGGCTGCGCGCCCACCCGGCGGTTGATGACGCGCTCCGCGACGAGGCGATTTCGGCGTCGTGGGCGCGGCAAGTGTGCGAGTGGACCGATCTGTTGCCGGACAGCGCCCGCGGTGACGCGGATGTGATCTTGCTGCGGGCGGCGGCGGCCGGGGCCGGGCTTGGTGACCTGGCCCGGCTGGCCGAGCAGATCCGGGCCATGCTGGCCCAGCCAGACTCCGACCGGCCGCCTGGGTTCGATGAGCGGCAGGTGCGGCTGGCCACCACGCTGGGCGGGGTCGGGAAGCTGGACGGGGACCTGACCCCACAGTGTGCCGCCGCGCTTGGCGCCGTGCTTGACGCGCTGGGCAAGAAGCACGGCCCGGAGGACGTCCGCACCGCCGGGCAGCGCCGCCACGACGCGCTCGCCGAGGCGTGCCGACGGCTGCTCGCGGCCGGGTGCGTGCCGGACCGGGCCGGGCAGCCCACCCAGATCCAGCTGCACCTCACCCTCGAAGAACTGCTCCGCCGTACCAGCGATCCGACCCAGCCCGCCTGCGAGGCCCCGTCCGCCTGCGACGCCCAGCCAGTCGACGACAGCCAGGCCGTCTGTGACAGCCCGCCTGCGGGGGACAGCCGGGGCCGCGCGCCCGGGACGTGGTGGCAGCAGCGGATGTGGCCCCGGCTCACCCCCGAGGCGGCGGTGCCGGATCCGGCGCCCGCATGGCCGGTCGCCGCTCCGGGGGAGGAATGCGACGCCGCGATCGTGCCGATCGTGATCGGGTGCCTGGACCCTGACCTGCTCGACAAGCTGACCGCCCAGCTCACCGGCCCGGGTCGGCCCGGCGACCTCACCCCTGACGGCGCCGCCCGGGTCACCCTGGACGTCGACAGCGTCCGAGATCTGATCATCGCCAACGCGGCCGCGTTGTTCTCCGGGCCGCGCGGGCTGGCGTCCTGGCTCCGCCGCACCACCCTGGACGGCCCGGCCGCCACCAGGAGCCTGCCCTTGGACACCGGCGCTGCCACCGACACCATCCCGGCGCACCTGCGCCGGGCCGTGATCCTGCGGGACCGGCATTGCGCTGCCCCGGGGTGCACCCAGCCGCCGGTCGGATGCCAAGTCCACCACATCACGCCCCGCCGCCGCGGCGGCCGCACCAAGCTCTCTAATTTGATCTTGCTCTGCAGCTTCCATCATTTGATCGCGGTGCACACCTGGGGCTTTACTATCACCCTCAACCCCGACGGCACCAGCACCATGACCAGCCCCGACGGTAAACGCGTATTCCGCAGCCATAGCCCACCCAGTGCCACTGCCGCTTAGCTGGCGGCCTTCAGGAACTCAGATGGACTAAGCAAAGATGAAGCCATCCCGGGCTGGCAGGAGGTGGACGACCCTATGCGGACGTTTCCCTGCCGATAGCGCCCGGCGGGTGCCTTTCTTCGGTAATAAGTTAGCGCCAGGCAATGAAAGGCCGATATTGCGTACCCGATTTGGCGTGCTAGACATAGATACCGTGCTTGATCGCGTGGGGAGTGACATCGTCGTCCGGCTTCGGGCGGCCGGTTGTGTGTTCGCTGAGGACGAGGCGCGGCTGTTGGCTGAGACCGCGAGCGACCAGGCCGAGCTTGACGCCATGGTCAGCCAGCGGGTGGCCGGGTTGCCGCTTGAGCACGTGCTCGGGTGGGCGCAGTTCTGCGGGCTGCGGATCGCTGTTGAACCTGGCGTGTTCGTTCCCCGGGTCCGCACCGAGTTCCTGATCGCTCAGGCAGCGGGGCTGATCCAGCCTGACGCGGTGGCGCTCGACCTGTGCTGCGGGTCGGGGGCCATGGGGATGGCGCTGGCCGCTGCCGTGCCACTCGCGCAGTTGCACGCTGTCGACATCGACGAGGCGGCCGTGCGGTGCGCGACCGGCAACCTGGCTGGCAGCGGCACGGTCTACCGTGGCGATCTGTACGAGCCGTTGCCGCAGTCGCTGCGGGCTCGCGTTGACATCGTGATCGCGAACGTGCCGTACGTGCCGTCCGGCGAAGTGCCGCTGCTGCCGGCCGAGGCCCGCCTGCACGAGGCCGCCGTCGCGCTCGATGGCGGGCCGGACGGGCTTGACGTGCTGCGGCGCGTGGCCGCCGGAGCACCAGCCTGGCTGAGGCCGGGTGGTCATCTGCTGATCGAGACGAGCGAGCGGCAGGTAACGCTGGCGACCGCCGCGTTTGCCGAGCATGGCCTGCGTCCGCAGCTCGCAAGCTCGGAGGAACTGGGAAGCACCGTGATCATCGGAACGAATGCGTCTGTAACGCACGGCGTGGGCGAATCGCTGTAGTAAGTGTTCGCCACGCCTCAGGATCTTCTGAGGCCTGACCGAGGGAGACTCATGCGCTCATCACGAGTGCCTACGCGGTTCTTCGCAGCGGCAGCGGTAGCCGCCGTCGCGATGGCCGGTGCGCTGGCACCAGTAGCGGCTAGTGCGGGGACAAAGCACCCCACGCA
>DATNEK010000107.1:0-40153 GCA_035553055.1 Streptosporangiaceae bacterium | reverse complement strand
CCGCAACCCCAACCCGCAACGCCCTAGCGGCTTGCTTGAGCCGGGTGCCCGGAAACGGGCAAGCCCGGTTCTGAAGGGGCCGGGGCACGGCAACGTGCCCCGGCTACCTGACTACCAGGACGGCGGCCGCACCTGCGAATGCAATTGCGGACCATTCTGCAGAAGGCACCACCGCACCAAACAGGCACCCGGATGGCACGTCACCCAGCCCCAGCCCGGCACCTTCACCTGGACCGCACCCCACGGCCGCACCTACACCACCCACCCCGACCGGTACCCAACCTGACCAGCCCCGCGAAGCCAAAGCGCGTGCGACACCAAGCCCGGTCATGCTCCAGGTCGGGAACCGTCGCAACCCGCAGAGCTGCCCGAGGCCACCCGGAAGGATGACGGGTTGTTAGGTCCGATGGCTGGACTAGTCGTCGATCCCGGTCAGCAGGTCCTCTGAGGTCTGCATGCCCTGGCGCCAGACCGACCTTGCGATGATCTTGGTGACGTCGACCCTGTGCTTGTACTTTTCGGCGACGTGGGTGACTTCCTCAAGCAGGCCGCTCGACAGCGTGGTCGGGTTAAGGCCGAGTGCGAGGAACTGGTCGTTGAGCACGACCAGGTCATTCTCGTCGGCCTCCCGGCGCGGGTTAGGCAGGTTCGCTACCTCGACGCCGGTGATCTCACTGACCATCTTGGCCAGGTCAGCGACCCGGTGCACCTCGGTGATCTGGTTGAGCACCATCGGCTGAGAGCCTGACTTCGGCGGGTTGGTGATCGCGATCTCGATACACCTGACCGTGTCCCTGATGTGAATGAAGGCGCGGGTCTGGCCGCCGCTGCCGTGAACGGTCAGCGGGTGCCTGATCGCGGCTTGCATCAGGAACCTGTTCAGCACGGTGCCATAGTCGCCGTCGTAGTCGAACCGGTTGATCAGCCGCTCGTCCTTGCTGGTCTGGTCGGTCTGCGTGCCCCAGACGATGCCCTGGTGCAGGTCGGTGATGCGCAGGCCATCGTTCTTCGCGTAGAACGCGAACATGAGCTGGTCCAGGGTCTTCGTCATGTGGTAGACGGACCCGGGGTTGGCTGGGTGCAGGATCTCGCGCTCAAGGTCGCCGTCAGGCGTGGGGACCTTGACGGTCAGGTAACCCTCAGGAATCGGGGCGCTCCCGGACCAGCCGTAACCGTAGACGCCCATGGTGCCGAGATGGGCGAGCGCGGCATCGCTGCCGGTCGAGACCATGGCGACGAGCAGGTTGTGCGTCGCGCGGACGTTGTTGTCGACGGTGTAGCGCTTGGCGTTCACCGAACGCATCGAGTAGGGCGCGGCGCGCTGCTCGGCGAAGTGCACGATCGCCTCTGGCCGCAGGTCTTCGATAACCCTGACCAGCCGGTCGTACTCGGTCGCCAGGTTCAGGTTCACGAAGCCGAGTTTGCGGCCTGAGACCTCCTCCCAGACGCGCACTCGCTCGCCGATCGGCCGGATGGGCGTGAGCGATTGCACCTCAAGCTCATTGTCGATATTGCGACGGCTGAGGTTGTCCAAGATGGTGACGTCGTGACCGCGATCCGACAAATACAGCGATGTCGGCCAGCCACAGAAGCCGTCGCCGCCAAGAACCAGAACGCGCATTCCAACTCCCGTTTACGTTTGCGCTGGTGCGAGGAAGCCCAGCGGCCATCGCCGCAGGGCTGGGAGCCACTCAGACTAGCTGAAATCGGACCATGGCGTCCCGGTGCGCCGATATTCTACCCGCCCACTAGCGTGCCATGACCTCGTGTGTCCGACCAGGTCCATGTGGCTCGTTTCGATGGAGCCAGTCGAGTACCTCCTGCGGCGCTAGCTCTGCCGCCCGCTTGTAGTAGCGGGCGATCTCGTCGTCAGTCAGGATCTCGGCGGCCGCTCCCGACCGGCCACGGCGGAAAAAAGCGGCCGGGTTCTTGAGTACACCGGCCGGATCTGGCGCCTGCTTGGCCGCCTGAGCCCGCATGTGCTCGAATGTCGCGGCATCGGCCAGGCTGGGCCATAGCTCGGAGGCCACGCTGATGCCGAGCAGGCCAGCAAGCTGGCGCATCTGGAACTCAAGATCAGCGCATAGTTCGTCATAGTGCACGAGCAGCACCGTCGGCCCGGTCAGGCCAGGATCGGCGCGACGGACCCACGCGTCCGATATGTGCCACATCACGCCGGGCAGGCTGTCTAGTTGATCCGCTGGAGAATCATCGGAGTCCATCCACCGGAGCAGCCACTCGCGCAGCGGCCGGCGGGCCGGGCGGCCGGGTCCTGGCTGGGCGGGCTCGGCGCCCGTCAGTTCGGCCAGGCGGCCGCGGTTGATGTTGTCGCCCTGGTGGTACAGCGAGACGGCCATGTCGAGCGGATGCCGGCCGACGACGATGTAGGTCGCCAGCGGGCTGAGCGGTATCCCGTCCAGTGGCGTGTGGGTCTTGATGAAACGCCGGTGCGCTTGGTTCTCCAGCTTGGCGAACACCTGATCGCGTGGAGTGATCAGCCAGTCGAGCCAGGGCGAAAGTTCGGCCAGCGGCGCCGGCAATTCGGGTGTCTGGAAGATGAGCAAGGCGCAGATCATCTGCATCCAGGTCGTTCCGCTCTTGGAACGTGTGCTGATGACGATATCGCCAGGCCGGAACCGGAAATCCTGCCATCTCGCGCTGTCTTCGTCCGATGATCGATACCGCATCGGTTCTCCGGGCACGCTTGAACTCTACCCACGCTGGCGCGATATGCCGCCGCGCCAGCCTTGATCGGACAGACTTGCGGTATGGATTGGAAACTTGAGGTCGTGGTCCTGCCGGTTTCCGATATGGACCGCGCTAAGGCCTTCTATAGCGAAAAAGCCGGGTTCAATGTCGACGTCGACCACCGGGCCGGCGAAGACTTCCGCGTCATACAGCTAACTCCGCCGGGGTCGACGTGCTCGGTCACGCTCATGCGGAACGAACAGGCTGCCGGGTCGGTGCAGGGCTTGCACCTGATCGTGTCGGATATCGAGGCCGCTCATGCCGAACTCACCGGGCGCGGCGCGAGCATCAGCGAGTTCTTCCACTTCGAGGTCGGCGGCCAGGTATCCGGGCTCGACCCGCAGCGCGCCAGCTACGGCTCGTTCTTCTCGTTCGCTGACCCCGACGGCAACGGCTGGCTCGTCCAGGAAGTGAACAGCGCGGACGAGGCTCAGGCGAGCTAACGAGCCCTCGATAGGCTCGCGTGATCGCTGTCACCACTTCGGCTCCGGGGGGCGATCCCGGTGCCCTCTACTTGGAGTCCTCTTGGTCGTGCCACTAGCGGGCCGCGTTCTTGCCGCGGTCGTCGGCGCGCTGCTCGTGATTAGCGGTGGCTGGAGCGTGATCGGAACCATCATCGTGCCCAGGCCTGTCGGCAGCACGCTGACCAGATGGGTGGACCGGCTGGTCAACGGCGCGTTCCGGACGGCGGTGGCACCGATCGCGAGCTATAAGCGGCGTGATCGTATGCTCGCTGCCCAGGCTCCTGTGATCTTGCTCGTTCAGCTGCTCGGATGGCTGGCGATCTTCTTTGTCGGCTACACGCTGCTGCTCTGGCCGGTCTTGAACGCTGGCATCACTAAGGCCTTCACGACGGCGGGTCCAGCGCTTTGGGAGACCGGGTCGGTGCAGGTGCATGGCGCGCTCGCTCGCACGATCCTGGACATGGCCTCGCTGACCGGCATCGTGACGATCACCTTGCAGATCGCCTACCTGCCAACCTTGTACTCGGCATTCAACCGCCGCGAGACCGAAGTCGCCTTGCTGAACGCGCGTGCCGGGGTGCCGTCCTGGGGTCCTGAACTGCTCGCGCGTACCCATTACGCGCTTGGCTCTGGCAGTTCTACGGTAAACACCTTGCCCGATCTCTACGCGCTCTGGGAACGATTCGCCGCGGACGTCGCCGAGAGCCATACCACCTACCTGCCGCTCGTCAGGTTCCGGTCACCGCGCCCATTGTCGTCATGGGTGATCGCGCTGCTCTCTGTGCTCGATTCCGCGGCGCTTTATCTTGTGCTCTCGCCGGATGCGGCGCCGACGGTCCCGGCCAGGCTGTGCCTGCGCAGCGGCTTCGAATGCTTCCGTGAGATCGCGGCGGCGATGAACCTCAAGGTGCCTGACTCGCCAGATTCGGCTGAGGGCATCGCGCTGCCGTACGACGACTTCCTGCAAGGCGTCGCCACCTTGCGGAAGGTCGACTTCCCGATCGAGCGCGACCCGACGCTGGCCTGGCCGGACTTCGTCGGCTGGCGGGTCAACTACGAGGCGGCCGCTTACGCGATCGCCGCAGCTATCGACGTGGTGCCCGCGTTGTGGTCAGGACCCCGCCGCAAGGCCCAAGAGCCCATCGCCCCGCTTCGGCCGGCCGCGGGCAGGCCGCCGAAATAAGCCGGTGCCGGCGCCGATCCGCGGAACCCGGTCGCCATTTCTTTTAAGTCAAAGAGCAACGTTTGGTCTCTTCATCGCGTCTGAGTATCGAACAGGGCTGCGCGGTCCTGATCGGCATGCGCGAAACATACAAAAGGAGATCGTGTGATGCTTTCGAAATCGCAGCTCAGGTGGGCTGCGGCGGCGGCCGGGCTCGCCATGGTCGCGTCGCTGCCCGCCGGGCTGGCGACGGCTCAGCCGAAGCCGGTACCCGTGGGGCCGACCATCAAGCTGGTGGTCGCCCAGAATTACATCCAGGTGCAGCAGTTCGGCAACTTCGTGTTCCTGGACCCAGGCGTCTACGTCGCGGCTTTCGGCTCCAAGCTTGAATTCCAGGTGCAGCGAACCAGTTACGGCAAGCCGCTGACGATGACCGAGATCATCCACTCCCGCGGCGCTACGGTCGTGCGCCCGCTGCCAAAGTGGCTGATCGCCGGGTGGGACGGCCTGGCCCGCTTCATGCGCATGACCGTGCGGAACAGCCATGGCAAGACCGTCGCATCGCGGATCATCCCGTTCTGTCCAAATGGCAACCCGCAACGGACCGGCCCGCGCACACCGATGAGTTCGCCGTTCCCGCAACAGTGCTCGTCGGACCCGTTTGAGCTTGGAATGACGCTCGGGCTGCAGCGCGGGTGGGCCACCGACCCGATCGGCGGAGGTTTCTTCGGCGGCATCAACCTGCGGCTCAAGCGCGGCCATTACAAGGTCACCGTTAATATCATCCGCGCCTGGCGCAAGCTGCTCGATGTCAGCAAAGCCGACGCCACCGCGGTTGTGCATGTCCGCGTGGTCAAGGGTACGAACGGCTGCGGCCCGTTCTGCTTGCCACCCCGCGCGAAGCGCGCAAGGGCGCTGCCCAAGCTGCCGGCCGCGCCAGCGATGTCGTCACCGCCGAAGGCTGACCTGCCCGACCTGGTGCCACTGCCTTCGTGGGGTATCAACGTGTCCAACATCAAGCCCAAGAATCAGCCCGCCGTTGCCTTCCTGAATTTCGGCGCCACCGTGTGGATCGGCGAGAACGCCAGACTCGACGTTGAGGGCTTCAGGCACAACGGCTCGCGCACGATGCAGGCATATCAGTATTTCTGGCATGACGGTAAGGTTGTCGGCCGCACCAGAGCCGGGACGATGGGCTTCGACAGCGGCAAAGGCGAAAACGAGTGGCACTTCCAGCAATTCGCGCAGTACAGGTTGCTGCACTCGAACAAGTCCCTGGTAGCACGCAGCCGCAAGGTGGGCTTCTGCATCGCTCCTACCGATCCGGTCGACCTCGTGCTGCCGCACGCGGCCTGGCAGACGTCGTTCATCGGCCTGACTGGCGCCTGCGGCTCGCAGAGCGCGCTCTGGGTGCAGGAAATGCTGCCGGTCGGCTGGGGCGACACGTACTTCCAGTTCCTTTCTGAGCAGGCGTTCAACATCACCAATCTTCCGAACGGCACCTATTACATCGAAATCATCGCCAACCCAGAACGCGTGCTGCACGAGACGAATACGCATAACGACGTCTCGCTCCGGCGGCTGATTATCGGCGGTAAGCCGGGTCACAGGACCGTGCGAGTGCCGGCCTTCCACGGCATCGACCCAGAGCGCTGACCTGCGATCGTGTTCAAGCGTGGCCCAGCCAGTCGGCTGGGCCACGCTCAACCGCCTCAGGCCAGGCAGGCCTCACCAAGTTCCACCGACTCCAGGTGACCCGCCGCGAAGGCGTTGCCGTACCACTTGGTGGCTTCGCTGAGCAAGTCGGTCACGTCGCCGGTGATTCCCAGGTCGGCTTGACCAGCCGCTCGCGCCAGCCGGTCGAGCACTTTGGCGAGCTCGAGCGAGGCATCGGAAAAGTCCCTGGCGGCGGCCATCCGATACCACCGGGCCGCGGCTACCAGATCGCCCTCGTCCCGGTACTTGCCGGCTAGCAGGTAGGCCGCACGCTCAAGTTCGGCCGAGTCGAGCTCAGTCTGCCGCCTGAGCTCGGCAAGCCCTGTCTGCGATCGCCGTCGCTGATCGAGCCCACGAAGCCGACAGTTCAGGTCATCGGGCGGCATCTGGCCGATGGTGGCGCCGGCGACTCGCAGATTGGTCTCGGTCACCACGACAGCCGGACCGAGTGCGTCCAGGCTGTGGCTGGCCCGCTGAGCCAGGCTCGACAGGCCACGGTCAAGCTGCGTGCTGGCTGTCCTGGCGCAGATGCCGAGTATCCGCGCCGCATCAGGGATCGGGTAGCCAACCAGATAGTGCAAGCCGACGACTTCGGCCTGGCGGCGCGGCAGCGACCTGACCGCACGGATCACGTCGAGTTGATCGCAGACCCAGCTATCCGCGCCCGCCTCGATCCGCAAATCGCCGACGCCGCCGTCGTCACCCCTGGCCAGGCACCGGCTTGCGGCCTGCGCCTCGAGCCGCCTGAGTTCGCGCGTCGCCACCTCGAACAGCCAGCAGTCAGGACGCCCCGTCGTCAGTAACGCACCCCACCGCCCGCGCGCCGCGATCATGGCGTCCCGCGCGATCTCCGACGTCCAGCGGCTGTCCAGAGCCTGGCAGACCAGATATCGCTCGAGTATGGGCAGGTAGTGGCGACAGAACGCGTCGAATGAGTCGGCCGGCCTTCGCGATTGCTGACCGTTGCCTTGATAGAGCTTGTCTCGCATGCCGGAAAGACTGGCAACGCGCCGGTGACTTCCCCGTGACAACACACGCCAACACACGTAACGCGCGACCCTGACATGGTCGTCCTGACGGCGGCGCTGGATCGTAGCGGTAGCGTTGGCATCGTTATGTCGGGATCTCAAGTCACCCTGCTCGTCACGCTGACCGGCCGCGATCGGCCGGGTGTCACGTCGAGATTGTTCTCCGAGCTTGCCGCGCACGATCTGGCCGTGCTCGACGTCGAGCAGGTCGTGATCCGTGGCCGGCTCATACTCGGCGTACTGCTGTCCTGCGGGCCGGAACCCGACCTGACGGCGATTCATCGGCAGGTGACCGCGCTCGCCGCCGACCTCGCGATGGAGGCCGAGATCACGATGGGCTCGGGCGAGCAGGCGCCGAAACCGAGCGGGCGACTGCACGTCACGGTGCTCGGCAACCCGCTCACTCCGCCGGTGGTAGCCGCCATCGCCGGGCGGATCGCCGCGAGCGGCGCGAACATCGACAGGATCGGCAGGCTGGCTAGACGCCCGGTGACCTGCATCGAGTTCGACGTGTCCGGTGCCAACCCCGACGGCTTGCGCACCGTACTCGCCAGGGAGTCGGCCGCGCTGGGCGTGGACGTCGCCGTTCAGCGCGGTGGCTTGCACCGGCGGGCGATGCGACTGGTCGTAATGGACGTCGACTCCACGTTGCTGACCGGCGAGGTTATCGACATGCTGGCCGAACAGGCGGGCAAGACGGCCGAGTGCGCGGCGCTGACGGAGGCGGCGATGCGCGGCGATCTCAACTTCGCCGACGCGCTGCGAAAGCGGGTCGCCTTGCTCGCCGGCCTAGACGCCTCGGTGCTTGCCGCCCTGCTCGACAAGCTCTGCCTGGCGCCGGGCGCGAGGACACTGGTCAGGACGCTGAACCGGCTTGGCTACCGCTGCGGCGTGGTGAGCGGGGGGTTCACCCAGGTAACTGACTGGCTGACCGCCGAGCTCGAGCTGGACTACGCCGCTGCGAACACCCTGGAGATCGCCGACGGCAGGCTCACCGGCCGGATCACCGGGCAGCTCATCGACCGGCCAGGTAAGGAACGGATGCTCAGGCAGTTCGCCGACCAAGCTGGCGTGCCGCTGATCCAGACCGTAGCTGTCGGTGACGGCGCGAACGACATCGACATGATCGCGGCCGCGGGACTAGGGATCGCGTTCAACGCCAAGCCGGCGGTCAGGACCGCTGCCGACACGTCTGTGAGCGTTCCGCACCTGGATGCGATCTTGTACCTGCTCGGAATCTCTGGCGATGACGTGGAGGCGGCCGACGCCGCCGACGCCTTACTTGATGAAGCTGACTAGGGACTGGTTGACCTGGTCGGCGTGAGTCCAGGAGATGGCGTGCGGGCCGCCGACGATCACGCTGAGCTCGCAGTCACTGATGAGCGCTGGCAACCGTTTGCCGGTGTTCGGTAGCGGCAGTATCCGGTCCGCGTCACCTTGCACGACTAGGACCGGGATGTCGATCTTCGGCAAGTCGCCGCGGAAATCGGTCTCCCATGTTGATATGCAAGAGACCGTCGCGGTGGCCGATGCCTCCAAAGCCACGTTCCACGCCGAGTCGTAGGCCGGCTCGCTGACCAGCGAGCCACCGAGCAGGTCGTAGTTGAAAAAGTTGTCGAGAAATCTTTTTAGCCAGGCCGGACCGTCCATCTCGGCTTCATGGATGAACCCGTCGAAGAGGCTGCCGGGCAGCCCTTCCTGGTTGTCGTCGGTCTTGAGCAGGAACGGCGGGATCGGCGACATCAAGCACGCCTTGACGACCCGCGTCGAGCCGTAGGTGCCCAGGTAGCGGGTCACCTCGCCGGTACCCATTGAGTGGCCGACCAGCATGGTCTCGCGCAGATCGAGCGTCTCGATCAGCGCGTTGAGGTCGGCGGCGAAGGTGTCGTAGTCGTAGCCAGACGTCGGCTGGCTCGACTTGCCGAACCCACGCCGGTCGTAGGTGATTACCCGGTAGCCGGTCGCAAGCAGCGCGGAAAGTTGCTTGTCCCACGCACGGCCGCTGAGCGGGTAGCCGTGGATCAGGACTACAGGGGGTCCGGATCCATGATCTTCGTAGTACAGCTCGATTGGCCCCGAGTTCTCCTGGCCAACCCTGATGTACGGCATGTCCGCTCCCTTCGGGCTTGTCCTCCGGCTGGTGATTCGTCCGGCGGAAGACGCGCGTGGCTTACAGACGCGACGAGGCGAACTTAAGGCGCCCGGCCAGGCACCCGCATCCTGGCAACTGACCAGATCCCCCCGGGCTGCCGTTTTTACAAAAGCCACAAGCGTCCCGGCCGGAGGCCTAAGGGCAAGCCGAGAACAACTCCGCATCCGGCCACCACCAGGCTCGCCACCGCGAACGTCCACGGCGAGGTCGGGTTCAGCGCGCTCGGCGGAATCCAGCAGGCCCGCCCGCTGCGATGAATGCCCGAATCCATCGCGACCTAGCTGTCCGTCGACCCGATGGATCCCCGAATTCACACCCGTTTTCCATGATGGATACCCGAATCCATCGCGCCGGCGGGCTGGCCCGGACCCGATGAAACCCCGAATCCATCGCGTCGGCGTAGTTAGCCGGACCGGGGGAGGCCCGACTCCATCGGGTCCGGGCGGAGGCGATTAATCGGTTGGCAGCGAAACGGCGGGCGGACATACTACGCGGGTGCTGATGACGGACGTTGGGGCTGACCGGTCGGCGCCCGGCCTTAGCTGGCGTCGGCTGACCGCCTGTGACCTGCCTGGATTGACCAGGTTGTACGCACGAGCACTGGAGCGCGATGGCGGGTCAGCGTTCGCCGACGACGAATTGCTGCTTCGCCGCTGGTTCATCGATGGCGTCGAAGACTCGCTCGCGGTCCTCGACGCCGACCGGCTGATCGGTGCCTGCGCGTGGCGCTACGTCAGCTCGGGCGGCGAGCGGTGCGCGGTCGTCGTCGGCCAGGTCGACCCTGATGAGCGACGCCGAGGAATCGGCGGGCGGCTGCTCGACTTCGCTCTGGACGGCGCTGGCGCCGGTGTCACGGTCCGGGTAGAGACCGAGTCAGGGTGCGGCGGGGCCGACGCGCTGTATCGCAGCCGCGGCCTGGTGTGCGTTTTCGCCGAGGATCTCATGACCTGCCAACTGGCCGACGGGCTACCCGTTGCGACGATGCGGGCGGACGTGGTCTACACAGAGTGGAGCGCGTCGGTCGCCGAGCGGTTCTTCGCCGTCTACGAGGCGGCGTTCATCGATCGACCGGGCTTTCCAGCCTGGTCGGCAACCGAGTGGATCAAATGGATCAGCGACGACGATGACTTCCGCGCCGACTGGACCCTGCTCGCGTCCGTCGCCGGAGCCGACGTCGGCTTCGTTGCTGGAGCCGACGGTGGCTGGATCGTTCAGGTCGGCGTGGTACCCGCCGCTCGACGGCAGGCAGTCGCCAGCGCGTTGATCGTAGAGGTGCTCAGGCGAATGCTGGCCGACGGTCAGACTCAGGCGATGCTGCACGTCAACGTCAACAACCCAGGCGCCATCGCGACCTACGGCCAGCTCGGCTTCCTGCACACGGGCCGCCGCGCCAGATACGAGCCACCGAGGCTCGCGGCCCCGTGGCAGCCACGCTAAGCCGCAGCGGCCTCGGTGGCGTAGACCTTCACCAGCCCTGGCCCGGCCGGTGCGATTGTGCTTGCTCACCGCGACGCTGTGCGATGTGCTTGCTCACCGCGACGCTGAAGGCACCGGCGCGGTCCGCCGCCGGCGATGTAAAGGCTGTGAGCCCACGCCAGACTCAGTAGGCCGGGTGGAAGACGTCCTCAGCGTCCGCGGGTACGGTAGGTCCGCCGGCGTAAACCCGGGCGGATCGCCTGGCTGAGATCGCCCGGCCAATGGCGAGCGCGGCGAAGAACACGATCACCACTCCGAGGCCGTAGAAGAACCCAAGCCCTTCAAGGAACTTCATGGTGGCTGGGCCGAAGTCCGAACCGCCGGCGGCTACCGCTGACCCGCTGGAAATCGAGCTGCCGCTGAAGGCTTCGGCGACGATCGACTGACCGAGGACGAACCACGCGCCACCAAGCACCGCGAGGAATGCCCCGAACACCGCCATGCTGTCGGACGCGAGCACAAGTAGCCCGCCAAGGAACGCGGCCGCGCCTGGCACTATCGATAGCCAGAGCCGACCCGAGGTATACGCCCAGGTCTTGTCGGGCGTGAACGCGTAGCCGAAGTACGGTCCGACGAACGGGATCACGGCTCCCCAGGCTCCGAGCAGCATCAGCAGGCCACCTATGCCGCGTCCACGACTGATTAGTTGAGGACTGTTCATGGCGCTATCTCCCATGTCGCTATTGAACAGTCACCCCGCTACCCCGCTACCGCCCGCGTTATGCACGGTTCTTAGAGGTCGGCGGCCGAGCGGAGGTCTTGCTTGCGGACTTTGCCGGTCGCGGTCTTCGGCAGGGTCATCACGACGCGAACGTGCTTGGGGATCTTGTAAGCGGCAAGCCGCCCGGTGAGTGCCTCGCGCAGGGTCGCGGCGTCCCACTCGGTCCCATCGGCGGCGACGATGAAGGCCAAGCCGACTTCGCCCCACTGCTCGTCGGGGACGGCGATGACGGCGCTTTCGACTACGCCAGGCAAACGGTTCAGTTCGGACTCGACCTCAGCCGGGTAGATATTTTCGCCGCCCGAAATGATCATGTCCTTGATCCGGTCGACTACATAGGCCCATCCGCTGGAATCCACGCGCACGACATCGCCCGAGTGAAACCAGCCGTCGCTGAGCGCCTGCTCGGTGTCGGCCGGGCGGTTCCAGTAGCCGCGGAACACGTGGGGTCCGCGGACGAGGAGTTCGCCGGACTGTGCGTCCTGACCGCGGTCGGACAGCGGGCGCAGCGAGACGTCGGTGAAGAAGTGCGGGCTTCCGATCGATGTCGGCCGCTCGGCCGCGCCATCTGGCACCGCCATGTACACCCCGGGCGAGGCCTCGGTCATCCCGTATCCCTGGAGCAGCACGACCCCGCGCCGCTGCCAGGCGACGGCGACGCGTTCGATGACCATAGAGCCGCCGTATATGACGTACCGGAGCGAGCTTAGGTCGGTTCCAGCGAACGCCGGGTGGTCGCAGAGCATCCGCAGCATCGTCGGTACCGCGGAGAACGACGTGATCCGCAGCGATGAGATCGCGTCGAGCACGACGGCGGGATCGAAGCGCGGCAGCACGACGACGCAGCCGCCCTTGAAGAAAGTCGGCAGGCTGACCTGGCCAAGCCCGGTGACGTGAAACAGCGGGGCGAAGCACAAGGCGGTGTCGGTGCCGAGCACGTCGGCGTGAGCGAGCTGGTTCATCGTGTTGAACGTCAGGTTGCCGTGGGTGAGCACGGCGCCTTTGGGCTTGCCCGTGGTACCGCTGGTGTAGAGGATCACCGCGTCATCGTCGAGCCCGACATTTTCTTCTGGTGGTTCGCTGCCTGCTCGAAGTAGGGGCTCGTATCCGCCGGCGCGTTCGCTGCCGAGCGCGATCACTTGTGAGATCGACGAGTTGGGACCGGCCAGCTCGGGGACGTGATGTGCGTGCTCGCTGTCGTGAATGAGCAGCTTGGGTTCGCAATCGCCGACGAGGTAGGAGAGTTCCGGTGTCGTCAGGCGGGCGTTCAGCGGCGCGAAGATCGCGCCGAGCCGACCTGCCGCGAAGAACGCTTCGAAGCCGGCCATGCTGTTGGCAGCCAGGTAGGCGACCCGGTCACCGCGCCGCAGACCGGCCGCGTGCATCGCGCCTGCGAGGAGATCGACGCGATCGGCCAGAACGCGGTAGCTCAGCTCCCTGTCGCCCTGACGCATCGCGAGCCGCTCGGGGTCGATCCTGGCGCGACGGTAGGGCCAGCTGCCCACCCCGAAGTCAGGCATTCCTCACCGGTCCTTTCGCGGCTCAGGTGTATCGCATACCTGAACGACCGATTGATTGCCCTATCACAACCGCCCGTCGATTCGGATCGCAGTCGCGAAAGTAGCAGGATCTCATACGGTCTATTCAAGTAGGCCGTAAAATTGCCGGTAAACTGCTGAACCGGTAGAACTGTCGGCAAGTTCGCCCTCGATGCGATACCCAGCACAGCCGTTGTCGTCTCCTCTGTAGTCCCAGGTCAGGCACCCGACACGGCCCGGCTCATAGGAACGTGGCGCAGATGTCGAGACCCGAAGTCCGCCGGAGCTAGCGGCCGTGGACGACCGCTATCCGGCCTCGAAGGAATCTCGGGCAGCAATTGTAAGGATGCCTGACGAAATCGATATCGCCAACGCCGGACGGCTTGCCACAGAACTCGCGTCCGCCTGCGATAGCGGTGCCAGCGTCGTGGTAGCCGACATGACGCACACCACCTTCTGCGATGCGTCCGGCGCTCGCATGCTCGTCGTAGCGCAGAGGCGCGCAGCCGAGTGCGGCGCGGAACTGCGAGCCGCCGTCGCGTCGGCCCGGGTGCGGCGGGTCCTGGTCCTGCTTGAACTCGACGCGATCGTGCCGATCCATCCGACCGTCGAGGCGGCGTGCCGAGCCTGACTGCGCCCAGCGCCAGGCCGGTCCGCCGGCCGCCCGGCCGACTCCGGCTTGACATATGCAGGTAGCTACCTGCATATTGGGCTGGTGGGCGATGACGACGTGGTCTTCCGAGCCCTGGCCGATGCGACAAGGCGAGCGTTGCTCGACCGGCTTCGCGAACGCAACGGCCAGACGCTAGGTGAGCTCTGCGAACCGCTCGCGATGGCGCGCCAGTCGGCGACCCAGCACCTGGGCGTGCTCGAGTCAGCGAACCTCATCACGACAGTGCGCCGGGGCCGGGAGAAGCTGCATTACCTCAATCCCGTCCCGCTCTGGACCATCACCGAACGCTGGATCGACAAGTTCGAGCGCCCCCGGCTGCGGACGCTGAGCGCCGTCAAGCACCGGGCAGAGGAGGACATCATGACCAACCGGCCGAATTACGTATACGTCACCTACATCGAGAGCTCGGCGCAGCGAGTGTGGGAAGCGCTCACCGACGCGGACCTGACCGGCCAGTACTGGGGCCACAGCAATGTCTCCGACTGGCAGGCGGGCTCGGACTGGGAGCACCTGCGGGTTGACGGTTCTGGCATCGCCGACGTGGTCGGGACCGTGCTCGAGTCCGTGCCGCCACGTCGGCTGGCGATGACATTCGACGCACCCGGCGAAGTTCCACCAGCAGGACCGTCGAAGGTGACCTTCGACATCGAGCCATTCCACGAGATCGTCCGGCTCACAGTGACGCACGAGAATCTCGCCGACGGCGAGGCACTCGAGGCGGTTTCGGCCGGCTGGCCGGCCGTATGCGCCAACCTCAAATCACTGCTCGAAACCGGCCACGTGCTGCCGCGCGCGCCGTGGGAGATGTACGCCGAGCTACGCGGCGCTCAGATGGCCCGCAACGACTAGGCTGCGCGACCCAAGGGGCTCACTTAGTGCGCGGCCGCTGCTCCTGCCGTTGCTCCTGCCGATGCTCCAGGGCGGCCAGCCGGAGCTCAAGCTGATCGACTCGGTGCCTGAGCAGCTCAAGCTGGGCTTCGTCAGCAAGGCGGCGCTCGGCCGTTCGGCGAAGCCTTGGCGATGCTTCGGCGCGCGCCGCCACGAGGTCAAGCGGCACCAGCCGCTGCGGACCGTGCGGCCCGTCCACCAGCCGGGACGGTATCTGCCCTGATCTATACCAGTTCCGCAAGGCGGCTCGGGAGACGCCCGTGCCCGCGGCCGCGCGTTCCAGCGTCACCCAGTCGGAGCCTTCGATCTTGGCGTTGAGTTCTAGCTCGAGTTCCCAGTCATCGAGTCGATCTTCCCATTCCATGACCCTATTAATAGCATGGTATTGACTAGGTTAGAGCAGTGGTTCACGCTGGCTCTCATGTTTGAGCGATTCACACCTCACGCCAGGCACGTCGTCGTCCTCGCCCAGGAAGAAGCACGCAAGCTCCGGCACAACTACATCGGCACCGAGCACATCCTGCTGGGACTGATCGGCGAGCGTGACGGGCTCGCGTCCCGCGTCCTGGTCGACTTCGGCATGTCGCTCGATGGAGCCAGGCACCAGGTCACGTCCATCGTGCGACTCGGCAAGCACGACCTAAGCGGGCATATCCCGTTCACGCCGCGAGCGAAGAAGACTCTCGAACTCGCCCTTCGCGAGGCGCTGCAACTGCGCCACAACTACATCGATACCGAGCACGTCCTGCTCGGCGTGCTGCGAGAGGGCGAAGGCGTCGGCGCCCAGGTGCTCAGGCAGCACGCCGATCTCCTGACGATCCGCACGGCCGTGCTCGACGTACTGCCTTCCGCTCCCGCCGAGTTGACAAGGGTCAGGCGGTGGCTGCGGCGACACTCAGCGTCCCAGCTTGGCGAGGCGGCCCCGGCCTATGAGCAGGCGGTGCTCAGCGCCACGCCGGCCGCGGATGCCACGCTCAGCGAGGCCACCAGGCTCGCAGGCGCGCAGCCGGTGGGGTCGCACCATCTGCTGCTCGCCGCCCTGGCCGACGCCGATACAGCCGCCGCCCGGGCGCTCGCGACGCTTGGCATCGATCTCGACAAGGCTAAGGAAGCCCTGCGCACCGTGGATGTCACAGGCACGACCGACGAGCAACCAGAAGAGGCCGGCCGACGGCAGATGGTTATCCATGTGGCGCAGGATCGTGTCACCATCGAGGCAACCGATCCGATCACCATCGAGGCGGGGCGGGCCGCGCTCGATGCGCTCGCGGATCAGGCCGGACCTGGCGGCACGATACCCGGCGACTTGCCAGCCTCCACCAGCTTGGCGGCGGTCTGGCAGGCACTGCAGGAGAGCCTCACATCGATCCGGCGCCGGGCGACCTTGCCAGCGGAATCACCGAGCGATCAGGCCGAGCCTGCTACCGCGCGCGAACAACCGGGGCAGTGACTGGCCTGGGGGGAGGCCGTCACTGCCCCGGTCTGGGTCGCTGGGTGGTGGCTGGCCTGGGGGGAAGGCCGCCACTGCCCAGCGAGGATTGCTGCTCGATCAGCTCCTGGACGCCGACTGCTTGGCAGCCAGAGTCGCCGCGTGCAGGTGGGCTTCGTAGGCCGCGCCGAACTTGGTTGCCTGACCGTTGTAGTTCGTGATCAGCCCAGGGCCGCTGTTGCAGTTGAAGTCCGAGTTCCAGGTCCAGGCGAGATAGCTGGCGGACTCGGAGTCCATCCACGTGGTCAGGCGGTTGATGTAGGCACCGGCGCAGTCGTTCTCGCCGATCTCGCCCGCGATGAGCGGCACCTTCGCGATCACCGGAGCGATCTGCTGCGTCCAGCATGCCTTGGTGCTGCAGGCGTTGAAGTTGTAAGAATGCCAGGATGCTGCCAGGTCGTGGTCAGGATCCACGGGCTCGTAGGCCAGCCAGTGGCTCAGGTCGTTGGACCATTCGAGGCCGCCAAGCATGAGGACGTTGGTCGCACCGGTCGAGCGGACCGCGTTCACCATGGTCTGCATGCCGGCTACCTGATAGGGGATGCCGACGCAGTCGCTGCCACCGTGCAGCCAGCACCGCCAGCCTTCAGACTCGACGTTGTGGTCTGCCTGCTCTGGGTAGGGCTCGTTGAACAGGTCGAAGATGACGGCGTCGTTGCCCTTGAACGTGCGGGCCACTGACTTCCAGAACGGCACTGCCTGTGCCGCGTCTGGCATCGGCTTCTGGCAGACCGCCTGCGCGGACATGCAGGCGGACGCGGCGCCCGGGTACAGCCCGTCGGTCCAGTGCAGGTCGACGATCGCGACGATGCCGGCCGCGTTCAGGCGGTTCACGTAAGCGGTGACCGCGGCCCTGTACTTGGCGCCCTCGTAGGCCTTCTTGACGTACGACTCGCCGTTCCAGCAAGCCTCGTTCAGCGGGACCCGGACCGCGTTGATCCCCTGGTTCTTCATCGCACGGATTGACGCCGGGCTATTCGGGCCATCGAAGATCCCGACACCGTGTGCGCACATGAACTCCGTGCCCGAGCGGTCAACGCCGTGCAGCACGGTGCGCTGGCCGAGCGCGTTGACTAGCTGGTTGCCAGAGACATGGAGCTGTATCCCCGCGTCACCGCTGCCGACGAAGGCTGCCGACGCGTCGGCGGCCGCCGCTGATGTCGCTGGACTTGGGCCGGGGCTGAGCACGTGCAGCAGCAAGGCCCCAGCTACTACGACAGCCGCCAGGACGGCGGCGGCCACGCGCCAGGTCGCGGGAGGTCGCAGTCGCGAGATCGGGGGGGCTTTTCCGAGCATACGGGCGAGATTCGACCCGAATTTCATCCGAACTCCAGGGGGGTTGTGTCGGGGGACTTTCGGTTCGCAGAGTGTTTGTGATCTCAGGTCCGGCACGCTCGCGAGGGGAATAGGGGGAGAGCGCTGCCGAGAAGCTTCGAACCGGTCGCTCTCGGGAGCAGGCATGGGGTAGCCGACACCCTTGAGCGCTGTGCTGTGTCAAGAAGCCTAGGAAGAACCCGCGTCGAAGTCGCCGTACTAGCGAACGGATTCAGCCTCCGCCAGGTGGCGGAGTCCGCGCTACCTCAATTGAGGTAGAGCGCCAGACAGGCGGGGTAGGCGGACGGGTCGCGTCATGGCCTCGTAGAACGCGAAGGTCACTGTACGTTGGGGATGGATGACTATCTGTGTTCGTAGAGAGTATCACATCATAACTGGTAACGAGTCCGACAGTAGTCGAAGACCGTATTATCGCCTAAATCCTATCTGTATGGCTTTGGTCACAGCGTCGAGCTGTGAGCGCGCCTCTAGTTTGGTGAGGATCGACCTGACATGCGTTCGCACCGTGGCGTAGCTGATGTGCAGGTGCTCGGCGATCGCCCTGTTGTCGGCGCCGTCGATCATTAGCGCCAGGATCTCTCTTTCACGCGGAGTCAGGCTGGCTAGCAGCTGCGCATGCCTGGACTGCTCACGCGCGATCTTGGCGCGCTCGGCGAGAGCAGTGGCAATCGCGCCGGCCGGGATGAGCGTCTCGCCGGCGGCGGCGGCGCGGATCGACTGGACGATCTCAGCGCCGGTCACGGACTTGAGCAAGTAGCCGCTGGCACCGGACTCGATGGCCTGCAGGAGACGTTCGTCGCTGTCATCGGCTGTGAGGAACACGATCGCGACGCCCCGGCAGCGAGCCCTGATGCTGTCGGCGGCGTCGGCGCCGGTGCCATCGGGCAGGTGGAAGTCGACCACGGCTACATCGGGGCAGTTGCCTGCGATCGCGGGGATCGCGTCAGCGACGGAAGCGGCAATAGCGATCACGGTCAGATCGTCGTAGCTCCGCAGCAAACATTCGAGGCCTTCGGCGACGATCGGGTGGTCCTCGACGATCAGTACCTGTATTGGTCCGTCGCGCTCACGCGACCCGGTCACGTCTGGCCTTCGACTGCCCGGGCAGCCCGTGGTTCGGGATCCAGAACTCCACAGTCGTTCCGCTACCCGGCGCGCTTTCGATCCTGGACCAGCCTCCGGCGATTTCGGCCCGCTCGCGAATCAGGGTCAGGCCCGCGTGCCCAGGCCGCTGCTCGACTTCCGCCGGGTTGTAGCCAACACCGTCATCGACGACTCGGACCAGGCAGCCGCCGGCGGCGGCAAGGAACTTAACGTGAACATTTCTCGCTCTGGCATGTTTGCGCACGTTGGCTAGCGCTTCTGATGCAGACCTGTAGATGATCACCTTCGCGGCATGGCCAAGGCGGGCGGTGCAACGGTCATCGACCTGATAGGACACCCCTACGTCCGACTTCATGTCGTCAAGCAGACCCGCAAGCGCCGTGGCCACGCCGCCATGCTCCAGATTGGGCGGCTTCAAGTTGAAAATAAGCTGCCGCAAGTGACTCATGGCCACGCTCAGTGTCCTCTGCAGCCGGTCGAGAATGTCATGTTCGTCCGGAGCGCTCAGCGCGTTACGGAGCTGCTGTATCCGCAGGTTGGCGGCGGCGAGCATCTGGATGGTGTCGTCATGGATGTCGGCAGCGATCCGGCCGCGCTCTTCTTCCTGCGCCCGAATGAGGTGGTCAAGCAGATCCTGCCGGTCGCGGCCAGCGGCCTGTTCGAAGTTCAGGCCCAGGTCAAGTACAAACTGGGCACGCTGAGCCTCGGTGATGTCCCTGATGCTCATGACGCTCGCCGTGCCCCGCTCGGTCTGGATAGGAATCACGTTGACGTCAGCAGGAAACTGCCGCAAGTCGCTGCTGCTGCCGACGAGATCAAGATGCTGACCGGCATGACCGGCAACGTCGCCAGGGCCCGGGCTGCCTGACAGCGTCACCGACTGCCCCGGGAAGAGAGTCTGAACCGATTCGCCGCGCAGCTTGTCGTGGCCGTAGCCGAAGAGCGCCTCGGCCCGGCCGTTCGCCTGATGGATCTGTCCCGCGCGGTCGACGATGACCATCGCGTCCGGATAGCGCTCGAACAGCTGCAGGAACCGGCTCTTCATCTCCTCTCCCCGCGCTTTTCAGCCGCTCGTGCCCTCTCCCGCTGAGCCGGCACACGGGCATCGGCGTGGGTTTCCGACAGCGATGGCATTACCGTCATGAGTGGGCGAGCAAGGACGTAGTAGCCGCTGCCGATGCGCTCCTGCGCCGCTACGGCCGCCGCGGCATCCCACGCCGCCGCCCAGAACTCCCACTCGACTTGGTGCAGCAAGTAAGCGGCGTCCATCGCCTGCCTTCGCGCGACCGAGGCCGCGGCCAGGATCTGATCCCAGTCCTCACCAGAGGCGATGCGACGCAACTCCGCCCAAGCCTCGGCGCGCTCAAGCTCGCTGGCCTGCTTCCAGGCCGCTGTCACCGTGGTCATCTGCTCCGGCGATAGCAGCCACAGGTCGGCGAGGAACGCCAGGACGTGCTCCGTCTGAGGTCCGAAGATCTGTCGCATGAGGACTCCTACGGATGTGGGCTAGCCGACCCTGAGTGGGTGCCTGCCGACGGCTTGCCCTTGCTGGTCGGCGGGCTGGTCGGCTTGCCGCCTAGGCTCGGCGGCAGTACGTACGGCTTCTGCGGCGGGACCGTGACTCCTTGCGGCGCGGCGCCGACCGAGACCTTCGCGTGGGCCGTGCCGCCGCTCTTCTTCCCCACGAGGGTGAAGCCGAGCCCTGGTCCGGTGCCGCTCGGGACCACGTAGTGCCCGACGTCCGCGGCGCTGCCCTTGCTGCTCACACGGAATGCCGACACGAGCGAGCCGCCGCGGCCTGGCCCGCCGTTCGCGTACACGAGCACAACCTCGTTAGGAGCGAAGCCCTTGCCGTAGAAGGTCAGCGCGGTGCCTGGCAGGGCGTCATAGGTGCTAGCCTGCGCGCTCGGCATGTAGGGCAGGATGTCCAGGCCTGAGGTCACCGAGGTTCGGCTCTGCGAACCGACCGCGGTCAGCCTCTGGGTTCCCTTGAGCCCGAATGGTATGACGAAGCCGACAGAGAAAGTACCGTTGCTGCTGGCCGTGGCGGTCAGCGCCGGAGTGCCCCCGGACGCGTCGAGGTAGATCAGTATCGGCTCGCTTGGCGCGAACCCGCTGCCGGTGAACGTGACCGGACTGCCGGCCTTGGCCGCCCAAGGATGCATGGTGACCGATGGATACAGGCCAAGCATCTGGTACGGAGCGGTCGCGGTCGCATGGCTCTTCGTGCCAACCAGCACGAGTGTGGTTGGGCCGACCGGTGCGATTCCTACCGGGACGCTGGCCATGCTGAGCGTTCCCGCGCTGCCCGCGGTGAGCGTGGCCGCCGGGGTGCCGTTGACCCTGCCCCAGTAGGCATTGACCTTCTCACCTGGGGTGAAGCCGCTCGCGTTGACGGTAACGTGGTCCCCTGGCTTGCCGGCCGCCTTGCCATAGATCTTGGCGGTGGCCATCCCGCCAGGAGTGACAAGCGAGGCGGACGCTTGGCGGCCGCCCGCCTGGGCCACGACGGTTGCCTTAGCCGCGGTACCCCCTGCCGGGAAGGCGAATCCAGTAGTCACCATCCCGCTGCCCGACGTATGGCCGCGCGCGACGACCTTCGCTGACTTGCCGGTCTTCAAGTACACGGTGACGCCGGTCTTGGGCGCGAAGCCGCTGCCGATAACCTCCACATGGCCGCCAGGCGACACCAGGCCGGGGTTCAGTATGACGAGCGGACCGCCACCAGCCGCGACCCGGTGCCCGCCGAGCGTTACCGTCGGCGCCGGCGTCGACTTCGGGATCGAACTCGGCGCAGACGACTTGGGCGCGCCAGCAGTGCTCTTGCCGTGGCCCCCAGTAAAAACGTGTGCGAGCTGCCAGAGGATCACTACCGCTACGGCCACCGTGAGCAGCGTCTTCCAGTTGAGCTTGCTCTTCTTCTGCTCGTGCTTGGGCCCGGGTGCCTGCTCCTGCGGCTGTTCCTGCTTCTGCTCGGGCAGCCGCTCCTGCCTCTGCTCCCGCCTCTGCTCGGCCAGCCGCTCCTGCTGATGTTCCTGCAGTTGGTGCTGCAGGAGCTCAAGCGCAGACCGATTCTCACGCGGCGGCGTTTCCTTGGGAGGCATCTCGGTCATATCAGGCTCCTTATCACTTTATTACCCGATAGATATAGAGCCTCACATCTCCACGGGAGGCCTGCCAGACTTTCTGCGAGTGATATTTGAGCGCATCAAGCATCCAGCTCTCCTGCCCATTGGTGTTGTTCAGGTTCATTGCCTGCTCCATGCCATTGGAGAGCACGATGTAGTCGATATTGCGCCAGTCCGCGTGGAACATCTTGTTCCTGACCTGCGGATCAGTAGCGCCGTTCCAATGGGACTGAGCGTATGGATAGTACGGGCGTATATCATGAAGTGACACCCAGATATCATCGTCCATGATGATCTTATCGTTCGGCGGTACATGCGAACGAATCCACGCGATCTGTTGCTGCTGCAAGTACGTAAGCGGCAGATAGTAGACGTCAGCTAGCTTGAGTTGATGCCTGTTGTCGTGAACTCCGTTGACTATGAGATACCCACCACCAGGGATGAACATGAGCGCTGCCGCCACGCACACCGCGAGTGATGGCACTACCTTGCGAATCGCCTCCGAGGACGAGTGCTGCCGCAGCCAAGCCGCGACTAGGCCAATATTCAGTGCGTACATCGGGATCAGCGGTATCACGTAGAAGTCAAGTATTACGCTGCCCCTGGCCAGATAAAACGCGATCTCGAATGCGAGAGTTCCCGCGACTAGCAGGCCAAGGTTGCGCTCCTTGTCGCGAAATCCCCGGTGGAGGCTGTAGAGCATCGCGGCGGTACCGAGACCGAGCAGGAAGCTATCCTTCGGCAGCCATATGCTGTACAGGAAGTCATCAGGACCGTGCGCGAACAGCGTGGTCTGATTGCGGTTGATCTGGAACCACAGTTCGTAAAGCAGTGAAACATGGCCTTGCGGCGAATGCTTCAGGCTGAAGTCGAGACCCGCAGGGACGAGCTCGCCCTTCAGCGTCGAGTAGAGGACGTATATGAATATGGGCGTACTGGCGGCAAAGAGCCACAGCATGATCGCGAAATTACGGTTTGGGTCACCCTTGGCGAGCCGGGTCAACAGATAGAAGATGGTCGGCGCGAAGAATATCGCATTCTCCTTCGTGATCACCGATATCCCGAATGTCAGGCCAGACCACAGCCCGGTGAATAGCCTGCTCTCATTGCGCAGCAGCAGGTAGATGCTCAGCAGCACCCAGAAGACCATGATGTTGTCGAGCAACGCCATGCGCTGGTAATAGATGGCCAGCGGCGAGAAATTGAACAAGAAGGTCGCTATGACCGGCGCCAGCAGCCCGCCAGAGAGCCTGCGCGCGATCTCGAACAAGAAGAAGACGCTCGCCACATGCATGATGAGCACCAGCACCCGGCCGCTGTTGACCGGATTGCCGAATGTTACGAAGTGTCCCGGCAATATGAAGACCCACATCGCAAACAGCAGCCAGCCTGCGGGCGCGTGGTCATAGACGTAGGTCTGGGGGCTCAGCCGCTTCTCGCGGATCACCGCCCAGGCCCGCTCCATGTAGATGCCCTCGTCGGTGTTGTAGAGCGGATACTGGAACAAGTGATACCCGTGCGTGACGAGCCCGCTGACTAGGGCAAAAGCCAGGGCGTATTTTCCTACCCGGCTCAGTGACTTGGGCCAGACGAGCGCGGGAAGCCGGTAGATCAGGGCGGTGCCGTCCGCGCCTGAGCCGATCTCACGACCGCTGGGCACGCGCCGCAGCGTCGTAGTCCGGTTATGCTGCATTGTCACTCGCCTGTTCGACGGCCCGGTCATAGACGCCAACCCGGTGGGCGCCTATGTGCTGCGTCTTTTCCCAGTCACTGGCGCCCTTCATCTGGCGCCTTACCGCCCTCAGCGCCGCGTAAGAAACGACGAGCTGATAGGGAATCCAGGCAATCGCCATGTGGAACACCTCCTTGGGAGATGCCTTCAGGCCATGTGCGTCAGTGAATTCATAGAGGCCTACCGCCGAGGTCAGGAAGTGGGCGATGAGCATGACGACGGGCAGGTAGGAGATCAGCGCGACCAGCACTGGCGTCCGAAAGACGAGCATCATCAGCAACGAGACCGGTACGTAGATCGCCAGCAGCGCCTGCGCCTGCGGAAAGCCCAGGGTGTAACACGCCAGCCACCGCTGCCTGCGCGTTGGCAGGTCGCGCCAGGTTCCCTTGCGGAGCGTCTGCATGAACCCCTGGCTCCAGCGGGTGCGCTGACGGACGAAGGCCGCGAGTGTCGGAGGCGTCTCCTCCTTTGTTACGTAGCGATCGTCATAGGCAACTCGTATTCGCTCGCCGGCGGCGGACAGCCGGAGTCCTATCTCGGCATCCTCCGTGAGGTTCTGCTCGTCCCAGCCGCCAAGCCGCGAGATCAGAGCGCGCTCGAAAAATACGGTATTCCCGCCAAGCGGGATGGCGCCGAGGCGAGAGTAGTAGTGCAGCCGGCTCTTGAACCAGAAGAAGTACTCAAGGACGTTGAGCGAGGAATACCAGTTAGCGTCAAAGTCCATCAGCTGCACGCCCGACTGAACGACCTTGACCTCCTCTTCCAGCATGATCGTGTTTACGACGTTGAAGATCTCAGCGTGGATATCGTCCTCGGCGTCGAAGACGGTGACGACATCTGCCCCCGCTATAGTTAGTCCGCAATTCAAACCATGCGGTTTGTTGACTGGACCGTCCTCGAACACCACGATGGACGCGTTGACCGCGCTCTCTCGGCGCAGCTCATCGAGCTTCTCTTCGGCCTTGTCAATGGTTCCGACATCATCAGCGGAACAGATCACAAGAACCTGGATTAGCTCCGCGGGGTAATTCGCCTGAGCGACGCGCCCGATCGTGGCCTGTATCACCGCTTCCTCGTGGCGCGCAGGAAGCATGACCGTGAATGACAACCTCGGCTGACTGAATGTATCGGGAGCCCGGGCGTCCGTCCTCGGTCGATCCCAGGTATATAGCGTTAGGTAAAGCGCGTGGAATGATTGAATTGTAACGAGAATCGAAACGACCACCAACAGGCCATCAACAAGTTCTTTAGGCATAAGACCTGGCCCCAGACCCAGATGCTGCTGAGAGCGTAGTTGCTGGCAAATCCGGCGGTGATCCCAAAGAGGTTGGCCGCGAGGAAATAGATCCCGACGCGCGCTAGCAACCAGACAGTCATTACGTTGAGACCAAGGCCGAACAGTGACGCGAGGTTGAACTTCGCTAGCCGCCTGACGGATGCCACGCTGCTGGCGAAGGTCCATCGCGCATTCAGGTAGTAATTGCCGATGATCGCTAGTTCGACTGCGATGGCAGACGCCGCCACCAGCGGCAGGCCGAGCCATCTCGTGAATATGTAGAGTGCACCTGTATTGACGCCCGCGCCAACAACGCCGACGCAAGCGAATTTTAGGATCCGGGCAACCCTGGCCCGCCGGGCGGGCGTAATCATGACACTGGGCTGCACAATGTCTCCATTGAATGCTTGTCGTTGATCGTACGGCGTACCCGTGCATGTTTAAAGCCGCTCCACCCACCAGTTAGATCCCCGCGGCGGGTAGGTCTCTTAGTACATTTTTACCGGCTTCAAGAATTTGTGGCATCAGTGAGATCGACCATCTTGGCTCGCGCGGTACTACGTAGTCTCCGCGCCCGAACATGCCAGAGTCCGGACAATTCGGAACCAGGCCGTGCGATGGCTCGCTAACCGCGCGGCCCTGGCGATATAGGCTGCCGCCTGCCCGCGATTGCGCGCGCCTATCTTGCGGTAGGCATTCTGGAGATGCCGTTCAACGGTGTGAACGCTCACGACAAGGTCGGCTGCGATCTCATTATTGGTCTTGCCGGCTGCGAGCAGCTCGAATACCTCTACTTCACGGCCAGTCAGGCCGTCAGGCCGCTGGCCGCGACGCTCCCGGCTCGGTGCTGGCAGCCGTGAATGCTCGGCTACCGCGCGCTCGGTAGCAGGCATAAGGTCAACCAGGATGCCTGGTTCCGCGCATCTGCGCATGACGTCCCTCGCTGAGCTAAGACTGGCCTGCGCCTCTTCGGCCTGGCCGAGCCGCACCCTGATCCTGGCCAGGTAGAGAAGGGCCAAGACGGACTCAAGGCGAGCCTGGCCGCGGCGTGCGATATCCAATCCTCGAAGTGCCGCATCTTCGGCCTCATGCAGCTCACCGCGGCACTCGTGCAGATCAGCCAACGCGAGGAGCGCCGTCGCGCTCTCCCGGTGCTCGCCAAGTCCGTGCCTGCCTACAAGGCTGGCCGCGTCGTCTAGGTAGCGTTCGCAGGCGTAGGCGTCGCCGTTACGCAGCGCGATCACCGACAGGCAGCCGAGCGCCCACAGCGCGGCCAGGTTGTCGGCCGGCTGGTGGGCGGGATCGACGACCTCGCTAAGGATCACGGTTGCTTCGTCGTCTTGGCCAAGCCAGTGAAGGCTGACGCCTAGGTTTGCCCTAGCCACTGCCCTCCAGCGACGCGATCCGGTCGCTTCAAGCTCAGCCGCCCGCCTGCTGGCGGACTCGGCGTCGGCGAGGTCGCCGAGCATGTGGGAAGAGCCCGCCCGCAGGATGCACGCGGCCGATTCGATCGAGCTTGGTCCTTCGACGAATCTGCCGTGCAGGGCCGCGGCCTCCGCGACGCCGACCCACGGCTCTACCTCGTCCAGGTTGCCCAGATGACTTGCCAGCCAGGCCTTCATGAGGTGCAGCCGTGAGTCCTCCGTGGTCAGGTCAGGCGACAGCGAGGCCAGCCACGACTGCACCATCTCGACGAGGCCATCGGCGAACTGGCCGTGCCATGGAGCGGCGATCATCTCTCTGGCGCAGGAGAGGTCGGATGCCATGATCGCGTGGCAGACAGCCTCGGCCGCCGATCCGCGCTGACGATGCCATTGTGATGCGCGCTGGTGGAGCAGAGGACCGAGACCTGGCTCCGACCGCTCAAGCTCGCGGCGCAGCATGTCGGCGAACAGGGCGTGGTACCGGTACCACGACCGGCTCGCGTCCAAGGGGACGATGAACAGGTTGGAGCTTTCGAGCTCATCAAGAATGCGCTGTGACCCGCTCGCACCGGTCACGGCGTCACAGAGCCCGGCGCACATCCGGTCTAGGACCGCGGTCCTGGTCAGGAATGAGCGGATGTACGCTGGCTGCGCGTCAAGAACCTCGGCTACCAGATAGTCGGCTATCTGACGGTTGTCGCCAGCGAACGACTGGACCTGCCGGTCAAGATCCTCGTGGCCGCGCAGCGACAGTCCGGCGAGGTACAGGCCCGCGGGCCATCCTTCGGTGCGCCGCTGCAGAATGCGAACGTAATCAGAAGGCAGACCAAGGTTCAGGGTTCCGTTCAGCAGCCCTGCCGTCTCTTCCTCGGAAAAGCGGAGTTCATCGGTACGTATTTCTTTAATCTCGCCTCGCGCCCTGAGCAGGGCGAGTGGCAGCGCCGGTTCGGACCGGGCCACCAGGATTAGACGGGCCGTTGGCGGAAGATTATCGACGAGGAATCCGACACATTCGTGGATGCTCGGATTAGAAATCAGATGGTAATTGTCGATTATTACGGTGATCCGCCCTGACATCCTGGTGCAATCGTTAATAACCTGCGAGAGCATGATGTCCGCGATCTCGATCTCGGAAAACTCGTGCAGTCGCTCCGCATCGGGCGCGATACTGCCTGATGCGTCCTTCATGGCCGCTATGAGGTGGGTCCAGAAGCGCGCCGGATCGTTATCGCCTCGGTCGACAGACAACCAGGCGCTCGGCGTGACCTTGCGAGATGACCACCAGTCAGCGAGCAGCGAAGTCTTTCCCCAGCCTGCTGGAGCGGCTACCAGGACGAGCTTGACCGCGGTGTCCTCGATGCTGGCGTCTAGGCGGCCGAGCAGCTCGCGGCGCGACAAAACGCCCCGACGTGGCGACGGAGGATGAAGCTTGCTTCGTACGATCAGTGCTCCGTCATAATCTCGCGACGCGCTAACAGGCAGGCGCGTAGCGGAGGCTGGCTCGACATTGTTCAGATCGTGACCGCTCATCTGAATAGTTCCCCAGTCGGGTGTACACGCTGATGGCGTACTCCAGCACTACGAACGGATAGACCTGGCGAACGGAATCATCGACGTCATAGTCGGGTACGAACATGCGGGCGACATATACGCGGGACGGAGTCTCCCTGAGGGGTCTCGCCATCCGAAGGCAAAGCTTGTCGCTTGAGATGCCCACAATCTGATCCCGCAAATCATGTGACGTCGACCTCTCACGCAATATCTGAGTGCCGCAGGCAAAGTCGAGGTGCAGCTATGGCAACCACGCCCGTCCGACTCCGGCGGGCTACCGCGCTGGCGATACTGGCAGCCACCCTCGCCGCGTGTTCCGGTGCAGGTTCTGTCCCAGGCGGTGGAAGCCTCGGCGCTGCCGCGCAGCGCTCGGCCACCCGCTTTCTCAACACCTATGTCCGGCCCGATGGCCGGGTGACCCGGCTTGACCAGGGCGGTGACACGGTCAGCGAGGGGCAGGCCTACGGCATGCTCCTGGCTGAAATCGCCGGCCGGCCCTCGGTATTCGGCCGGATCTGGCGCTGGACCAGGGCTCACCTGCAGCGGCCCGACGGGCTGTTCGCGTTCTACGCGGACAAGCAGGGCCAGGTGCTAAGCCCGAATCCGGCGAGCGACGCCGACCTGCTGATCGCCTGGGCGCTGTTGCGCTACAACGCGATCGACGCCGCCGCGATGCACAGCCAGGGGCAGCGAGTGGCGGCAGCGGTGCTGACGCACGAAGTTGCGTTCGGACCTCGCGGGACGCCGATCCTGGCTGCGGGCCCTTGGGCCACCGGCCGCCCGGCAAGCCTGGCTCCGAGCTACTGGGCGCTGCCGGCGCTGACCGACCTCGCGCAGCTGACGGGCAATAGTCAGTGGCGGCGGCTCGCGAACAGTGCCGTGGCGCTGACCGGCCGCCTCACTAGAGGCGGCCGGGATCTGCCACCGGACTGGGCCGTGCTGACCAATCGCGGGAAGCTGGCACCCACGCCCGCGCCTGACGGCAGTGAACCTCAGGTCGAGTACGGACTTGCGGCGCAGCGGACGATTCCGTGGTTCACGTTCTCGTGCGATCTGCACGCTCGCGTGCTCGCGGCCCGGTGGTGGCGGCTGCTCAGGCGGCCCGATCGAGCCAGGGCGCTTGCGCTACATCCGGACGGTGACCTGGTAAGCGCTGATCCGGCACCCATGTCGTTTGTAGCCGCGGCGTCCGCGGCCCAGGCAGCCGGCCAGGAGACAGCCAGCCGCCGATTGCTAGACCGCGCGGCTGCCCAGCAGCACCGCCGCCCGACCTACTACGGAGGCGCCTGGACGGCGCTCGGGCTAGCCCTCTTCAGCGGCGCCCTGGCCGGCCCCTGCTGACTGTCAGTCACCGTCGTTGATCATGGTTGGGTGGCTCCCCCGGCGGCCTTTGCGCGGGAGGCGCGTCGCGGCGCGGCATGACATGCCGCCTTCCGGCTGTCTCGAACCGTCCGCCGATCACTTCGCGCGGCTCCGCCGCTTCGCGCCGCTCCGCCGCTTCGCGCCGCTCCGCCTCTTGATCGTCCCTGGACGGCTTCCCCCGATCAGTCACCTTAAGGGCCTCCGTGCTCGCGGTGAGTAGCTTGCTTATGTCACGGTAGGCCGCGGCCGCCTGGCGCAAGTCCTCGGTACTGGCCGCGCGGTCCTCGGGCGGGGCATTCAGCATGCGCTTCTTCCGCTGGTCAAGGACTGCGATGAAGGCCGACACGTCATCCACGACCAACTCGGTCGCTGCCAGGACTGAGCCTCGCGGGTCATCTATGAAGTTCGCCAGAACATCGTGCCAGCGCTGATCATGCGCCGGAGACCTACCAGAAGCCTTGGCGTCGTCGCCGGGAATCTCAGCGATGACGCTCGCTGGCTCCATCTCATCGGCGGAGACGACCTGGATGCCAGGGTCTTCCGCCTGCTCGCCGGTCTCGCTCGGCTTCAATCGCTGCTCGTGGTGTTTGTGGTGCTCTGTTGACATCGTCGCTCCCGGTTCAGCTCAGGCTGGGTATGAGCAGCACCTTTCCCTGCCGGCCCCGCGATTCGGCCTGGGCAACGGCCGCGCCGATCTCGTCGAGCGAGTACCGGCGGCCTGGCGAGGTTTCGAGTACTCCGTCCCTGACGAGCTCGCTGATCGCATCCATCAACTGGTGGCGCTCTTGTGCGTCGAGCCTGCGCAGCCAGTAGCCGAGCCAGAACACTTCTAGGACGCGGCGCCCGGCCAGGATGTAGCGAGGATCCTCGCCGATGCGGATCGGCTCACCGGTCAGCGAGCCGTAGACGAGCATTCTCCCTTCCTCGTGGAGCGCTTGGAACATCTGCGTGCCGGTTTCACCCACTACCGGGTCGATCGCGTATCTGACGCCCTGTTGGCCGGTGATGGCGCGGACTTGCTCATCGATCGGCCCGTCGGCTGTCACGATGACCGCATCCGCCCCGAGCTCTTTCAGCTCGGCGACCGATTCACGGCGGCGTACGACGTTAATCGTCCTGATGCCATCGCGTTTAGCGAGCCTGATGATCATACGTCCAATTTCCGACCCGGCTGCCGACTGAAGCAGCCATTCTCCTGCCGGGATAGCCAGAACGTTGCGCAGCATGACGATGGCTGAGGCCGGATTGACAACGAACGATGCCACTTGCTCATCGGGCACATCAGCGGCAACCGGTATCAAATCCCGCGCCGGGACCAGGGCGTATTCCGCCCAGTTGCCTCCTTGGTTGTTGACGACCGATACCCGCTGACCAGGGGCGAGGTCGGCGACGCCTGGCCCGAGCGCGTCGACGGTGCCAACACCCTCAAATCCGACTGACGCGGGAAACCGCGCCTGAACTCCCGCATATACCCCCCGGACATAAAGGAGGTCGGACGGGTTGACCGGAGTAGCCAGTATGCGAACCCGCGCCTCGTCCTGCCCAGGTTCGGGCACAGGGCGCTCATCGACCTCGAGGACCTGGGCTGGCTCACCGTACTGACGGAATCGAATAGATTTCATGCTTTCTGTAGCACTGTGCATTTTCACCACGCTCGGGCCGCAGGCCAAGGGCTTCTTGCCAACGGCCACCAGGTTCCCGATGTCGAGGCGACACAAACAAGCCATGGCGGTACCAGTACCTCACCGAGGTCCAGGCGTGGGACGAACGACGTGATCACGCGGACCGGCGCGCTCATGCATCAATCGCGAGATTCGGGTTAGCGGAAAGGGGTCCGGGGAGGACGGAAGGCTGGGGAGCACATATGGCTGAGCCCGCAGCGACGAGCAATGTCTTGCGCACGCTGGATGACCGGGCGCCGTCGGCGTTTTACTGGCAACTGACGCTTCTGGCGACGCTCGGCGGTTTCCTGTTTGGCTATGACACATCGAACATCGGCTCGGCACTGAATTTCGTGCCGTACGGCCTGCATGGACTGGCGCTTGGCTACCTGGTCTCCGGGGCGTCTCTTGGCGCGGCCGCAGGCGCGATACTGGCCGGCCCGGCGGCGGACAGGTTCGGCCGCAAGACCTTGCTGATCGTGGACGCCGGGATCTACGCGGCCGGGGCGATCCTGTCAGCGGTAGCACCGAACGCGCCTGTGCTGCTGGCGGCCAGGACGCTGATCGGGATCGCGATCGGCGCGGACTCGGCCATCGCGACGGCCTACATCGCCGAGTACGCGCCCAAGGCCAGGCGCGGCTCGCTCACCATGCTGCAGCAATGGATGATCACCGTCGGCATCCTGATCGCCTACATCGTCGCGCTTGTCATCTTCAGCGCATTCCCGGCCAGCGCGGCCAGCGTCGGGTGGCGGCTTGTGCTCGGGCTCGGCGCGGTGCCCGCCCTGGTCGGGCTTGTGCTGCGCACCCAGATGCCTGAATCACCCAGGTGGCTGCTGCGGCATGGCCGGTACGAGCAGGTGCGCAAGGCGATGGCCATACTTGGCGTCAGCGACGTCAGCGACGCGGACGTGCGGAACGCTGCCGCCGTGATCGAGCGGGCCGAGGCCGTGGCCAGCCGGGCCGGGTGGCGGGCGGTCTGGACCAAGGGCGTGCGCCGGGCACTGCTTGTTGTCTGCGTCTTCTTCATCTTCCAGCAGATCACAGGGATCAACGTACCGCTGTACTACGGCCCGCACCTGCTTGGCCCCATCTTCTCCGGCCCGCACGCCACCCTGGTCGCCATCACGGTCGCCGGCGTGGAGATCACCGCGATCATGACCACCGTCAACGTGGCCGCCACCTACCTGGGGTTCAGGTGGATCGATAAGTTCGGCCGCCGCAAGCTCGCGATAGGCGGCTACATCGGGATGATCATCTCAGCGCTTGTGGCCGCGCTCGGGCTGGCGTTGCTCACGGGAACGGCGCGGCTGGTTGTCATCATGATCGGCCTTGACCTCTTCATCGCCTCGTTCGCCGTAGGGGTCGGAGGGACCGGATGGACGCTGCAAGGCGAGGTATTCCCCACCGCCGTCCGCGGTCAGGCCGCCGCGATCGCGGCGGCGGTCGACTGGCTCGCCAACTTCGCCCTCATCGAAGTCTTTCCTATCTGGCAGAGCGCGATCAGCCTCGCCGGAGTGATGATCTGCTTCGCGGCGCTCGCCGTGGCCGCCATCGCGTTCATCTTCTGGTATCTGCCAGAGACCAAGGGCCTGCCGGTTGAGGAGATCGTCGGAGTCTTCGAGCGGCAGAAGGGAACGGTCAGCCACGTCTGATCGCTGCTACGCTCGAATCGTGACGACGACGCGTGAGGAGCTGGCCAACCTCGCGCACCTGCGCCGGGCCCGCGATCTGATGGACCGCGAGTACGCACGCCCGCTCGACGTCGCCGATCTCGCCCGCGCGGCATTGATGTCGACCGGGCACTTCTCGCGGCAGTTCCGCGCGACGTACGGAGAGACGCCCTACGCCTACCTGATGACGCGGCGAATCGAGCGGGCAAAGGCGCTGCTGCGCCGGGGCGACCTGTCGGTCACCGAGGTCTGCATGGCGGTCGGGTGCTCGTCGCTCGGCTCGTTCAGCGCACGCTTCACCGAGCTAGTAGGCGAGACGCCGACGGCCTACCGTGCCCGTGACCACAGCGCGCTAGCTGGCGTGCCCGGCTGCGTCGCCAAGGATTTCACCCGCCCAAGCCGTAGTCCCGCCAGGATGTCAGGAGCGCGCAGCCCGCGCGTCACCTAGCGTAGGGACATGGATCTCACTCTTTCCCGCTGCTTCGTCCAAGTCCATGATCCGGACCTCGCGCTGACCTTCTACCGTGACGCGCTCGGCCTTGAACTACGCCAGGACGTCGCTAACGAAGGTTTTCGCTGGATCACCGTCGGCGCCGCATCCCAGCCAGACGTCGCGATCGTGCTCACGAACTACCAGTGCGGCAGCCCCGCCGACGGCGAGACGATTGCCGCCCTCGTCGCCAAGGGCGCCATGAACGGCGTCCACTTCCACACTGATGACCTCGACGGAACCTTCGAGAAGGTGCGCGCCTGCGGCGTCGAGATCGTGCAGGAGCCGACCGAGCAGCCATGGGGAGCGCGGGACTGCGCGGTGCGCGATCCGTCGGGCAACCTGGTCCGCATCGATCAGCCGCCCGCCGGGTGAGCAGACGATCAGGAATGGAGAAGCGCGGATCGCCGAGTCGCGGCTAGCGTGACCGCGGTGGACAGTACTGTTCACGCGACTACCCGGCAGCGACGCAAGGAGTGATCATGACCGGCTCATCCACCCAGGGAATCAAGACCGTGCTGCACCCCGTATCCGACCTGGCGGCGGCCAAACCGGTGTACGCGGCCCTGCTCGGCATCCAGCCGCAGCACGACGCGCCCTTCTACGTCGGCTTCGAGGCCGAAGGTCAGCACATAGGTCTCGTGCCGCCCGCCGGACAGCAAGGCATGACATCGCCAGTGGCGTACTGGCACGTACCAGACATCGAGGCGAAGCTGGCCGAGGTGACCGCCGCTGGCGCCACGCTGAAGGACCCCGTGCGCGACGTCGGCGGCGGACGCCTGGTGGCCACTGTCACCGACCCCGATGGCAACGTACTCGGGTTGCTCCAGGATCGATGAGCATGGCCACACCTGCCGATCCGCGATCGCCTGGACCGCGCGTGAGCGACAGCCACGATCTGATCCGCGTGCACGGCGCGCGCGAGAACAACCTCAAGGACGTCAGCGTCGAGATACCGAAACGCCGGCTGACGGTGTTCACCGGCGTCTCAGGCTCAGGCAAAAGCTCGCTGGTGTTCGACACAATCGCCGCGGAATCGCAGCGGCTGATCAACGAGACTTACAGCGCCTTCGTGCAGGGCTTCATGCCGACCCTGGCACGGCCCGACGTGGACCTGCTCGAAGGGCTGACGACCGCGATCATCGTTGACCAGCAGCGGATGGGCGCTGACCCGCGCTCCACGGTCGGCACCGCCACCGACGCCAACGCGATGCTGCGCATCCTGTTCAGCCGGCTCGGGCAGCCGCACATCGGCTCGCCCAACGCGTTCTCGTTCAACGTCCCCACGGTCAGGGCGAGCGGCGCGATCACGGTCGAACGCGGCGACCGCAAGACCGTGAAGGCGACATTCAACCGCACCGGCGGCATGTGCACGCGCTGCGAGGGCCTGGGTACGGTCTCCGATATCGACCTGGCCCAGCTCTTCGACGAATCCAAGTCACTCAACGAGGGCGCGATCACCGTTCCCGGCTACACCGGCGGCGGCTGGAACTCCCGGCTCTATAGCGAGTCAGGCTTCTACGATCCCGACAAGGCGATTCGCGACTTCACGAAAACCGAGTTGCACGACTTCCTCCGCCGCGAACCGACCAGGATGAAGATCGCTGGCATCAACATGACCTATGAGGGACTGATCCCTCGGATCCAGAGGTCAATGCTCTCCAATGACAAGGAGGCGATGCAGCCGCACATCCGCGCGTTCGTCGACCGGGCGGTGACCTTCACCGCCTGCCCCGAATGCGGCGGCAGCCGGCTCAGCGAAGCGGCCAGGTCGTCAAGGATCGCCGGGATCAACATCGCGCAGGCCTGCGCGATGCAGATCAGCGACCTGGCCGAGTGGATCCGCGCCATCGACGAGCCTTCGGTCGCGCCGCTGCTCGGCACGCTGCGGCAGACACTCGACTCGTTCGCGGAGATCGGGCTCGGCTACCTATCGCTCGACCGGCCGTCTGGCACGCTATCGGGCGGAGAGGCACAGCGAGTCAAGATGATCCGCCACGTCGGCTCATCGCCGCTCACCGACGTCACCTACGTCTTCGACGAACCGACCGCTGGCCTGCACCCCCACGACGTCCAGCGGATGAACGACCTGCTGCTGCGCCTGCGGGACAAGGGCAACACGGTGCTTGTCGTCGAGCACGAACCAGAGACGATCGCGATCGCCGACCACGTCGTCGACCTCGGCCCCGGCGCCGGCACCGCAGGCGGCGCCGTCTGCTTCGATGGCACCGTCCAAGGGCTGCGGGCCAGCGGCACCCTGACCGGCCGCCATCTCAGCGACCGGACCGCCATCAAGGAGAAGGTGCGGACGCCCGCGGACGCGCTCAAGATCCGCGGGGCGACAGCGCACAACCTGCGCGACGTCGACGTCGACATCCCGCTTGGCGTACTTGTCGTCGTCACCGGCGTGGCTGGCTCAGGCAAGAGCTCGCTCGTGCACGGGTCGATCCCCGCCGACGCTGGCGTGGTGTCGATGGACCAGCGGGCGATCCGCGGCTCGCGCCGGAGCAATCCGGCGACCTATACAGGACTTCTCGACCCGATCCGCAACGCGTTCGCGAAGGCCAACGGCGTGAAGGCGGCGTTGTTCAGCGCCAACTCCGAGGGCGCCTGCCCCAGCTGCAACGGCGCCGGGGTCATCTACACCGACTTGGCGATGATGGCAAACGTGGCCACCACCTGCGAGGAGTGCGAGGGGAAGCGGTTCGACTCTTCGGTGCTTGAGTACCATCTCGGCGGGCGCGACATCAGCGAGGTCCTCGCGATGTCAGTTACCGATGCCACTGAGTTCTTCGGCGCGGGCGAGGCGCGCACGCCGGCCGCGCACGCCATACTCGGCAGGCTCGCCGATGTCGGGCTCGGCTACCTCAGCCTCGGCCAGCCGCTCACCACGCTGTCCGGCGGCGAGCGGCAGCGGCTCAAGCTGGCCACGCACATGGCAGAAAAGGGTGGCATCTACCTGCTCGACGAGCCGACGACCGGTCTTCACCTCGCCGACGTCGAACAGTTGCTCGGCCTGCTCGACCGGCTCGTCGACTCCGGCAAATCGGTCATCGTCATCGAACACCACCAGGCGGTCATGGCGCACGCCGACTGGATCATCGACCTCGGCCCCGGCGCCGGCCACGACGGCGGCCTGATCGTCTTCGAGGGCACGCCCGCCGACCTGGTCGCTGCCCGCTCGACCCTCACCGGCGAGCACCTAGCGACCTACGTCGGTGCTAGCGACCGCCGCGACTAGCGGCGGATCACGGAAACCTGACCAGATCAGGCTCGCAGCGGGATGACGCCGCGCACGATGATCGCCCCCGAGCGCGATGGAATCTCGCGGTCGTCGCCGAACTTTTCGTGGCCGGGCACCCGCGTGAAGTTCGCCTCGATCACGGCCGCCAGCGGGTCTCCCATGACGGCGATTTCCTGGTCGAGCCCGTAGAAGGCGTCTAGGCACCACGATTCCTCGTGGGTCAGCAGCAGCGACATCGCCCGGGTGGCGATGCCGCTGTGACCGGCCAGGATGAGGATCTTGTGTTCGCGGGCTGGCTCGCTGAACGGGTTGTCGGCGAGAATCATGACGCCGTGGTCGCGTTCGTTGGTGCTGGCCCAGAACTCAGCTGGCTGACCGTCGCGGATAAGTCGCACGCCGTCGGAGCCGGCGCTGGGCGAATGGTCGTAGAACGTGCTGAACCGCCGTCCGGCCTTGAGTATGCGAAAGCCGGTGTTCAGGGCGGTATCCGGGCCGTAGGGCTGGACACCGAGCAGTCTCGCCAGCGTGATCTCGGCGAAGTCGCTCACGTCAGGCGAGCCGATGATCACGCAGTTCCTGTTGATCAGGCGCTGGCTGAACTCCGATGTGTCGAACCACCGGGTGGTCTCATCGATCCTGGCCTTGCTGACGGGCTGCTCGATAACGACTCCGATCTCGCGGTGATGGCGTGCGAAGTAGTGGGTGATATCGACGGCGGCCTGGTAGTCCCATTTGTCGATGCTGGTCCTGCCGCCTGATCCGCGCTGGCCGGTGTCCTCATGCGTGTCACGGCCGCAGGTAAAGATGTGCAGATCCTGGCCTGATGTCCGGGAGAACGGCCGCCAGAACCTCGTGTGGCGGTAGTACTCGAACGCCTGCCTGGACAGGTGCTTGGTTTGATCGAGTTGCTCGCTGGCGTCGTGCAGTGAGTCGGACAGCTGCCTGATCCTGCGTTCTGCCACGATCTCGAGAGCGTGCAGCGAGTCACGGGGCCGCAGGACGCTGCCGAGAACACTGTCGGCAGCGACTACGCGGTGCAACTGGTCAGGCCTGAGATCGGGATCGGGTATGGCCAGGATCTTGCGGTCGTCACGAGATCCGGTCTGCCTGCTCCCATCGAAAATCGCTATTTCCCTTTTGACCCATTCCGACAGAGCCGAGTCGGTTGAGCAGTAGACGCCGAGGTTCTGGCTGATGCTGATAGCCTCGGCAATCCGGTCCTCCCAGCCTTCCCGGCCAACATAGTCACTCAGATCATCGGGGGCGAAGAAAGGTCGCAGCCCAAAGTGACGGAATTGGTCGCAAATTTTTCTGACTTTATCGACATCTGCTTCATTGTGACTGAAAAAAATGTCGTAGCGGAACTCTGCGGGCATTTTATCAGTATCCATACGAGAGGTCAGCTATGCAATCTGGGGTCGTTGGCCGTCTCGCGCCTGGGTAGGTGAGAACCATGAAGCTCACAGTCATCGGCGGCACCGGACTGATCGGGTCGCAGGTGGTCAAGAAGCTGACCGCTGACGGACACGAGGCCGTACCCGCGGCACCGTCAACCGGCGTCGACCTGACCACGGGCAAGGGCCTCGACCAGGCGCTTGAGGACGCCGACGTGGCGATCAACCTGGCGAACTCGCCGACATTCGACGAGGCATCGGTTGACTTCTTCCGCACCTGCATGAGCAACCTGCTGGCCGCGGGAGAGCGCGCCGGTGTCGGGCACCAGGTGGTCCTCTCGATCGTCGGCGTCGACCGAGTTCCCCAACTCGACTACTACCGGGCCAAGACCGTGCAGGAGGACCTGCTCCGCCAGGGACCGACGCCGTACTCCATCGTGCGCGCCACGCAGTTCTTCGAGTTCGTGGACGCGATCTTGTCGATGACATCCGACGACCGCACCGTCCGCCTGCCCCACACCCACCTTCAGCCAATCGCCGCCGCCGACGTCGTCGACGCGGTTGTCGACGTTTCCACCGGCCATCCGCTGCAGGGCATACGCAACGTGGCCGGCCCTGACGTCTTCCCGCTCGACGAACTCGGAAGCGTCACCCTGGCGGCACACCACGACAACCGGACCGTCGTCACCGACGACCAGGCCGGCATGTTCGCCGGCATCACCGGTGACGTGCTCACCGCGGGCCCTGACGCCCACCTGGCGCCCACGCACTACCAGGACTGGGTCCAGGCGTTCAAGTAACCGCCGGAGCGTAAGCTCAGGTCCCGTGCTGAGCGAATATAGAGCCGGAAAATGGACTGCGCCAAGACCCTTCATCTCACTCATAGAGGAAGCCGCGCTCGACGCTGACGTACGGCTGCGCTGGCTGTCCGATGACTGGATAGCCAGACTTGAAAGACGCGGGGAAATACGATACATACACGGCACGTGCTTTCCCGTAAATAATTCGGGCGCTTCCCATATAGCAGCGGACAAAGTTGCCACATCGGTGGTGCTGACGGACGCTGGAGTTCCGGTAGTTCCGCATCACCTGGTGCGCTTCCCGTCGTCCGGCGATCGACGCGGAGTAGCCGATGGTGCTCTGGGCCTGGTAGCGCCTCCACTCGTGGTGAAGCCTACAACGGAAGCAGGCGGCCTAGATGTCTGCAAAGCTGAGAGCACCGATGAGGCGCGGGACATCATCGAGCGACTAGCAGGTCGATATGCGGCGCTCGCTATCGCCCCATTTGAGATGATACTCGATGAATACCGCGTTGTAGTGCTTGACGATGTCCCTCGGCTGTTCTATGAAAAGAAGCTCGTGAATCAGGCGGAATGGCGGCACAATCTCAAGCATGGAGCCCTGCCGCTGCTCGTGGACTCGCCAGAAACGACTGACGATCTAGCCGAGATCGCCATACGGGCCATGCGGGTGATTGGCGGTCGCTTCATGAGTGTTGATATTATCCGCACGCCGAGCGAACTCAAAATATTGGAAATTAACAGCGGCGTCATGCTCGACCGTTTTGCCGCTCAAAGCCCAGGGTACCGAACCAAGGCCGTGCAGATATATCGCGACGCGATCACGAGCTGCTTCAGCTGACCTTCTCGATGTATAGCTCGCCCGCCCGCGCCCAACGCAATGCCAGGATCTTAAGGGGAGGCTGCGGGGCTGCTCTTCGGTTTGTGTGCGCTGGTCAGTGGTGGTGTGAGTGGTGATGGCTGGCGGGGTGATGGTGGTGGTGCAGGGACCGTGGCGTGGTAAGGGGGGCGCTGGTGGTTGTGCCTGGGCGCGCGGGAGTGCCGGACCGGTGCTGCCTGCCCGGGCATTCCGGGCAATTATGCCGATACGGGGTGCATGATCTGGGAGGCTTTTCGTGTGTGGGAGAGTTTTCCGCGCATAGCGTGGGAAACTCTCCCAGATCATGAAACTCCGGGCTCCGGATGCGGCTGACTCTCCCCGGTCTTGCCCGGCTTGCCCGCGACGGCACTTCCTTAAGTTCCTGGCATTGCTTCTAACCAGCACAGGGCGCCGGGGAAATCGGACTGAACAAGACTGGCTCATAGCCAGTTACCTGTTGGGCTCGGCGGTAGAGCTGGCTGTGCCGTTCGGGTGATGGCTTCATTGTCCGCGTGATTCTTCGTCCGAAGTTTCGTTGTTCAACTGAGCACTTCGTGAAGTGTCGTCGCCCGCTGCCGGACGCGAGTGTAGGTCCGCTCCGGGGACCTAGCCCTCCGCGTGAACTGGTCGGTCGGCGTTTCGTGGTCCAGCTGATTTCGGCTATCGCTGGCGGGGGAAGGTGCCGGACAGCGCCGCGCTGATCGGGATGCTCACTCAGCGGTTTAGGTTCTGTGGTGGTGCTCGCGTGATCGGAGACAGGCATGGCGGACGCGCTGCGCGAATGGGCATGCGAGGTTCTGGGCCGGTGCGAGATGGCCGGGGACTGGTCGTGGCGGCACTCCATGTCCCGGGTGGTGCGGCTGCGCGGCCCGGACGGAAGGGCAGTGGATCGTCAAGCAGCACCAGGACACCAACCGGTACCAGGCCGAGCTGGGAGCCTACCAGCAGTGGGTGCCCGCGCTGGGTGGCCGGGCACCCATGCTCCGGGCGCACGATGACCACCTGGGCGTCATCCTCATCTCCGCGATGGTTGGCCAGCTGGCAGCCTGGCCGATGCCGGCAATA
>DATNEK010000106.1:0-6397 GCA_035553055.1 Streptosporangiaceae bacterium | reverse complement strand
TGGGCGTGGGGTGCGCAGTGCCGGGGCGCTGCCTGGTCTGGATCGCGGGCGGCGGCTGCGGCTGCCCGCTCCGCCCGCGCCTGGCCGGGCCAGGGCGCCGGGGCCGACTTGGCCCGGTGGTGCGGCGTGCTCGCGATGGATACCCGGATCCATCGCACCCGGCGGGCCTGACCCCGCGATGGATACCCGGATCCATCGCACCCGGCGGGCCTGACCCCCGCGATGGATACCCGGATCCATCGTGGAAAACGCGTGTGAGTTCGGGGATCCATCGCGCTGCCTGGCCGCGTCGGCCAGATGAATTCCCGGATCCATCGCACGCGGACCGGCCGTCCGTACCCGGGCCGGCTGCCCTTAGCCAGTACCGCCGGCCGCACCGATGCTGGCTGGCCAGGGGGCTGACCAAACCGACAAGGCAAGAGCCCTGGGAGGAGAGCATGCTAGCTCGACCTGCGCACTTTGGCCACGGCGTCACTGATCGACCGCAGTTCGGGCTCGACATCGCCTTGCCTGGTGCGTCGCAGTACGTCCCTGGCTTCATCGCCCCGTCCGACCTGACCAGCCACTTGGGCGTGTGCGGGACGAAGATCATGCTGATCGCGAGCACCACACCCGGGATAGCGCCGATGCCGAGCATCCACCGCCAGTTGTCCGGTGCGCTCTAAAAGCCTGGAGCCGGCGATGTAAGCCAGGAGGATGCCGAACGTGATCATCAGCTGGTTGTAGCTGACTGTCCCGCCGCGGATCTTCGGCGGCGTCTGCTCGGCGATTTACTCGCGAGCCACGAAAGAGGCGGTTCCTACCGCCAGGCCAAGCACGAACCGCGCCCCGATCAGCCAAGCGGAATTTTGCGCTGTGGCCTGGAGCACCGCTCCGATCACGAATACGCAGCCAGAATAGAACTTGGTCCACTTGCGGCTGATCCGGTCGGTTAGGTAGCCGGAGCAGGCAGCCCCGACGATAACTCCGGACCGACGCTTTGCGGCGCCTTCGACGTCGCGCATCACGTACCGCCATGTCAGCCGTGGTGTCGCCATTGACAACCGGTTACCGCCTACCCGGATCGCGGGGTATTAATTTCGGCTCGGCATGACGGCGTCTTAACCGCCAAGACATGACTAGGGTGAACGCGTTCGGGTAGCGGCTCGTCCATGACCACCACCGCTGACCGCCGGGTCCTTGATCATCGATACCGGCTTGATTGCTCGGTGGCGTCCGGCCGTTTCGGCGACGTGTGGCTGGCCACCGACCTCGTGCTCGGTCGGCCAGTTGCCGTCAACCTGCTGCGCGGCGAGCTAGCCGCGGACGCGGCCGCGGCAACCCAGTTCAGGGCGGAGGCCAGGCGGGCGAGCTCGGTCACCCACGAAAACATCGCACGGGTATTCGACTACAACGACGCGGTAGCAGGGCAGCCGCCGTTCCTTGTGATGGAGTTCATTGACGGCCTCCCTCTTTCTGACTTGATGGCTTATGGGCCGTTGGGTGTGGACATGACGCTCGGTGTCCTCGCTCAAGTCGCCGCCGGGCTCCATGCGGCGCACAAAGCCGGACTAGTCCACCTTGACGTCCAGCCGGCGAACGTTCTGCTGTCCACCGAGGGCGTAGCCAAGGTCACCAACTTCGGTATCGCCAAGGCGGCAGGCGCCGGTCGGGTCGGCGTGGGCGTGGCTGGCGGCACGCTGGCCTACCTTGCGCCAGAATGCGAAACAGGAGAAGGCGAGAGGCCCGCCGACCTGTACGCGCTGGGTGTGATGGCGCTTGAATGCCTGCGCGGCAAGCTGCCAGTGGATGGAATCCCATGGCACGCCGCGGTCGCACGCGCGGTGCGTGACGTGGCGGCCTTGCCAGCCGTTATCCCGGCGGCGGTTGCCGACCTGATCATGGAGCTGACCGACGCGGATCCGGCGAACCGGCCGCGCAGCGCGGCAGAGGTCGCGAGGCGGGCATCGGCGCTCCGCGACGAGGTCACGCCGCGGATTACCGTGCCGCCGCGGATGCCCGAGCAGCCGCGGGCTTCCGAGCAGCCGCGGGCATCCGAGCGGCTCCGGATTTCCGAGCGGCTCCGGATTTCCGAGCAGCCGCGGGCTTCCGAGCAGCCGCGGGCTTCCGAGCGGCGGCGGGCTTCCGAGCGGCTGCGGATTTCCGAGCGGCTGCGGATTTTCGGGCGGCTGCGGATTTCCGAGCGGCCGCGGGTCGAAGTGGCGGCGTCCGCCGGGCGGTCAACGGCTCCGATGCCCGCGGTGCCGATGCCAGCCAAGATCGCCAGATGGCGGCGGCCGTCTCGGCGCCTGCGAGTTGTCCCTATCGCCGCTGTGGCGCTGGTCGTTTTTGCCTTTGTGGTGGCTGGGCGCCTCGATGGGAAGAGGTTCCCGGCTCAGAATGAGATCCAGACCGGACACGCAAGTGTGCAGGTAGCGGCGGCGGCATTCAGGAATCGGCCGGTCAGCACGGTGGACCGGCGCCTGCGCCGGATGGGTTTTGTTGTGCGAAAGCGGTGGCGCCGATCGAGCAGTGTGCCCGCCGGGCTCGTGATCACCGTGTGGCCAACCGGGCGGCGACCGCTCGGCAGCGTTGTGACTGTGCTCGGTTCGCGGCAGGCCGGAGCTTCTGGCCAGGTAACGTTCAGCCAGCCCGCCCGTAAGCAACGTCATCGCGGCAAGCACGCGGGCCATGCCCAGCCGACTGGCCCGGCGAGCCACAGCCCAGGCGCCAGTTCGTCTCCGTCTCCGCAGCCGACGCCTACGAGCCAAAGCCCCTCTGGTACGCCATCCCCGGCACCGAGCCAGAGCTCCACCGGTAGTCCGACATCGTCCCCCAGCCCGAGCAGCACGGGTGACCCTTCGCCGACGGTCACCGCGTTCGCCTCCCAAGCCCAGCCACGTCGCGCCTGACGGGGATGCGGAACTCAGAATACTGAGCGCGTAGCTGATGGTGTAGCCCAAGTCGGCTCGGGTAGCGCGCCTTCAGTGCCAGACGCTCGCCGACGCGAGCGGACTACGACACTGGAAGGCAAGCATATGACTCGGTATGGATATTTCCTTTCATCTGAAGAGCACACGCCGACCGAGCTCGTCCGCCAGGCGAAGCTTGCCGAAGAGGCTGGATTCGATGCGTTGTGGATCTCGGATCACTTTCATCCCTGGCTGGACGAGCAAGGTCAAAGCGGCAACGTATGGGCTGTCATCGGCGCGATCTCGGCGGTAAGCTCCCTGCCGATCACCACGGCGGTGACCTGCCCCCTGGTGCGCCAGCACCCGGCAATGGTGGCCCAGGCGGCGGCCACCTGCGCGTTGCTCACCAACGGCCGCTTCACGCTCGGAGTCGGCACAGGAGAGGCGCTGAACGAGCACGTCGTCGGCCGGCAGTGGCCGGCCGCGCAAGTGCGGCTCGACATGCTAAAAGAAGCCATCGAAGTGATCAGGAAGCTGCTCGCCGGCGGTCTTGTCACCCATGCGGGCACGTATTACACCGTGGAGACAGCGAGGCTGTACTCACTCCCTGACGAGCCGCCGCCGATCTTCATGTCGGGATTCGGCGAGCAGGCGATCAAGCTCGCGGCCCAGGTGGCTGACGGCTACATGAGTGTCAAGCCCGACGGAGACTTCGTCAGGCTCTACCGAGAGTCCGGCGGTGGCGACCGGATCGTCCAGGGCGGACTCAAAGTGTGCTGGGGGCCGGATGCCGGGCAAGCGCGCGGGCTCATGCACCGGCTGTGGCCAACGGAACAGATCCCTGGCGAGGCAATGCAGCTTCTGCCTTCGCCCAGGCACTTCGGCCAGCTTGCCCAGCTCATCAGTGAGGACATGGTCACGGCGCCGTGCGGCCCCGATCCGCAGGACCACATCAGCGGCGTGCGCGCGTTCGCCGACGCCGGTTTTGACGAGGTGTATGTCGGGCAGGTTGGGCCAGATCAGGAGGGCTTTTTCGAGTTCTACGCCAGCCAGGTGCTCCCGAGACTACGAGAGCTGTGACCGGCCTCGCACACTCAATGTGGAACGTGCGCAGGAGAACGCATGATCAGCTGGCAATTCGGCAGGTGTGGTGCGCGCCGAGAGGGGTAGCCGTTGCTGGACGGATCCGCATAACGATGTGTGGAGGTCGGGCCTGTGGGCGGGCGGACGGCGCTAGTACTTGGCGGAGGCGGCGTTCTTGGTGCTGCGTGGATGGCTGGCGCGCTGGCGGCGTTGCTGAAGCGCCGCGCGTCTCGCTGGCGCAGGCGGTCGCAACGTCGTGCTCGCTGCCCGGCTGGTTCGCGCCGGAGCGGATCGGCCAGCATCGGTATATCGACGGCGGCATTCGGTCTGTGACCTCTGCTGATCTGCTAGCCGGATCGCCTCCCGACCGGGCGTATGTGCTTGCTCCCTTGGCCGGCGTTGCTGCCGGATTCTCGCGCACGCCGTGGGAGTGGGCCGGGCGAGGCGTCCGCCGGATACTGGCCGGTGCTGTCAGCCGCGAGATAGGGATCCTGCGCGCTGCCGGTACCGAGGTGACGCTGCTGACGCCTGGTCCTGAGGACCTGGCGGCGATGGGCTGGAATCTGATGAACCCAGCGCATCGGGACAAGGTTCTCCTGACTTCACTGCAAACCTCGGCCCGAGTCCCACGCCAGCGCGCTGCCTAGAGCTCCATGATCGACCGCCCGGCGCGATAGCCGGGCTCGCGCCGCCAGACCAGCCGTCAGACCAGCCGCCGGTGCGGCCAGCCGCCAGGGCCGGCGGTGATCACGGAAAGCGGCCCGGCCCCTCCTAGCCGGATGCTTGGGCCCAGCTGTGCGGCGTGAACCGCTCTTACCGCGGGAAGCGCAGTAAGAGAGCAGGGGAGATGATCGCCATGGCTACGAGCAAGCAGGCCCAAGCGGCAAAGCGCAACGTCAAGAAGGCCCAGCAGGCCGCCTCAAGTAAGAAGACCATCGCGCACATGCCTAAGCAGACCCGCAGCGCGCTCGGCAAGCAGGCAGCCGCCGTAGCGCAGCGGAAGCGAACAGGCGGCTCGTCGCCGAAGACGCGTGCGGAACTGTACGAGATCGCGCGCCAGCGCGACCTGCGGGGCCGGTCGAAGATGGGCAGGGATGAGCTGGCCAGGAAACTCGGTCTGAGCTAGCCATCATGGCCAAGCACGACGGTCAAGGTGCGGAGCCGTTCTTGCCTGAGGGCCGTCCGAGTATCTCTGCGCTGGCCTTGGCGGCGCAGTCGTGCCGAGGATGTGACCTGCACGAGCGCGCGACCCAGGCGGTCTTCGGCGCCGGGGCGGTCCCCGCGCGCTTGATGCTGGTCGGTGAGCAGCCAGGCGACGCCGAAGACCGGCTATGTCATCGAGCTGCGGGCTGCCAGCCAGCGTGGCGACCAGCTTGTCGCACATCTCGCCGAGCAGAGCGCACTGGTGCCAGGTTTGCAATTCCCGCGCGACGCGCTCGATCCCATCCTGCAAGTCCTCGCCCCGTCGTTCGATCAGACCGTCGGTGTACATGAGGAGGATGTCGCCGTGCTCAAGCGGGACATCGATCTGCGTATACGTCGCGTCGTTGAAGGGTCCGAGCGCTGGGCCGCCAGCATTCGGCAGTGTTCGCACCTCGCCAGATTCCGCCCGTCGCATAAGCACCGGCGGGTGACCGGCGGAGGCGTAGACCAGCCGTGAGGCGTCCGCGTCGATGATGCCGACCGTGGCCGTCGCGAACTGGCCAACGGTCATGGCCTCGGCGATCTGTCTAAGTTCGCCAAGGATGCTGGCAGGGCGGTAGCCGACGAACGATCCTGGCATGCTCACGATGCTCGGCCTCACGTAGTCTGGCCCGCTCAAGCGCCCGGCTCGCGGTTTCAGCGACGGCCTGCAAGAACTGCCGCTCCGCCGCGTCGGCCTCATGCCGCTCCTTCCACCACAGGCCGAGGTAACCGAGCGCACCGACCTCAGTGAGCAGCGGCAGGTGAGCCGCTGCCCGCAAGCCCAGGCTGTCGGTGAGCTTCGCCGCGTCGGCGAAGTCCGATCCTTGGGCATTCCATTCGGGCACATAGACGGCGCCACGATCGCGAACGGCCCTCGGGCCTGGCGCATGCGCTTCGATCGTCCAGTCGGAATCCATCACCGCGGACTGGGCCTCGACTCCCTGCCCCGCGAGCTGCTCGAATCGGCCGCTGCCGGTGCTGAGCACGTTGATCACCACGTGGTCGGCGCGAAGCCGACTCTGCACGGCGACGGACACCTTCTGGCCGACCTCACGCACCGTAGCGGCGTCAGCGAGCGCGAAGCCCAGTTCGGCGGCCAGACGTCTGGCATCAGCGGCCAACCGCCTCCTGCGCTCGGATTCACCTCGGGTGATCGCCTGCGCGCGTCCGCTGACCTCTTGCGCCAGCAGCCACGCGAGCAGCACGGCCACCGCGATGTAGGCCTGGGTTACCGCGAG
>DATNEK010000105.1:0-13037 GCA_035553055.1 Streptosporangiaceae bacterium | reverse complement strand
GCTGCGCCGACCGCCATGGGCCGCCCGCGGGCGCAGACCGACCCGGCAATGCCGGCGCGCCGCCCCGCGACCAGCCCTGCCACAGCCAGGAACGCGCGCGCATTTAACCAGGCCGTCCCCACGGTATCGGTTGACGATATACCGGATAACGAGCTAGTCTCGGCGGCATGACTGAGGTCCCGATCACACAGCCGGGCGACGCGCCAGAACCGGGCGAGCTGACCGCGCCGGAGACAGCTAAGGAGCGCCGCGGCAGGCCGCTGCTCGTCACCGCGGCGCTCCTGCTGCCGCTGATAGGGATCGCGACGGTGCTGGTCTTCGTCTTCCAGCCGTTCGCTGACGCGGCGGGCGGCTGTGGCGGAGGCTGACCAGCGAGACGAGCGATCACGAGCCTCGGGCAAGGCCTGGCTGTCGGCAACGGCCGCGCTGACGGCGTGTTCGCTGGTCGCCGTGGTCGCACTCGCACCGCCCGCCGGCGCGGCTCCGGTGCGGGCTTTGTCCTGGCTGCTGTTCACCGGATCATCGGTCCACGTAGCATCGACGGGCTGGCTATTCGTGCTGCCCGCCGTCCGCGGCTACGCCAAACAGCACAGGCTCAGGTGCGTGTGGATTCCGGTCTGCCTGATCGGCGCCACGGCTATCGCCGCGGCCGTGATCCGACCCTCGGCGTTCCAATGGCTGCTGCTGCCCTATTTCAGCTGGCAGTTCTACCACTACCAGAAGCAGAACATCGGAATGGCCGCGCTGGCCGCCGCCACCAGTCAGGTCAGGCCGCTAAGCCGGACCGAGCGCCGCTCGCTGCTGCTCGCTGGCCTCGCTACCATCGGGGCGACGGCCGGCGATCCGCGTCTGCTCGGACTCGACATCGCCTCACACGCACCGTGGCTGCGCCTCGCATCCCTGGCCACCTTCGCCGTGGCGGTCGCCGCTGGAGTGCTGGCCTTGGCAACCAGGCCGTCGGCCGCCAGGCCAGCGGGATTCACGGCGATCTACTTGACATCGCTGCTATTCGGGTTGCCGGCGTTCGTATTCGCGTCGCCGTACGCCGCTATCGGCGGCATGACCGTCGCGCACGGCTTGCAGTACTTGATGCTGATCTCGGTCATCGCGTCCCAAGGCGACGCCGCGGCGACGCGATCCTCGCGGCTGGTCAGGCTCGCGCTGCTCGCCAACATCGCCCTGATTGGCGGCGTGCTGCTCAGCGCCGCTTCTCATCTGCACGATTCGAGTCAGGTCGGGCGGTTCGTCTTCGGCGCCTACCTAGGAGTCGTTATGGCGCACTTCGTCATCGACGCCGGAATCTGGCGCATGCGTGACCCGCTGGCCAGGAAATTCATGACGGAAAGCGTGCCGTTCCTGCTGCCGCCGCCGGCCATCACCCCCGTCGCCGCCGTGGACGCCGCACCCGTACCAGTAGCGCGGTAACCGATCGATCGTAAACCGATATAGGATGCATTATGAGCAGGTCACAAGACGCCAACGAAACGGACGCGCTTGAGACGCTTGGCAGATCGTCGGGTCCGGCTAGCCTGATCCTGTCGAGCTTGGCTGACGGCGCCAAGCACGGTTACGCGCTGACCAAGGACATCGAGTCCTTCGCCGGAGTCCGGCTCGCGCCAGGAACGCTGTACGAGGCGCTGAGCCGACTTGAGGCGCACGGCCTGATCGAGGCGCTGGAGAGCCAGGACCGGCGTCGGCCCTACCGGCTGACCGCCGCCGGAGCGACGGCGCTCAGCAGCTACCTCAAGGCCCAGCGGCAGGTCGCCGAGGTCGGGCTTCGCCGCCTCGCGAGTACCTGGGCTCTAACATGACCGGTCGATCGCGCGCGTCCCGGCTGCTGCTCTGGTACCCGCCCGCCTGGCGCGCCAGGTACGGCGACGAGTTCGCCGAGTTGCTTGCCGCCGAACTCGCGGAGCGGCCGCGCGACGTAAGGCGCACCTTCGATGTCGCGCTCAGCGGGCTGCGCGCCAGGCTCGCTGACGCTGGCCTGGTCAGCCATCCGCTCGACCACGCCGCGGCGGCGCGGGCCGGCCTGGCGACGCTGGCCTGCTGCGGCGCGCTGTTCGCGACGTTCGGCGCGGCTCTGTGGTCCCAGCTTGCGACCGGCCTGCGATGGGCTGCTCCCGCCGATCATGGCATAACGCAAGCCCTGGACCTCATGTCGCTGGCGTTGCTGACGTTCTGCGTGGTGGCGGCGCTTGGCCTGGTAGAGCTGATCCGCGCCGCCATCGCGACCGTCGCCCGGCGCCGAGGCAGGACGCTGCGGTGGCCAGCCATGCTCGCCGTCGCCAGCGCCGCGGTGCTGGTCTTTGGCGGCCGCCATTTCGCGAACGCCTGGCCGGGCACGGGCGGCCATGCGCTCACGGCGCATGGCCTGGTGCCGACTGGAGCCGTGGCGTTCTGCTGGTCTGTCACGATGTGGATCACCTCCTACTGGGCCCACCCGGCGATGCTGGCCGCGTTCCCAGCGACACAAGTTGCCTGGATGACGCTGATTCCGCTCGCAGCCTGCGGCCTGATGACCGGCATGGCGCAACTTATCCGCCGGCTTGATCGATCACCCCGAGCGCTTTGTTTCGAAATCTGGTTGGCCCGCGTCGCGGGCGGCGGCATGGTCCTGTTCCTGTGCGGCGCGCTGCGCTGGCTGTCATCCGCGACAGCGGTGCGGCGGATAGACGCCGCTGGCCTGACCGTGCTCGTGCTCGTCATCGCGGCCGGGATCTCGGCGATGCGGCGCGCTGGCTTGGAGAGGCGAGCGGTCACCGGCGTGAGCGGAACCCGCCGGTGAGCCTCAGCCGTCGTGGCCTGCTCAGGCTCGGGCTTGGCGGGTTCGCCGGCGTCGCTGTGGCGGGCGCCGGCGGCGTTGAGCTGGTCGATCACGGCGTGCTGCCCGGCAAGGGTTACCTGGATCGGTTCGACGGTGCGTGCACGGTGCCTGTGCCGCCGCTGATCTTCGCACCGACCGGGCCGTCGTTTTCCGGCCGTTTTTACTCGGCGGCCAGGCAACGAGTGGTCGGCTACACGCTCGCCTACCCGCCCGGTCACCGCCGCGGAGATGAGTTGCCGCTGGTCGTGGCGCTGCATGCTTACGGTGGCGACCATCGCCACGTGCTGACCAGGATGTCGCTCGCGCAGGCGATAGCGTCGCGGCCCGGTGGCCGGCGGCTGCCGCCGATGGCGATCGTGGCCGCCGACGGCGGCGGCGGGTACTGGAATCCGCATCCGGGCGACGATCCGCTCGGCATGGTCGTTGACGAGCTGATTCCACGCTGCCAAGCGCGCGGGCTCGGGCGCGGCCCTGGGCGGATCGGCACGCTGGGCATCTCGATGGGCGGCTACGGCGCGATCTTGCTGGCCGAGAAGCACCCCAAGCTGTTCGGTGCGGTGGCGGCGATCGCCCCGGCGATCTGGACCAGCTACGTCCAGGCCAGGACCATCAATGCCGGCGCCTACGCGTCAGCGGCGGCGTTCGCCTCGGCCGACGCTGTCACCCACGCCAGCGCGCTGGCCGGAGTGGCTGTGCGAGTGGCGTCCGGAGCTGACGACCCGTTCCACCCCGGTGTCGAGGCGCTGGCCAAGGCGCTGCCGCCGGGCGCGATCGTGGACATCTTGCCCGGATGTCACACAGGTTCCTTCTTCGCCCAGCAAGAGCCGCCCTCGCTGGAGTTCCTGGCCCGCCACATCGCCGCGAGCGGGACCTAGGCCCGGCGCCACTCCGCCACGAGCAGCTCGGCGATCTGAGCCGCGTTAAGGGCGGCCCCTTTGCGCAGATTGTCCCCGCAGACGAAAAGATCGAGCGCGTGCGGATCATCCTGGCTCCGCCTGATCCTGCCGACCAGCGTCGGGTCCGTGCCCGCGACATCAACCGGCGTTGGGAACTCACCGATCTCCGGCCGGTCGACCACAACGACGCCAGCCGCGTCACTGAGCAGCTTCGCCGCCTCGTCCCGGTCGACCTCGGCGTCGAACACAGCGTGCAGCGCGAGCGAGTGGCCGGTCACGACGGGCACCCGGACACAGGTCGCCGAGATCTTGATGTCGTCGGTGCCCAGGATCTTGCGGGTCTCGTTCCTGATCTTCAGCTCCTCGGACGACCATCCATCGGGACGTAGCGAACCCGCCCACGGAATGACGTTCAGCGCGAGCGGCGCCGGGAAAGGATCTGCACTCGCCCCGACCGCCGTCCGGACGTCGCCGGGGCGCTGGCCAAGCGTGCGGTCGCCAGCTACCGCCTCAAGCTGCGCGTACAGCGAGTCGGTTCCGGCCTGACCGGCACCTGAGGCCGCCTGGTACGACGCGGCGAACAACTCGCGAAGCCGGTAGGCCTGGTGCAGCACGCCGATCACCACGATCATCGACAGCGTCGTGCAGTTCGGGACCGAAATGATCCCCTTCGGCCGGCAAGCGGGAGCCACCGCGCCCGGGTTGACCTCAGGCACCACAAGCGGCACCTGCGGGTCCATACGGAACGCACCCGACTTGTCGATCACGACCGCGCCCCGGGCCGCGGCCTGCGGCGCCCACTGCTTCGACACCTCGTCGGGCACGTCGAACATCGCGAGGTCGACGCCGTCGAACACCTCGGCGGATAGCTCGGCGACCATGACCTGATCGCCACGCACAGGCAGCAGCCGGCCGGCCGACCTGGCCGAGGCGACCAGCTTGATCTCGCCCCACACATCTGGCCTGGTCGAGACCACCTCCCGCATCACGGTCCCGACGGCGCCGGTCGCCCCGACGATCGCGAGAACCGGCCGCTCACCCCGCCTGGACCCGCCCTCGCTCATCGCCCCGTCCCTCCGTAGACGACCGCCTCGGCCGAGCCGTCGTCGAGCCCGAACACCCGGTGCGTCGAGATCACCGCCGCATCCAGGTCGGCGGCGTCCACCACCGCCGAGATCCTGATCTCCGACGTCGAGATCATCCTGATGTTGATGCCCGAGTCGGCCAGCGCGCCGAAGAAGTCGGCGCTGACACCAGGATGCGACCGCATGCCGGCGCCGATCAGCGAGATCTTCCCGATCCTGTCATCGAAGACCAGCGACTCGAACCCGACCTCGTCTCGTATCGCGTGCAAGGCGGTCATCGCGGCCTGGCCGTCCCGTCGCGGCAGGGTGAACGAGATGTCCGCCCGCCCGGTCGTCCTTGACGTGCTCTGCACGATCATGTCTATGTTGATGCTCGCCGCGGCGATGGTACGGAAGATCCTGGCCGCTACACCCACCTTGTCGGGTATGCCGGATACCGTGATCGTGGCCTCGCTCCGGTCATGAGCGACTCCGGTGATGATCGGCTGGTCCATTCGGTCGTCCTCACGGTTGGTCTCGTCCAGTACCCAGGTCCCTTCCCTGCGGCTGAACGATGAGCGCACATGAATCGGCATCCCGTAATGCTTGGCGTATTCCACGCAGCGCAGGTGCAGCACCTTGGCTCCGCAGGCGGCCATCTCCAGCATTTCCTGGTAGCTGATCCTCGGAATCCGCTTGGCAGTCGGAACGATCCTGGGGTCCGCGGTAAAGATGCCGTCGACATCGGTGTAGATCTCGCACAGGTCGGCGCCGAGCGCGGCGGCGAGCGCGACGGCCGTCGTATCTGACCCGCCGCGGCCGAGCGTGGTGATGTCCTTGCTGCCAGCGGAGACGCCCTGGAAGCCGGCCACGATCGGGATCGCGCCGTCGTCGAGCGCGCCGGAGATCCGGCCCGGCGTCACGTCGATGATCCGCGCCTTGCCGTGCGACGAGTCGGTGATCACCCCGGCTTGCGACCCGGTGAACGAGCGCGCCTCGAAACCGAGGTTGGCGATGGCCATGGCCACGAGCGCCATAGAGATCCGCTCGCCGGCGGTCAGCAGCATGTCGAGTTCGCGTCCCGGCGGCAGCGGACTCACCTGCAGAGCCAAGTCGTGCAGCTCGTCGGTGGTGTCGCCCATGGCCGAGACGACCACAACAACCCCGCTACCAGCCTTGCGAGTCGCCACGATCCGCTGTGCGACTCGCTTGATGCCATCGGCGTCGGCGAGCGAGGAGCCGCCGTACTTCTGCACAACCAGAGTCACGGCGCTCCGCTCCCGAGGGTCCTCATGCGCGTCACTATATCGGATGTCGATATATGGTGAGTCCGCGACCTGGCTAAATTTGCTCGTCTGCTACGTCGAGCCTGGCATGCGCGACGACGGCGTGCAGGGCGCGTAGCGCGGCGCCGCCGTGAGTTCCCCAGTGATTCACGTAGGAGTACTGCCACCACCACAGCGCCTCGCCTGCCCGGCCAGCCTGATAGTGCCGGAGCCCGTGAATCAGGTCGGCTGCGACCGCCGCCAGGTCATCGGAGAGGCGGAACGCGGTCGGGGTCGTATCCGAGTACGGGTCGAACAGCTCGGCGTACTCATCGCAGTCGGCCAGCCGCTGCGCCAGTCCGGTGCGCAGGGTATCGAGGTCGGGGTCGGCGCCCACGTCTGGCTCCGCGTTCCCCGATGGGATCACGTCACGGCTGGCGCCGAGTTGTGCCCCGGCGAGCATCACCTGGGCAACCTCGAGCAGCAGCAGCGGAACGACTTCTTCATGTCCCTCGCCCCTCCCGAGCGCGGCGAGGGCGTCGAGGAAGTCGCTCGCGTGCTTGGCGACCTGGTCGGCTAATGGCCGCCATTCGCCGTTGAGAGTGTCATCAGACATTGAGAGCCCGCCGTCCTTCGAATGCCCGGCCGAGCGTCACCTCGTCGGCGTATTCCAGCTCACCGCCGACCGGCAACCCGCTAGCCGGCCTGGTTACCTTGATGCCGAGCGGCTTGACCAGCCGAGCGAGATAGGTGGCCGTCGCCTCGCCTTCGAGGTTCGGGTCGGTCGCCAGAATCAGCTCGGTGATCGCGCCGTCAGCCAGCCTGGCCATCAGCTCGGCGATGCGCAAGTCCTCTGGACCTACCCCGTCGATCGGGCTGATCGCGCCGCCGAGCACGTGGTATCTGCCGCGGAACTCGCGGATCTTCTCGATCGCCGCGACATCCTTGGGTTCTTCGACCACACAGATCACCGAAGGATCGCGCCGCAGGTCACGGCAGATCCGGCACTCGTCGTTCTCTGCGACATTGCCGCAAGTGCCGCAGAACTTTACCTTCTCGGTGACCTCGATCAGCGTCGCGGCGAGCCTGCGCACATCCTCCGGGTCGGCGGTCAGCAGATGAAAGGCTATCCGCTGGGCGCCTTTCGGACCGACGCCAGGCAGCATGCCGAGTTCGTCGATCAAGCTCTGAACTACGCCCTCGTACACCTCAGTGATCGCCCTGTCCTGGAATGCCGCCCTGTCCTGGAATGCTGGGCAGTCCTGGGATGCCAGGCAGTCCTCCGACTCCGCCCGGATCGCCGAGGCCGCCGAACCCGCCCGCTATCGGGCCCATCATCTCAGCTTGAAGTTCGCCAAGCTCGCCGTAGGCGTCCCGGCACGCGGCGAGCACCAGGTCAGCTACCGTCTGGGCGGTCTCCCCCGGATCGCCAGGATCGATGGCAGCCGAGGCGATGGAGACGTCGACAAGCTCACCCTGGCCGTTCAGTGTCACCTTCACTAGGCCGCCGCCGGCGCTGCCTTCGACCTCGGTCTCGGCCAGCCGCTGCTGCGCGCTGGCGATCTGGCTCTGCATCTGCGCCGCAGCAGCGAAGATTTGCTGCATGTCAAGCTGTCCGCCTGGTTCCATGCCGCCCTCACCTGATCTCTCTCGCGGATGGCGCACCTGTTGCGTGGCGCGTCTGCCGGATGTGCGTCTGCCCGATGGCCGGGGGCGCCATCCGCCTCTGGCGGCCGGCGAGTACCCGCCGCGTTTTCGTTCTGCCAATAAATGAGAGCCTACGGCCAGGCCAGACCTTTAGCGCGGCTGACCGGTCGGCAACCGCGGCAGCCTGACTCGCTGGCTACTCGTCACCGGTCTCTTCGATAACGGTACCGCCGAGTTCGCGCAGGATCAGGTCGGTGCCGGTGAGGTCGTCGCCCGGGCCGCGCTGTTCCGGGTCGGTGAGCGGCCTTGGGTCATCATGCATGGTCGGGTCAAAGTCGCGTGCTTTGCCCTGGCTTCGTGGGCGGGTCCTCGTGGCTTCGCCGGAGACCGGATCGGCTGCTGGCCGGCCGGGTCGCTTTGGCTGCCGCGGCGAGCTAGCCGAGTCGCGCCCGACATCCTGCGCCGGCCTGCTGTCCGGCCCGACGCTGCCAGCGACGGCCCTTTCGTCGGGGGCTGGCCTGTCGGCCCGTGCTGATTCGGCCGCAGGCCGTTCGCGGCGCTGCTGGCTGGCCTCATTCCCGGCCGAGCGACCCGGCGACGGAGCCACGATCGGCTTGATTATCGGGCGCGCACCGAACATCGCGTCGAGCACGTCGGCTAGATCCTGGTCGCAGCCGCTACCCCCGAAGCCCTTGGCGTCGCCTTCCCTGGCGAACCCGAGAGTCAGCACGTTGCCATCGATCGACAGGGCGGTCGCGTTGCTGAGCAGAATCCACGCGACCTTCCGGACATCGCGGATCGAGTCAAGAACGTCCGGCCAGCGGTCGCGCACGGTCGAGATGTCAAGCGCCGCTGAACCATCCTGGACGGCTGGGTGCGCGGCCTGCGACGCCCGGCTCCCCGTCTCCCGCGACGTCTGGCTCGGCGCTTCCTGCGGCGGGCTGGGCCTTGCCTGAGCCGGCGGGCTGGGTCTTGCCTGAGCCGGCGGGCTGGGCCTTGCCTGACTCAGGTCGGGCTGACCGGCGGTGGGCGGCCTGTCCTCGTAGGGGCGGGCCGAGATCGCTGACAGGCGATCGACGGCTGCGGCGAGTTCGCGTTCGAGCCGCCGCACCCGAGCGTCCAAGCCGTCGTCGGTGGTGGCCGCGGCCTGCGCGGTTCCGGCTGGCAGCAGGACCTGGGCGCACATGAGCTCAAGCAGCAGCCTGGGCGAGGTTGCGCCGCGCATCTCGACCAGCCCGTTGCTGACCGTCTCCGCCGCGCGCACGAGTCGCTCCGGGCCGAAGTTCTTTGCCTGCTGGCGCATCCGGTCGAGCCGGTCCTGCGGCACGTCGAGCAAATCAGCCGCGCTGGCGTCGGGGATCGCGGCGAGCACGATCAGGTCGCGCAGCCGGTCGAGCAAGTCCATCGCGAAACGCCGCGGGTCGTGACCAGCCTCGACTACGTGGTCGATGGCGCGGAAGACAAGCGCCCCGTCGTCGGCGGCGAATGCCTCGGCTATCTCGTCGAGCAAGGCTTCATCGGTGTACCCGAGCAACGCGATCGCCTGGTCGTAGCGGAGGCCGTCGTCGTCGGCACCGGCGATGAGCTGGTCGAGCACCGACAGGCTGTCGCGCGCTGAGCCAGCGCCCGCACGGATGACCACTGGCAGCACAGCCGGTTCAAAGGTGATCTTCTCCGTCGAAAGGATCTCTTCGAGCAGTTCGCGCAGGACCGTCGGCGGGACAAGCCGGAACGGGTAGTGGTGCGTCCGCGACCTGATCGTCGGGATGACCTTTTCCGGCTCGGTCGTCGCGAACACGAACTTGAGATGCGGCGGCGGCTCTTCGACGAGCTTGAGCAGCGCGTTGAAGCCCGCGCCGGTCACCATGTGCGCCTCGTCGATGATGTAGATCTTGTACCGCGCCGCTACCGGTGAGTAGAACGCACGTTCCCTTAGGTCGCGCGCGTCGTCGATGCCGCCGTGCGAGGCCGCGTCGATCTCGATCACGTCGATGCTGCCCGGACCAGACGGTGCCAGAGCCACGCATGACGCGCATTTGCCGCACGGATCAGGCGTCGGCCCGAGTTCGCAGTTCAGCGACCTGGCGAGGATCCTGGCGCTCGAGGTCTTGCCGCAGCCCCTCGGCCCGCTGAACAAGTACGCGTGGTGCACACGGCCGCTCTTCAGCGCCTGGCGGAGCGGCTCGGTGACGTGATCCTGACCCTTGAGTTCGGCGAAGGTGGCTGGCCGGTAGCGCCGATAGAGCGCGAGCGGTGCGGCCGTTTTGCCGTGCTCCGAGCCGTGGGCGGACCTTGAGGCTTCGGCTGTCATGACCTCATCCTCGCCGGGAAGGGGAAGGACCCCTCGCACACCCGCCAGAGCCCGCGTACCCTTGCTGCCTTCCGGCCCTGGGGGAGTTGGCGGGATTAACGCCGTGCGAGGGGTCTGCCGCCCAGTCTAGCCAGCCGCCAGGACAGCCGGCGCCGGGATGGCCCGACCTGCGCTTGCCCGGCCGGTGTCAGTACTTGAAGTCGATGAAGAGACGATGATGGAGTTCGCCGACCCGGACGCTGGTCTTCGCGTGCAGGCCGATGCCGATGCTCACGACACCCTCGAAGTCGCCTGCCAGTACCCAGGACTTGAGCATCGGGAAGCGGAGCACCTGAACCTTTCTCGGCAGGGTGCTCGCACCCGAGCTCTTGTGCGCCTGAGCCGGCCGCAGCGTGATAAGCAGGAAGCGCTTGCCCGGCAGCTTGATGGGCTTGCCCGACGGGTCGGCGATCACCTGCTTGACGAACCGGATGCTGTATCCGGGGTTCTTGACAGTGATGTCGAACACGATCCGGTCGAAGCGGCACCTTGGGTGCTTGGCGGCGCGGACGCCCTTGACCACGGGCGTCGGCGGCACGCTGAAGTTTCTGGTGACGGTGATGGGTGGCTTATGGAAGCGGCCGGTCGGGCAAGCGGCGGCCGAATGCGAGCGCTGCGAACCAGGGTTCGCGTGCGTGGACGCGCTGGCAGCCGCTGAAATACCGACGCCGGACGCGGCGACAGCGAGCGTTCCCGCGATGACGGCGACTCTAGCCAACGGGCCGTGTCTATAGCGACCGCCGTACCTCAGGTGTTGCATTGGTACCTCCCCAAAGGTTGAGGCGGCCAGTAGTGGGCCTGGCGACGCCAGCCAAGAAAACCCGCACACTCAGGGTGACATCAAGTGGACAGTCCGCAACATGCGGATTAGCTTAAGACTTGCTTAGAAATTGCTTAACGTCACGCACTAAATCATTAAAATTCGGGATAGTCGCGGCCCGGTCCATCCTTACCTGTTTACCCGCTTAGCTTGCGCCAGGCCAGCGTCGCACCGGGGTTCAGCGCCGATAGGTGCTCGATAAGGTCGACTCTCGCGGCTTCGAGCGCGTCCGCGCCGAGCTCAGCGAGGCCGTCGAATATGAACATGGCGCGCGTCGTCGAGTAAGTGATGCGCGTGCGGACGCATTGCCGCCAGTTCCAGGCTCGGCACGTGACGCCAGCGTCGTCGCGCCAGACGACCTCGCCGGGTTCCGGGTGGTCGACAACCGGCTGCCCATCGCGCGTGGTGTCGAACGGCTCGCCGCCGACGGCGCGCACCAGGCGGGCAGCACCGGTGTACCTATCCAGATCCTCGCCGCCGACCGGCACCACGTGCCTTACGGACATCGCGTTGTAGACATCGGTGAGCCGATCGATTCTCGGCAGTCCCGCATCGAGGCGACGCAGCAGGGCTTCCACACTCGGCCTGGTCCGCTTCGGCTTCGCGCCGAAGCCTTGGTAGGCCTGCCGCCAGGCCGCGACCGGCGCGAGCTCGGCGACGCCACCAGGAGGCAGCATCTTGCGCGCTTGCTTCTGCGCCATGGTCAGGAGCGCGTCGCTGGCGTCGTCGCTCGGACCGGGTCGCAGCCCTTCGGCGACGATGACTACCGCCGCGTAGTCCGGGCGTAGCTCCATCACCGCGGGGTCGATGAACACCCGATCAAGCCAATCTTGCGCGTCCATAGCGTGCCTCATCATAGACGGCGCTGACCGCCTAGGTGCGGCTGACTAACCTAGGTCGTTGGGGGGTAGCCGCAGAACCGGATCGTTCGACGTCTCTCCGATAGGAGTAATCGAGATGGCTGAGGTCGTGCTCTTCCATCACGCGCAAGGGCTGACCCCCGGCGTCGTCGGGTTCGCTGACGAGCTGCGCCGCGCTGGGCACACCGTGCACACTCCCGACCTGTTCGACGGCCGCACCTTTGGCTCCATAGACGAGGGAATGAGCCACGTCAATGAGCTGGGCTTCGGCGAAGTGATTGATCGCGGCACCGGCGCGGTCGATGGACTGCCAGCCGAAATCGTGTACGCGGGCTTCTCGCTCGGCGTACTGCCGGCCCAAAAACTAGCGCAGACGCGTCCGGGCGCTCAGGGCGCGCTGCTCTGCTACTCCTGCGTTCCTGTGACCGAGTTCAGCCCGGAATGGCCAAAAGGCGTCCCCGTGCAGATCCATGGCATGGACAAAGACCCATTCTTCGTCGATGAAGGCGACATCGAAGCTGCCCGTGCCCTCGTGGAAGAGGCAGAGGACGGCGAACTGTTCCTCTATTCTGGCGACCAGCATTACTTCGCCGACAGCTCGCTGCCGTCATACGATGCCGAAGCCACGGCCTTGCTGACCCAGCGGGTGCTGACCTTCCTCAGCACCATCTAGCCAACGCTGCGACGGCCTGTGTTGCGCGCCGCATGCGGGTCGACTGCCTCGCGGTGCGCCCGGGGTGCGATGGGTTCCCGGATCCATCGCCCCGAGCCGGGCGGGTACTGCGATGGGTTCCCGGATCCATCCCCGGATTCCCTGATGAAACCGCAGATCCATCGCACCGGCCGGGAGTGCAAGGTGCGATGGGTTCCCGGATCCATCGCACCCGGGCCGGGCCGGACGGGGTGCTCGCCGGTTCGCAGTCTGGCCGCAGCGAACACGATCAGCAGCATAGATCGCCGATCGGGCGGGACGCGGCGGAGGATAGGAGATTCGAACTCCTGAGGGGTTGCCCCCAACACGCTTTCCAAGTGTGCGCCTCAGCGTTCATGGCAGGCCGTGCCCGTCCGCGACCTGGGATGACCGTGGCCGGTGGGTCTCAGCGGACGCTCGCGGATTCCAGCGAATGAGACTACAAATGAGACTGCGGCTGGAGCGGGAGGACTGACTCCGGCCAGCCCGGCCGCGAGCTCTTGCTACGCCTGACGCGCGGCGAGCCCGCGCACCAGAGCCGCTCGCCCCGCATCGAGTCGGTGGGCGACAATCAGGCTACGTCTATAGACGGCATCACACTGAGTGATCGAAAGGTC
>DATNEK010000104.1:0-21900 GCA_035553055.1 Streptosporangiaceae bacterium | reverse complement strand
GCGGCGGTAGCGGGCCGGCTCTGCTGGCCGGGCGTGCCGGGCCGGGGCGGCGGGGTTCGGGCTGGCGCGGGCCACGTCGCCGCGCTGCGGGATGCCCGGGGTTCCCCCCGCGGTGCCCGGGTGCTGGCGGCGTGCCCCTGGCGGACTGCCGCAGCTGCGATGGATTCCCGGATCCATCGCGCCAGCCCGGCCGGACGCCGCGATGGATACCCGGACCCACACCCGATTTCCCTGCTGGATCCCCGGACCCATCGCACCCAGCCGCGCCAGAACCGGCGCCGGAGCGCGATGAATACCCGAACCCATCGCACCCAGCCACGGGGGACTAGGCGCCGGAGCGCGATGAATACCCGGACCCATCGCACCCAGCCACGGGGGGCCGGGCGCCGGGGTGCGATGGATCCCCGGATCCACCGCACCGGGCGCCTGATCATGGAGGAAACTGGGGTTATCCCGCACGGTCACATGACAGCGGTCACATGGCAGCGGTCACATGGCAGCGGCACACGAAGCCGGGCTGTCCCGGCCCGCCACCAGCGCAACCCCCGCCGGATCAGACCACTAGGCGGTGTTGCGCTCGTAGACGAGGCGCAGGCCTATCAGGGTTAGCCACGGCTCGTACACGTCGATGTTCTTCACCTCGTCGATCACCAGCGGCGCGAGCCCTCCGGTGGCGATGATCGTGACCGCGCTCGGGTCATCGGGCGAGAGTTCCGCGGCCATCCTGCGGGCGATGTACTCAATCTGCCCGGCGAAACCGAAGATGATGCCCGATTGCAGCGCCTCTACGGTGTTCTTGCCGATTACCCGCGCTGGCCTGGTCAGCTCCACCTTGAGCAGCTGAGCCGCCCTCCTGGACAGCGCGTCGACCGAGATCTCGATGCCAGGCGCCAGCGCCCCGCCGACGAACTCGCCTCTGGCGCTCACCGCGTCGAAGTTCGTCGAGGTGCCAAAGTCCACCACGATGGCAGGCCCGCCGTACAGATGCACGGCGGCGACGGAGTTCATGATCCGGTCGGTGCCCACTTCCTTGGGGTTGTCCATCCGCACCGACACGCCGGTCTTCACCCCGGACTCGACGATCAAGGTTGATATGTCCTTGTAGTAGCGCCCGAGCATCTCACGCATCTCGTGCAGCACAGAAGGGACAGTCGAGCACACAACAACCCCGTCGAGTGGCTGCCTGACAAGCAGCGGACTCTGAGCGAGCAACCCGTGCAGCGTCACCGCAAGCTCGTCAGCCGTCCGCACCGGGTCAGTCGCTGTTCGCCAGTGCTCGACGACCCGATCTCCGTCGAACACGCCGAGCACCGTGTTCGTGTTTCCCACATCAATCGCGAGCAGCATCTAAGACTGCCTTCACCAGATCAAGTGCGATGTCCAGCGCTGGTGCCGAATGCGTCAGCGCGCCTACCGCCAGATAGTCAACCCCGGTCGCGGCCACGTCCGCTGCCATCTCGAGGCACAGCCCACCGCTCGCCTCGAGCAGGACCCGCCCGCCAACGAGGTCGACGGCCTTACGCATGTCATCGAGCCCGAAGTTGTCAAGCAAGATCAGATCGGCCCCGGCTCCGACCGCCTGCGCGACCTGCTCCAAGCTGTCGCACTCAACCTCGACAACCACCTGCGGAGCAAGTTCCCTGACTGCCAGGTAAGCCGCGGCCACGGATCCGGCGGCCGCGACGTGATTGTCCTTGATCAGCGCCGCATCGCCGAGCGACATCCGGTGGTTCACCCCGCCGCCGCAGCGCACCGCGTACTTCTCGAGCGCCCGCAGTCCAGGCAATGTCTTCCGCGTATCCCGCACCCTGGCGCCGGCCGCGGCCACCGCATCAGCCCACAATCGCGTCAGAGTCGCGATCCCCGACATATGAGTCAGGTGATTCAAAGCCGTCCGCTCAGCCGTCAGAATCGCTCGTAGGCTGCCGTGGACGGTCATAAGGACGTCGCCTGAGCTAACCCTGTCGCCGTCAGCGGCTCTGTGGACAACCGAGATCGCTTCAAAACCCGGCGCGGTTTGGTCGGGGACGACCACGTCGAATACTGCCTCAGCCACGTAAAGGCCAGCTACGACGCCGGGAGCGCGCGCCACGACGTTGGCTTCGCCCTTCATTTCGGCGGGGATCGTCGCCAGTGTGGTCACGTCGGCACCGAAACTAAGGTCTTCAGCGAGCGCCGCCTCGACGACTCGTTCCACCTGAACCGGGTCCAGCCCGGACGACGCCAGCCTTTCACTCAGGCTCACCGGCAGGGCTGTCATGGCCTGGCCTGCCGTTGCGGGTCTTTGTCAGGGACGAATGTGACTATGAGTCCGTCGGCTGCGCCATCCGCTTCGGCGAGGTTTACGAGCAGATGCCCAAGCCAAGAGTCAGATGGCTCCGGATAGTCCTCGCGCCAATGACTTCCGCGGGTTTCTGTTCGCTTGGCCGCCGACGCCACCAGAGCCGTGGCTAGAAGGTGGAGGTTGGTTGTCTCCCAAGCGGCTAGCTCTGGCTTGTCAGACTGCTGCTGCTGGCCAATTTTCTCCAGCTGATCAGCGGCTGCCTCCAGGCCAGGACCTGAGCGCAGGACGCCGGCCTGGTCGGTCATTAGTTGCTGGATCTTGTCCATGGCTGAGGGGTCTAGCAGGCCAGGGATCCGGGTGTCGGGGACTGGGTCGACCGTCTCGGGAAGACCGCGCGCTAGGTCGGCGGCGATGTGCTCGGCGAAGACAAGGCCTTCGAGCAGGGAGTTCGACGCTAGCCGGTTGGCCCCGTGCACACCCGTGCAGGCAGTCTCGCCGCAGGCGTAAAGGCCGGGGATGCTGGTGCGGCCGCGCAGGTCGGTCTTGATGCCACCGCTGGCGTAGTGGGCGGCTGGGACCACGGGGATCGGATCGGTCACCGGGTCGATGCCTTGGTCGAGGCAGCTGGCGCGGATGGTGGGGAAGCGATGCTCCCATACCTGGGCACCTAGCCGGGTACCGTCCAGGTAGACGTGGTCGGTGCCGGTGGCCATCATGACGTTCATGATCGCCTTGGCGACCACATCGCGGGGGGCCAAGTCGGCCAGCGGATGCCGCCCGGTCATGAACCTGTTGCCTGCCGAGTCGATCAGGAAGGCGCCTTCGCCGCGCACCGCTTCTGAGATCAGCGGCTGACGCCCCCTCGCGCCGGCGCCCAGCCACAAGACCGTGGGGTGGAACTGGACGAATTCGAGGTCCGCGGCCTGCGCACCGCCGCGGAGCGCGAGCGCTACGCCGTCGCCGGTTGACACGTGCGGGTTGGTCGTGGCCGAGTAGATCTGGCCGATCCCGCCGGTCGCCAGGATCACGGCCGGGGCGTATACCGCGCCAACGCCGTCCTGCTGCCCTTCGCCGATCACGTGCAGCGTCAGCCCGGCGGTACGGCCGTCGCGGGTCAGCAGCAGGTCAAGCGACATAGCGTGGTCGATCACGTCAAGGCTGCCGCCCCCGGGGCCGTCACCAGCCTCCTGGAGCGCGAGCAGCAGCGCGCGCGAGATTTCCGCACCGGTGGCGTCACCGCCCGCGTGGGCGATCCTGCGGCGCAGGTGGCCGCCTTCCCTGGTAAGCGCGAGCGGCCCGCCTGGCTCGGAGTCGAACCGTGCGCCGAGCGCGATCAGCCGCCTCACCGCGTCAGGCCCATCGGTGACCAGCGCCGTGACCGCCTCGACGTCGCAGAGCCCGGCTCCGGCTGTCAGCGTGTCGGTCAGGTGCTGCTGCGGAGAGTCACCTGGCCCGAGCGCGGCGGCTATGCCGCCCTGCGCCCACCTGGTTGACCCGTCATCGAGCATGGACTTGGTGACAAGCAGCACGTCGCGATCGGGAAGCGACGCGTGCGCGGCCAGCGCGGCCGTGACGCCGGCGATGCCAGATCCCACGACCACCACGTCGGCTCGCCTGATCCAGCCAGGCGGCGGCGCAAGCAACCGCCGCGCGATCACGGCGTGCTCCCCACGGTCAGCATCGCGTTGTCGATCAGCCTCGTCTTGCCCACGGTGCCGGCGACCAGAAGCTGCGCGGGCCCGGCATAGGCCGAATCCGCCGCCGCGAACGTGGCCGGATCGACCAGCTCCACGTAGTCGGTCAGCAACGGCGGGTCGGCGTCACCAGCGGCGGCGAGAACAGCGCGCGCCGCCGTCAAGACCGCCTGCTGGCCGTGAACGGCTGCCGCCGCGCCCGCATGCAACGCCTTGCTCAGCGCGAGCGCCGTGAGCCGCTCGGCGGGTGATAGGTAGCTGTTTCTGCTCGAGGCGGCCATGCCGTCAGGCTCACGCACTGTAGCGACCGACGCGATGTCGACCTTCAGGTTCAAATCCGCCACCATCCGCCGCACGAGGAACAGCTGCTGAGCATCCTTCTGCCCGAACACCGCCGCAGCCGGGTTGACCAGGTTGAAAATCTTCAATACCACAGTCAGGACACCAGTGAAGAACCCCGGCCTGAACGCCCCTTCGAGGGCCTCGCCGACTTGACCTGGATTTATCGTAATTTCCGGCCGAGTCGGATACATCTGCTCGGCGAGAGGGGCGAACACTACCGCCACGCCTTCATCGGCACACATGCTGACGTCGCTGGCCAGCGTACGCGGATACCGGTCAAGGTCCGTTCCCTGGCCGAACTGCAGCGGGTTCACGAAGACGGAAACCACGACAGACCCGTTTTGGCCGGCAATCTCCCTGCCGCGCCTGAGCAGCGCGCGATGCCCGGCATGCAGCGCCCCCATGGTCGGCACGAGGACGACAGGGGATCGCATGGTTGCCCTGGCCGCGGCGATTCCTGCCGTCGTCCTCGCCACTACCGGGATCATGCTGTGCCAATCATGATTGCGGCCCTGAGAGCACGCCGAGCAGTCGTTGGGCGTCATCGGCGGACAACCTGCGCGCGGCCAGCGCCTTGTCGGCGGTCAGCCTGGCGAGCGCCAGGTAGGCGGCAAGCGCCTCCGGAGCTGTGGCCTTGATCGCCGCGATATGGGCTGCCACTGTCTCGGCATCCCCCCGCGCGACGGGTCCGGTCAGCGCCGCCGACCCGAGCGCCAGGGAGTTCTCAAGCGACGCGGCGAGCAACGGGCCAAGCATCGCGGCCGGATCAGCCACGCCGGCCGCGCCGAGCATGTCCGCGGCCGTCGCGACGAGCGTGACCAGGTAGTTAGCCGCACTGGCCAGCGCGGCATGGTAGAGGTCGCGCTTGTCCTCTTCGATGAATACCGGCTCGCCGCCCATCTCGACCACGAGCACTTCGGCCACGGGCCTCAGCGCCGCTGGAGCGGTCACGCCGAAGGAGATCCCGGCCATCTTGGCGACGTCCTCCCGCTGGCCGGTGAACGTCATCACCGGATGCAGCGCCAGCGGCAAGGCGCCCTTAGCGACCACCGGGTCAAGGACCGCCAATCCGTGCCGACCGCTGGCGTGGACCATGAGCCTGCCCTCCATCGGCACCTCGGTCGCCGCGAAGCCAGCGACCAAGCCGGCCAGCACGTCATCTGGCACCGTGAGCAAGACCAGGTCGGCCTGTTCGACGACTTGCTCTGGCCGCAGCACGGGTACCTCGGGCAGGCTGGCCGCGATCCGGCGCAGTGATGCCTGCGAGATCCCGGACGCGGCCACCACCCGGTGACCAGCCCTCACGAGCGCCCCGGCCATCGCCGTACCAGCCCGGCCCGCGCCAACGACGCCGACAGCTAGCTGGGCCGGGTGCGGCGGCTCAGCGGAGCCGTTACCCGAAGCGCGCATCGTCTCGCCTCATGATCTCACCAGCGCCCGTGCTGCCCATTCGGATAGGGCGTGTCGTCGTCGGCGTCGTCAGGTGGCTTCGTTGACCGGCAGCTGCGCTCCAGATACAGCGCCGCCGCCAGCAGCGCGATCGCCGATGCCACGGTGAACGCCGACACGAGCGCGTCGTGTCTGGGCACCGGCTTGGCCAGGGAGGCGAGCGTATAAATGCAGAATCCGGCGGCGAGCCCGCCGAATACCGCCGCCGCCATCGAGCTTGCCTTCGCCAGCGCGACAACCCGCGGCACGGCCAGCGGATCGACCGGCCGCACTCCTGGGCGGGCCGACCCCGGCATCCGGGACCGCAGGTTCCTGGCGAACAGGAACTCGCCGAAGGCGAGCAGCGCGAGCGCTGGCACCGCTGTCCAGGGCAAAGGCGGCAGGCTGGAGAAGCTGATCAGCGCGACTAGCCACGCGATCGCGGCGCAGACAATCGCCACTATCACGAGCGACCACGACTTGGTCGGCTGCATGCGTCACTCCTGGGCTTGGGCAAGGTCGAGCGCTGCGCCGTCAAGGCGGGTTACACCGGTCATGTCGGCCTTCGCCAGCAGGTCAGCGACCGACCCGAAGCCGACGAGATGCGCCGCCGGGTCGACGTCAAGCCACGGCGCGAGCACGAACGCACGCTCGTGCGCGCGCGGATGCGGCAACGTCAGCACCGGGTCGCTGCTCACCTCGTCGTCACAGGCGATCAGGTCGACGTCAAGCGTACGCGGCCCCCAACGCTCTTCGCGCAGGCGGCCGAGAGATGCCTCGGCCGCCTGGCAGTGGTCAAGTATCGAGCGTGCGGGAAGCTCGCTGTCGGCGAGCAGCACGGCATTGAGGAAGTCAGGCTGGACCGGTCCGCCTACCGGGGCCGTTTCGAATATCGCTGAGACCGCGCTGAGCCACAGGCCAGGTGCGCCGGCCAGGTGATGCACGCCAGCCTGCAGGTTGGCCAGGCGGTCACCGAGGTTGCTGCCAAGCGCCAGAACCACCGGCCGCGATGTTCCGCTCACTCTCGGCACCGCCTGATGGCCACGCAGACGTCATCAAGCGGGACTGAGACCGGAGCGTGCGGTTTGTGCACGGCGATCTCAACCTGACTGACCCGCTTGTCGGTGAGGCACTCGGCGGCGAGCCGGTCAGCCAGCGTCTCGATCAAGGCGACGGGATCGCCGGAGATGATCTCGGCGAGCCGGCTCGACAGGGCGCCATAATCGACGGTGAGCGACAGGTCATCGGCTGCTGCGGCTGGTTTCGTGTCGACCCATAGCACCGCGTCAACGACGAACTCCTGGCCGATCGCGCGCTCGTGCGGCAAGGCACCATGGCGCCCGAACCCGCGCAGCCCGGTCAGCTGTATTCGGTCGATCGCGTTCATGGGGAAAGCTCCTGTCGCCAGCGCGCGGCGATCCTCACCGCATCGGCGTTGCCCGGTACGGCGTGCACCCTAACGCACCACGCGCCGGAGACGGCCGCGAGCGCGGTCAGCGCGACCGTCGCGTCGTCGCACTCATCGAAGGGCCGGGGATCCTCCGCCGGCTGGCCGAGCAAACGGCCGATAAAGCGCTTGCGCGACGCTCCAACCAGCAGGGGGAAAGGGGCTCCCAGGCACGGCAAGCGCGAGATCTCTGACAATCTCGACAGCAATGCCCAGTTGTGCGCTGGGAGTTTGGCGAACCCGAGACCTGGATCTACGATCAGCAACTCTGGGTCGACGCCGGCCGCCGTCAGTGCCCGAATCCGCATCGCTAGCTCGGCCACGACCTCGCCGACGACGTCGGCGTAGACGGCTCGGCTCTGCATGTCGACGCTCTGGCCGCGCCAGTGCATGACCACGTAGGGCACCTTAGCGCTGGCGATCAGCGGAGCCATGCCCTCATCAGCCAGCCCGCCGCTGACGTCGTTGATCAGCTTGGCGCCAGCGTTTATGGCGGCCTGCGCTACTGGCGCGCGCATGGTGTCGATGCTGACGACCAGCCCAGCTTCGGCTAGCGCCGTCACCACGGGGACGACCCTGCGAAGCTCCTCGGCCTGGCTGATCCGCACCGCACCCGGCCTGGTTGACTCACCGCCGACGTCGATGATGTCGGCGCCGTCACGAGCCATCTCGATGCCATGCGCGATCGCGTCCTGCGCGCAGAACCACTTGCCGCCGTCAGAGAACGAGTCAGGTGTGACGTTGATGACGCCCATCACCAGGCACCTGCCCGCTACCGGCAGGCCAGGCGGGCGCGCAGCTTGACCAGCCATGGGCGGCACTGTAACAAGCGGGGGGATGGGCCTGGCCGACGACCTACTCCGTCCGCCTGGCCGAAGCCGCTGGCGCAGGCTTACGTGACCTCAGCGCACCGCGGATCTTGCGGCGCAGCCTGCCAACCTCGACGGTCGGCCATACCAGGAACGCCTCCGCCTCGAGCGCGGCCAGCCCGACCCTGATCGCGTCGCGCGGGCCTGTGAAGATCATGAATCGCGGCACCCACTCGGGCGCGAACTTGGCGTTGAACTTATACAGCGACTCAATCTGGAACCAGTGCGACAAGAAGAGCAGGCATCTACGCCAGGCTCTGGTGATCGGTCCAGCGCCTATTCGCTCGCCGCGTTCGAGCGCGGCCCTGAAGGCGGCGAAGTTCAACGAGATCTGCTTGACGCCGAGATCCTGAGCGGCCTTGATGGTCTCCACGATCATGAAGTCGTTCAGCCCAGGCTGGGCGGATCGGTCCCTGCGCATAAGGTCAAGCGAGAGGCCGTCGCTTCCCCACGGGACGAAGTGCAGCAGCGCCTTCAGCGCTCCGTCTTGAGTGGCCGTCGCGATCATGCACCGCTCGTCGCCGGGGCCGCCAATCCGGCCGAGCGCCATCGAGAATCCGCGCTCGGTAGGCGTGCCACGCCAGGAGTCGGCCTGCCTGGTCAGCCTCGCGAGCTCATCGGCTGGCACGTCACCGACCCGCCTGACTTCCGCGACGTAGCCGGCCCGGCAAACCCGCGTCACCATCTGCCTGACGTTACGCATGGCACGGCCCTGCAGCGAGAAGTCGGCAACCCGTACTACCGCCTCGTCGCCGAGCTCAAGCGCGGTCAGGTCGCCGGTTCGGCACCAGATCTCGGCGCCAAGCTCACTGCAGCCGAGCACCGCTGGCACCCAGGCGTGCCGCGCGGCCATATCGAGGAACTCGTTGATCGCCCCCGGCCAGGCTTCAGGATCGCCGAGCGGATCACCGCTCGCGAGCATCACCCCTGATTGCACCCGGTAGCAAATGCACGACTTTCCTGAGGGCGACCAGATCACGCTCTTGTCATCCCGCAGCGCGAAATAACCCAGCGAGTCGGCCTCGCCGTACCGGCCAAGCAGGCACCTGATCCGCTCCGCGTCTTTGGCACCGAGCCTGCCCTGCGGCTTGGCGGGGCGCAGGAACAGATATACCGTTATCGCCACCGTGATCAGGCCAAGCGATCCGGTCAGCACCTGAAAGAAATCGCCGCGAATGTCAGGCGCGAAGTGGACGGGCGTTGGCGGCCTCGCGCCGACCATGCCGAAGAGCACGGCCGCGACCCGTTCAGGAAAGGTATACGGCCTGGTCAGACCCCGAACCGCGAAGTAGGACAGGCCGATGGCCAAGTCAGCGCCGAGTATCCAGGGGAACACGCCGACGGCTCGCCATCGGGTCCGGGGATCACCGAGAGCGTAGAACTCGCGCCGATAGTAAAAGCCGAGTCCGAGCAAGATCGCCGTAAACGCGAATCCGGGCAGGACGCCGGTTCTCGACATGCCGTACGTGATCGCCAGGTGGTGCAGCCTGACCAGGTTGAGCCCGGCGGCGAGGATCAGCAGCGTCATGACCGCCTGCCAGGACCTCAGCTTGCGGCGGAACAGGCCGTGGCAGAGCATCAGCAGCAGCAGGCCGATCACGATGAGCGCGGTGCGGGTGAACGCGAGCGTGAGAGCCAGCGAACCTGGCGTAGTGACCACAACTTTGTGCAGACGGCTGTGCACGAGGTGAATCCGCTCGTAAAGGCCGGAGTTCACACCTGTGGCGATGAACCCAAGGCCGACAACCAGGGTGATCCACCCGGCCAGTCGCGGTACCCACCTTTTTTGCTGACGCCGGTCTATAGGACGGCTCTGGTCGCCTCGTCCAGGGGACGCCAAAGGAGCAGCCGGCTTCTTCGGCTGCTGCTCGGCTCCGGATCTGGGCTCTGCCGGTCCTGGCCCGATTAGGTCCGTCATCTCCGACGCAATTGTGCGGCCCCGGCTCACGGGGTCAGCGTAGTCATAAATTGGACGGCTGCGTGGGCAAATGCCGTCCAGCCGACTAGTGGCGAGCCATCAGCAGGCTCATGGCCTCCGCTCTTGTGCTATCCGAACTGCGAAAGCAGCCACGGACCGCTGAGGTCATTGTCTTCGCGCCGGGCTTGCGCACGCCGCGCATAGCCATGCACAGATGCTCGGCCTCGACAACCACGATAACGCCTCTGGGTTCGAGCACCTCCATCAGCGAGTCGGCGATCTGGCTTGTCATCCTCTCCTGTACCTGCGGTCGCCTGGCGTACACATCGACCAGCCTCGCAAGCTTCGACAGGCCAGTTATCTGCCCTTTCTCGTTTGGGATATACCCAACATGAGCGAACCCGAAGAATGGCGTCAGATGATGTTCGCAGGTCGAGAACATCTCGATGTCACGGACAAGCACCATCTCGTCATGATCGGCATCGAATACCGTGGTGAGCACGTCGGCCGGCGACTGGTGCAGCCCAGCGAATTGCTCGGCTAGCGACCTCGCCACCCGCTTCGGAGTGTCCCTGATCCCGTCTCGCTCCGGGTCCTCACCGATAGCGAGCAGGATCTCGAGTACCGCGATCTCTATGCGCTTGAGATCGATCTGCTCGTTCAACTCCGCTGGCCGTGCGGCCCGTCGCCCTGCCCCTGGCCTCCCTGGTCGTTCCCGTACGGGTCAGCCGCACGTGGATCGAAACCGAATGGGTCGGTCATCGGTCCGCTTGGGATGGAGTCGGCGTAGCCCTGGTGCAGGCCGGGAGCCTGGCCATTGCCGCCACGCTGCAGCTCCTTGCCGTCAGAGGCGGCGGTGAGCGCCAGCTCCTTGGGAGTGAGAACCGGCGGCCGGTCGGAAGGCATCCGCTTGCCGTAGCCGGTGTAGGAGCCGCGCGACGGCCGCTTCTGGACCGGCGCGAAGATCTCGAGCACTTGGTTCCTTGACAAGGTCTCGTGCTCCATCAGCTGCAGCACGAGCCTGTCGAGCACGTCGCGGTACTGCACAAGGACGGTCCAGGCCTCGTCGTGCGCCGACTCGATAAGGCGCCTGACCTCGTCGTCGATCGCCGAGGCGATCTCTTCTGAGTAGTCCCTGGCATGGGACATCTCGCGGCCGAGGAACGGCTCTCCATCGCCGGTGCCGAACTTGCGCGCGCCGAGGCGCTCGCTCATGCCGTACTCGGTGACCATGCCGCGGGCGATCGCCGACGCCTTCTCGATGTCGTTGGCCGCGCCAGTCGTCGGCTCGTGGAACACGAGTTCTTCGGCGGCACGCCCGCCGAGTAGCATCGCGAGCTGGTCCATCATCTCGGCCCGGCTGACCAGGAACTTGTCCTCGGACGGGGCGGCCGCGGTGTAGCCGAGCGCGCGACCGCGCGGGATGATCGTGATCTTGTGAACGGGGTCGGCGTTCGGCATCGCGTGGCCGACGAGCGCGTGGCCGCCCTCGTGGTAGGCGATGATCTTCCGCTCCTTCTCCGACAGCAGCACGCTCTTGCGCTTCGGGCCGGCGGTGACGCGGTCGATGGCCTCTTCCAGATGAGTCATCGAGATCTGGGTCTGGTTGGCGCGTGCGGTAAGCAACGCGCCCTCGTTGATGACGTTCGCCAGGTCAGCGCCGGTGAAGCCGGGAGTGCGACGGGCGATGATGTCGAGGTCTACGTCTGGGGCGAACGGCTTGCCGCGTGCGTGCACACGCAAGATGCCCTTGCGGCCGGCCAGGTCAGGCTGGGCGACGACGATCTGCCTGTCGAATCGCCCTGGCCGCAGCAGCGCCGGGTCGAGAATGTCTGGCCGGTTGGTCGCGGCGATCACGATCACGCCGCCCTTGGTGTCGAAGCCGTCGAGCTCGACGAGCAACTGGTTCAGCGTTTGCTCACGCTCGTCGTGGCCGCCGCCGAAGCCAGCACCTCGGTGCCGCCCGACCGCGTCGATTTCGTCGACGAATACGATCGCCGGCGCGTTGGCCTTGGCCTGCTCGAACAGGTCGCGCACACGGGAAGCGCCGACGCCGACGAACATCTCGACGAAGTCAGAGCCCGAGATCGAGTAGAACGGCACGCCGGCCTCGCCAGCCACCGCCCTGGCGAGCAGCGTCTTGCCGGTGCCTGGCGGTCCGTAGAGGAGCACACCCTTGGGGATCTTGGCGCCGATCGCCTGGAACTTGGCCGGAGTCTGCAGGAACTCCTTGATCTCTTCGAGTTCCTCGATCGCCTCGTCGGCGCCGGCGACGTCGGCGAACGTCGTCTTCGGGGTGTCCTTAGTGATCAGCTTGGCCCGCGACTTGCCGAAGTTCATCACCCGCGAGCCGCCGCCTTGCATCTGGTTCATGAAGACGAAGAACAGCAAGAAGATCACGATGAACGGCAGCCAGCCGAGCAGCACGCTAAGCAGCGAGTTACCTTGCGGGTTCTCTACGACGTAGCTGACCTTGCTGTGCGGCGAGTCGCTCGCGCTCTGCAGCGCAGTGGTGAGCTGATTGACCTGGTTGCCTGCCCAGGTCGCCTCAAGCTGTTTGTTGTCTTTGGTGGTGACCTGGATCACTTGGGTCGGCACGGTGAGGATGGCCGACCTGACCTGGTGAGCCTCGACCTTCTGCATGACCACCGAGGTGGCCACCTTCTGGTACTGGCTTGAGCCAGTGAACTTGAGCACCACGATGAGGAGCACGAAGACCAGCAGGATGGCGAGCATCCAGCCGCGGAAAATACGCTTCAGATCCATCGATTAGCGGCTCCGGCAAAGCCGGGCCGGTACCTCCTGCCGAGCCTCGTGTCCCGCCGCCTGCCGGCAGGAGCGCAGTACGTCCGAGCTTTCCACGCGCGGTATTCCCTCTCTCCCAGCCGCGACGCAGGGATATCGACGGTACACCGCGACGGCTTGCACCGACACGTAGGCGGCACTTCAGGAAGCCGCGTGCCCTATCCTCCGCCTCTACCCAATGTAAACGCGATTCAACTTCAGATGTGTTCCCGCGTCGCCTGTCGCTCAGCTTGTGTACAGGTGGGGCGCCAGGGTGCCGATGAATGGGAGGTTGCGGTAGCGCTCGGCGTAGTCCAGACCGTAACCGATGACGAACTCGTCCTCGATCTCGAACCCGGTGTAGTCCACTTTGACCGGCATCTGGGCCGCGGCGCGCTTTCGCAGCAGCACGCAGACTCCCACCGATGCCGGGTCTCGCGATTGCAGGTTGTGTACCAGGTAGGACAGGGTCAGGCCGGAGTCCACGATGTCCTCGACCACGAGCACGTGCTTGCCGCTGATATCGGCGTCGAGATCCTTGAGTATCCGCACCACGCCTGAGGAGGTGGTGGCCGAGCCATAGGAGGAGATCGCCATCCAGTCCATGCTCACCGGCAGGTGCATGGCCCGGGCTAGATCCGCCATCAGCATCACCGCACCCTTGAGCACGCCGACGAGCAGCAGTTCGCGGCCCGCGTAATCGGCGTCGATCTCGGCGGCGAGCTCGGTGATCCTGGCCTGCAGACGTTCCTGCGTGATCAGCACATCAAGCAAGTCGCCGCTCACGTCGCTGGCATCCACCTAAACCTCCGCCTCACGTTGCCCCATGGAACCTTGCCTAACGGAATCTTGCCCGGTGAACTGCAGCCTGCCATATCGGCGCAGACACCTCACGCCCCCCGGCAGATCTAGCCACCGCTGGCCGTGCCAGTCAGTGATCAGCGCGTCAAGCTCTCCTATGTGGCTCGCGGTCACCGACCCGGCCGGGGCACCAGCGGCGATCGCGGCGCGCTTTAGCACTCGCGTCCTGATCGCGGCAGGCAGGTCAGCGAGCTGGCTGACCAGGATCGACCTCGGGCCACCTTGACCGACAGGCCGCCAGCCGCACAGGAGTCGCTGGCCAGCCGAAGCCGCCAGGTCGTCGAGCGCGTCGGCGTCTGACCTGAGCTGGTCGGCGGTGCGGGCAAGCGCCTCGGTGACACCCGGCCCGATTAGCTCTTCCATGAGCGGAAGAATCCGCGACCTAACCCTTGTCCTGGCGAATGCCTGATCGCTGTTGTGCGGGTCTTGCCACGGCCGCAACCCGAGCGCGGCACAGGCGGCCGCGGTCTGATCGCGGCGCAGCCCGAGCAGCGGCCGCAGGTAGCAGCCATGAGCGGGTGACATTCCCGCGATGGACCTGGCACCAGACCCGCGCGCCAGCCCGAGCAGCACGGTCTCAGCCTGGTCATCCATGGTGTGACCGAGCAGGATCGCGCGGGCTCCTGACCGCTCGCGCGCTTCGTCGAACGCCGTGTATCTTGCCCGCCTGGCCGCTGCCTCTGGACCTGGGTAGCCGGGCCCGACCCCGCGGCCAGGGACGTCAGCGGTGATCAGGACTACCGGATCGAGCCCGAGTCCGCGCAGCGTGGCCCGCACGCGCTCAGCGTGGTCGGCCGAGCCGGCTTGCAGCGCGTGATCGACGGTGACCGCGCCGGCCCGCAGGCCAAGCTTGGGCGCCTCGAAGGCGACAGCCGCGGCGAGCGCGAGTGAATCAGGTCCGCCCGAACATCCGACGAGTACCAGTTCGTCATGGGCGAGGTCGCCGTCGAGCGCGGCGGTCAGCGCCCGCCTGACGGCCAGCCTGACGGCGGCTACCGCCGGATGCGGCCGGCCAGATGAGTCATGCACCTCATGCCACGCCAGGATTCAGCTCGCGGCCCTGGTTACCTCCGGCGACGCGCTCGAGCCACTTGGCCGGATCGGTGAGTTCTTCCTTGCTCGGCAGCGTCTGCGGTGAGGTCCACACCAGGTTGAACGTCGCCATCCCGGCTGCCTCGACGACGGCGCGAACGAAGGCGGAACCCTGCTGATACTGCCGCATCTTGAGGTCAATGCCGAGTATCCGGCGTATCGCCTGCTCGATTCGGTTCCCTGAGGACCGCCTGGCGTTGAATTTCGCCCTGATTTGCTCGACGCTCGGCACCACCGTCGGCCCGACGGCGTCCATCACGTAGTCGCCGTGGCCTTCGACCAGCGTCATGACCGAGGTCAGCCGGCCAAGTATTTCGCGCTGACGCTGACTTTGCATCGCTTCGATCAAGCTTTCGCCGTCGCCGCCGCGCACCGCGCCTGAGACGGCATCGGCAGCCGCGCGCAGCCGGTTCAGAATCGACGCCGGATCGAGGTCAGAGGCGAGCAGGAATTCGGTCATCTGCTGCTGCACGTAGGGCCGCAGCCAGGACACCGAGGTGAACTGTGTGCGGTGCGTCTCCTCATGGAGGCAGACCCAGCGGCGGAAGTCGCTCGGGTCAACCCCTAGTTCCCGCTCCACCATCAAGATGTTGGGCGCGACCAGCGTGAGCCGACCTGGCGGCGCGTCCATCGCGGGCACGTCGGGGTCGGGCGGCAGGAACAGCTCGTACTGACCGAGCACGCGGCTGGCCAGGTATGCCAGGATCAGGCCCGCTTGCACGCCGGTGACTCGTGAGCCGACCGCGGTCAGCACCGATCCGGCCGCGGGGACCGCACCGATTTCCTGCATGTGCTCTACGAGCGGATCGAGCACCACCTCGAAGCCGCTGATGTTCGCCTTGATCCAGCCAGGTCGGTCGACGATCGCGACCTTGCCGCCATCGTCGTCGCCAGGCAGGCCGGTGACTTCGCGCACCGGGTCTGCCACCAGGGCCGCCTGGGCGCGCAGTTCGGCCACCACATTGCGGGCATCGCTGAGGCTGACTTGCGGCCCAGGCCTGACCCAGCGGATGGCCGTCGAGGTGGCCACGTTCCAGTCGATCATCTGCGAGCTGCTCATCCCTACACCGTACGTGGCCAACGTGCGAGCTCGCAGCGCTAGCCCGGCTACGGGCCACGGCCGCGGACGGCGAATCAGCGGCAGCCGCATCCCGCTAGTGTCGTCGCCAGTTCGCTGAGCATCGATTCGGGTTGCAGGCCGAGCTTCTTATCTATGCCATTGCCCATGAACGCGAACGCGAGCAGGGCGCCGTCGCGCGCGTAAGCGAACCCTGCCATCGTCGCGACGCCGGTGATGTTGCCGGTCTTGGCTCGCACCGTACCAAGCGCCGCCGGCCCGAACGGCCCGAAGAAGCTGCCCGGGCCCAGCGTGCCTGAGAAGCCGGCCACCGGCAGCCCGGTGATCACCGCTCTGAGCCCAGGCAACCGCTGGCCCGCGGCCAGCTCGACGAGCTTGACGAGCGCTCGCGGCGAGATCAGGTCAAGCGGCGACAGGCCGCTGCCGTCGTAGAGGTGAATGCCGCGCACGCCGAGCTTGGCGTCCACCGCCATCACCGCCCGCGCCGCACCGGTGAACGTGCCTGGCCTGCCGGTGGCGATCGCGACCTGCCTGGCCAGGGTCTCGGCGATCACGTTGTTGCTCTCCTGCAGCATCCACTGCGCCATCTGCGCCAGCGTGGCCGACTTCACCGCGGCGATGATCGATCCCTGATCGCCATGGCCCGGCCGCTCCTGCACTGGGCTGTTGCTTACCGTGATTTCGTCCTTGCGGAGGAACCGGGCAAATGCCGTCGCGGCGTCATGCCCGGGCCGCATCGACCGGGCCAATGGGTTAGCGGAGACATCGGCGTCCTGCGGCAAGCTGGCGGAGGTGAGCCTGCCCTGGTCAACTTCGAGCGCGGTGATAGGCGCGACGTTGCCAGAAGAGATGTAGTTGTCCTGGCTGCCCAACGCCGGCCAGCCGAGCGCCTGCGTCGGACCGGTGAACAGCGCGTTGTCATAGCTCAGCCGTACCGAGCTGATGCCCTTGGCCCGCAGTGCGCGCGCCGTTCGGGCCGCGAGCGTGACCAGGCTCGCTGGCTGAGGGTAGAAGCTCGCCGGGTACCGGCCGGCGGCGAGCGTCGGATCGCCGCCGCCGACCAGCACGAGGCCGCGGCCGTCAGCGGCCAGTCTGACCGCGGTGGTGAACCTCGCCTCGGGGCCGAGCGTGTGGATCGCCGCGACGGCGGTAGCGACCTTGGTCGTCGATGCCGGTGTGAACCCGGTGTCCGGGTTGAGCGCGTACAGCACGTGACCGGTCGAGTAGTTGACGACCAAGGCGCCGACTTGCTGGCCGAGCCTGCCGGTGCCTATCAACGCGGAGAGCTCGCCGGTGACGGCCGCGGCCGTCGGTGGCCGCTCGGCACCCGCGCGATGGCCGGGATCGCCGGGATCGCCGGGATCGCTCGGATCGCTGACCGAGCGCAGCGCCTTGACCGCCGCCGCCCGGCTGGTACCCGAGATCGATGGCATCTGGAACAACGCGAGCCTGGGTGGCATCAGATGCGCGACTTCGGCGCCAGCGCCGATCGTGAACAGGCAAAGCAGCGCTAGCGCCAGCACCATCAGTCGAGCCAGCCGGTTCAACCCTTGCCCTCCGTCGCTCGAGCCTTCTCCACTCGCCTCCGCGAGCCTAAGGGCACGGGGCCCCCTTCGACAGGCAGCCGACACCGAGGGTATACATCACAACTGAAGTACACGCCGATGCAATGCGGCAATCACCTGCCGGGTAGGGAGAGCGCACCGTGGAGTTCGATGTCGTCATCGAGATCCCCAAAGGCCAGCGCAATAAGTACGAGATGGATCACGAGAGCGGACGAATCCGGCTAGACCGCATGCTCTTTACGTCTACTAGATATCCGGCGGACTACGGTTACGTCGAGCACACCCTAGCCGAGGACGGCGATCCGCTCGATGCGCTCGTGCTGCTCGACGAGCCGACGTTTCCTGGCTGCCTGATCAAGTGCCGGGCCATCGGGATGTTCCGCATGCGGGATGAGCAGGGCAAGGACGACAAGGTGCTTTGCGTCCCCGCTACCGACCCGCGGGTGGCACACCTGCGCGACATAACCGATGTACCGGAATTTGATCGGCTTGAGATCCAGCACTTCTTTCAGGTGTACAAGGCACTCGAGCCAGGCAAGGAAGTGGAGGCGGCCCGCTGGGTCGGCAAACAGGAGGCCGACGATCAGATCGAGGTCAGCAGGAAGCGGCTAGCCGAGGGCGAAGATGGGCAAGACGTTGGTCATAAGTATTAGGCACATGCCCTGGACCAATGCGAGGAGGCCCAGGTGACTCAGCCTGGGAGTGGGCCAGTGCGCACGGAGTTCACCGACGAGGACGCCGCGACGCTAGCCGAGACTCCGCTGCTGAGCGAGCTCTCTGATGCGGACACCGCCGCGATCAGGGCGCTCGCGGTCGTGGTCACGCTGCGGCGTGGCGACCGGCTCTATGACGAAGGCGACATTGACGACCAGCTCTATGTGGTCATCGAAGGCAAGGTCAAGCTGACCAGGACGTCGTCGGACGGCAGGGAGGTCCTGGTCAGGGTGCAGGGCCCCGGTGACATGTTCGGGGAACTCGCGATGTTCGACCCCACCTACCGCACGTCGAACGCGAGCGCGATCACCGACGCGCGGCTGGCCGCCGTCGCGCACGACGACCTGCGCAAGGTGCTGAACGACCGGCCGGCGATCGCGCTGCTGCTACTGCGCGAGCTCGCGCAGCGGCTGCGCGTCATCACCGACGCCAACACGAACCTGATCTTCACCGACGTTCCTGGCCGGGTCGCCAAGGCGCTGCTCGAGCTGGCCGACAAGTTCGGCACCCAGCAAGAGGACGGGACGCTGGTCACCCATGATCTGACGCAGGAAGAGCTTGCGCAGCTCGTCGGCGCGTCGCGGGAGACCGTCAACAAGGCGCTCGCCGACTTCGCTGCCAGGGGCTGGATCCAGCTCTCAGCCAAGTCGGTCCTGCTGATCGACCCTGACCGACTCCGCCGCCGAGCTAGGTAGCCCACCGGAGCTCCCCCTGGGACGCCCTCTGAGCTAACTCTCACCCCGCCCGCGGCCGCCGGCGCCGGGCCGCGGTGTGCTCGCTCCGGCTGCGCCCGCATCGCCCGTGCGATCCATGCCGACTGGTAGCTCGCCATGGTCGGCTAGATAAGCGAGCTGGGCCCGGACGGAAAGCTCGGCGGCCGGCCACAGCTTCCTATCGACCTCCGCGTAGACCCTGGCCACGATCTGCGATCTGGTCCGATCTCCCGCCGCGACCGCCGCTCTGATCTCGGCGAGTCGTTCAGCGCGGTGCGTTATGTAAAAATCCAGGACTGCCTGCGGATCGCTGAGCAGCGGGCCATGGCCTGGCAGCAGCGCGCGCAACTCAGTCGAGTCGGCCAGCGCCCGCAGCCGGTCGAGCGAGCCGAGATAGTCGCCAAGGCTGCCGTCGTCAGCGATCACCGTGGTGCCGCGGCCAAGCACCGTGTCCCCGGTCAGCACCGCCTGGTCAGCCCGCAGGTACAGGCATACCGAGTCGGAGGTATGACCTGGTGTCGCGATCACCTCGAGCTCGCAGCCGCCCTCGCTGACCACAGATCCTGGCGGCAGGCCTTCGCTGCCGAGCCGGCAGGCCTTGTCGACGGCGCGGACCGTCGCCCCGGTGAGCTCGGCAAGGTTACGTGCGCCCGCCGAGTGGTCGAGATGGCCGTGGGTGAGCACGATCGTGGTGACCCTCAACCCGGCCTGCTCGGCCGCCGAGCAGATCCGGCGCAGGTGCGACTGGTCGTCAGGACCTGGATCGACCACCACGGCCGTCTTCGCCCCCGCCTCGGCGATCAACCAGGTATTGGTGCCGTCCAGCGTCATCGGTGACGGATTCGGCGCGAGCAGGCAACGTGCTCGTTGCGTGCCAGAACCGTCGATACCCGGCGATACTGTCGGCGTCACAGCGGGTAATCCCGGCTGCCGGGCACCGACAACCAAGTCGCGCCGTCGGCACGAAACAGTTCTGGTAGCAGCGGCCGGATCTCCCGGTCCGCGCTCAGCACGCTGCCGATGTCTGCGTGCTCGGCGAGCTCGGCGAGCGTCATGGCGGTAGGCAGCCACAGCTCGATCTGCCTCGCCCGGCCCGCGTCGAGCGCCGCCGCCGGAGATATCCACTGCACGGCCGACGCTTCGCCGCTGACGTCCCTGGTCCGCTGTCCTGGAGGCAGCGCCGCGGCGAAGAACCTCGCGTCGAACCGGCGCGGCTCGGCGGCCGGGGTGATCCACCTCGACCATGGCCTGAGCAGGTCTGAGCGCAGGATCAGGTTCCGCCTAGCCAGCAGCTCGGCCAGCGAAAGCGAGCGGTCGAGCAGCCCGCGCCTGTCGGCCTCCCAGTCATCGCCGGTGGTGTCGGCGATCACGGTATCCGGCGCGAGGCCAGCGAATAGCACGCCCGATTCCTCGAACGTTTCCCTGACGGCCGCGCAGACCAGCGCCCTGGCTAGTTGCGGCGCGACGCCGAGTACCTGACCCCACCAGGCCACGTCAGGCCCCGCCCAGGCGACTTCCTCGTCGGCGTCGCGCAGGTCGACCGAGCCGCCGGGAAAGACATAGGCTCCGGGCGCGAATGCCATCGTCGGCTTTCGCCGCAGCATGTATACCTCGAAGCCGTAGCCGGTGGCTGCCGCTTCCTTATCCGCCTGACGCAACAGCATGACTGTCGCGGCGTCTCGGGGAATTACCGGTTTCACCGCGCCTTCGATGATCGGCTGAACCGCGTCAGCCAGATGCTGCGGAAGCCGTACTTGCCCAGCCACGTTTCGCGCTCGTCCGTCAGCCGGCTGAGAGCGAGTCGCTCGCCGGATGATCCGCCAGCTCGGCGATCAGTTCGAGTTCCACTGGCGTGTCGAGCGGCAGTACCGCCATCCCGACCGCGCTTCTGGCGTGCCTGCCAGCCTCGCCGAACACCTCGATCAGCAGCTCGCTCGCGCCGTTGATGACCTGTGCTTGCCCGGTGAAATCCGGCGCGCTCGACACAAAGCCGGTGACCTTGACGATCCGCTTGATCTCGGACAGCGAGCCAGCGACCGATGCCGCGGCGGCAAGCGCGTTCAGCGCGCAGATCCTCGCCAGCTCGGCCGCCTCGGCGACCTCGATGTCGGCGCCGACCTTGCCGGTGGCGAGTAGCTGGCCATCGACGAAGGGAAGCTGACCTGAGGTATAGACCAATCCGCCAGAAGCGACGGCGGGGACGTAGGCGGCGAGCGGCTTAGCCACCGTAGGGAGTGTCAGGCCGAGCGCTGCTAGCCGCTGCTCGGGTGAGCGGTCGTCGCTTTGTGTCATGATTTGACTCGCTTCATGTAGGCAACGAGTTGCTCTGGGTTCGGACCTGGCACGACCGCGACGAGTTCCCACCCATCGTCGCCCCAGTTGTCCAGGATCTGCTTAGTCGCGTGCACAAGCAGCGGCACCGTCGCGTACTCCCATTTCTGCATGGGCGATACTGTATCTGCCCACGGAGGCGACTCTCCCGGACCCCTCGCGTGGGTCAGCCGCCTTGCGGCGGGACTGGCGGGATCGTCAAATCGTCGATCGCCGGCTCTTCGATCGGCACGTCAGGTATGGAGTTGACGGGCGGGATCGCGAGTTGGCTCTCACTGCCGATCGCGCCTTGTGTCTCGCTGGTCGGCTTGTGCTCGATCGCCGCTTCCGCGGCCGCGACTTCCGCTTCTCCGGTGTCCTCGGGCTCCTCGTCGGCGTGAGATACCTGGCCGGAGCCCTTGTCGAAGAACCGGAGAAGCTCGACAGGGATCGGCATCACCAGCGTGCTGTTCTTTTCCGCCGCGACTTCGACCACGGTTTGCAGCAGCCGAAGCTGCAGCGCGGCTGGATCGCGTGCCATCACGTTGGCGGCGGCGGCAAGGCGCTTGGACGCCTGGTACTCACCGTCAGCCACGATGATCCTGGCACGCCGCTCGCGCTCGGCCTCGGCCTGGCGGGCGATCGAGCGCTTCATGCCCTCGGGGAGCGAAACGTCCTTGATCTCGACTCGCTCGACCTTGACGCCCCACGGGCCTTCGGTCGGCTCGTCGATGATCCGGCAGAGCTGCCTGTTTACCCGGTCCCTGTCCGAGAGAAGCTCATCCATCTCAGATTGGCCGA
>DATNEK010000103.1:0-20526 GCA_035553055.1 Streptosporangiaceae bacterium | reverse complement strand
AGCTGGTGCCGCTGCTCGATGACGGCGACATCGTGATCGACTGCGGCAACGCCCACTACACCGACACCCGCCGCCGCGAGGCCGATCTTCGCGCTCGCGGGCTGCACTTCGTCGGCTCTGGCGTCTCGGGCGGCGAGGAAGGCGCGCTGAACGGCCCGAGCATCATGCCGGGCGGCTCGGCTGAGTCGTACCTGACGCTCGGGCCGATGTTCGAGTCGATCGCGGCGAAGGTGGACGGGACGCCCTGCTGCGTGCATGTCGGCCCTGACGGTGCCGGCCACTTCGTCAAGATGGTGCACAACGGCATCGAGTACGCCGACATGCAGCTCATCGCCGAGGCCTATGACCTGCTCAGGTCGGGCACGGGGGCGACTCCGGCCCAGCTCGCCGACACCTTTCGGCAATGGAACGAAGGCGACCTCGAGTCATTCCTGATCGAGATCACCGCCGACGTGCTCGGTCACGTGGACGCCGCGACCGGCAAGCCGTTCGTCGATGTGGTGCTCGACCGGGCTGAGCAGAAGGGCACGGGCCGCTGGACCGTGCAGAGCGCACTCGACCTCGGCATCCCGATCACTGGCATCGCCGAAGCGACCTTCGCCCGGTCGCTGTCAGGACATGGCGATCAGCGTGAGGCGGCCCGCTCGACGTACGGCAGCGCGCTCAATGGCTGGAGAGTCGACGACACCGCGGCGTTCACCGAGGACGTGCGCAAAGCGCTCTACGCCTCGAAGGTGGTGGCGTACGCCCAGGGCTTCGACCAGATCGAGGCGGGCAGCGAGGAGTACGGCTGGGGCATCGACCGAGGCGCGATGGCGATGATCTGGCGCGGTGGGTGCATTATCAGGGCGAGGTTCCTCAACCGGATACGTGAGGCTTACGACGATGACCCGGCGCTGCCGAGCTTGCTTGTCGCGCCGTACTTTGCCGCGGCGGTGTCGGCCGGCGTCGACAGCTGGCGGCGGGTGGTGACCGACGCGGCCAGGGCAGGCGTGCCGGTTCCTGCCTTCTCGTCATCGCTGGCTTACTACGACGGCCTGCGTCGCGGCCGGCTGCCCGCGGCGCTTATCCAGGGCCTGCGCGACAACTTCGGCGCGCACACTTACCGCCGCGTCGACTCCGATGGCGTCTACCACACGCTGTGGGGTGCCGATAGATCCGAGGTGCCTGCCTAGCGATGTTGATGATGTACGTTAGAGGTGTACATCATCAACGATTACTTCATCGACGAGACAACTCAGGCGGAGCTAGGGGCATGGCGCTGACCCAGATCGACATCGATGAGGACGCTCTCACCGAGGCTATGCGCCTGTCGGGCGCGAAGACGAAGAAGGAGACGGTGAACCTGGCATTGCGCGAGTTCGCTGCCCGGCACCGCAGGGTCGCCGCGCTAGAACACTACGCGCACGCATCGGATCACTGGGACTTCGAAGGATGGCAGCGGCAGCGCGCGGCTGAGAAAGACCCCGCGGCTTGATCCGCTACTTGCTCGACTCGTCGGCATTGTGGCGGATCCTGCGGGAAGCGGAGTCCAGGACGGCCTGGGCGGGCGTCGTTGCTGTCGGCGCGGTCGGCTCCTGCCATCCTCAGCGAATCGAATTCCGCCGATCAGCTCGGACGATCGACGAATACGATGAAATGTCGGGGATGTTTGAGGCGCTCTACCCCGACGTTTCCGTGCCGAAGAATTCGTGGCGGTGGATCGAGTCGGCGCAATACCGGCTGCTTCGTCGTGGGGTACACCGGGCGCTGTCAGCGGTGGATCTGCTTATCTGCGCCGTCGCGGCCCAGCACGATCTGGTGGTGCTGCATGACGACAAGGACTTCGCGACCGCAGCTCGCTGTCTTCCTGACTTGCGCGAGCGGAGCCTCAACAACCTGCCCGAGTTTTGACTGAGATTGGAGGCAGTTCGTGCGCTTTGCGTTCAAAACCGCGCCGCAGAACACTACCTGGGCGGAGATGCTCCCGGTCTGGCGCGAGGCCGACGACATCGAGGTCTTCGAGTCCGGCTGGGTGTTCGATCACTTCTACCCGATCGTAGGCGATTCGGCCGGTCCGTGCCTTGAGGGCTGGACGGTGCTCGCCGCGCTGGCGCAGGCTACGCGTCGGCTGCGGCTCGGCGTGCTGGTGACCGGCATTCATTACCGGCACCCAGCCGTGCTCGCGAACATGGCCGCGACAATCGACGTGATCTCCGATGGCCGCCTCGAACTCGGCATCGGCGCGGGCTGGAACGAGGAGGAATCGGGAGCGTACGGGATAGAACTTGGTACCAGGCGCGAGCGCAGCGACCGATTCGAAGAGGCCTGCCAGGTTCTGATCGGTTTGCTGTCGCAGGAGACCACGGACTTCGAAGGCAAGTACTACCAGCTCAAGGCGGCCAGGAACGAGCCGAAGGGACCGCAGCGGCCGCATCCGCCGATCTGCATCGGCGGATCAGGCGAGCGCCGCACGCTGCTGACCACCGCTAGGTACGCGCAGCACTGGAACTTTGTGGGAGGGTCGCCGGCCGACTTCGCGCACAAGCGAGATGTGCTGTTCGCGCACTGCCAGGCCATCGGCAGGGACCCGGCCGAGATCACGCTATCTAGCCATGTGGTGCTCAGCGAGGACCACGACTACGCGGCGACCGCGGCCAACGTCGCGGCGCTGGCTGAAGAGGGCCTGCAACTCGCCATCGTCTACCTGCGACCGCCGCTGACCCCAGCGGTGCTCGAACCGCTCGCCGAAGCGCTCAAGCCGCTGACGACGGCGTAGATAGCTACGAAGCGAGCGCCGGCCGGGCGTGGGCACCATGCGGAAGGTCGCAGAGTGCGTGACCGCGGTCAGCGACCACTGGACTGGTCGGCTAGGTCTTGAAGCCAGATCTGGCTGGCGTGAGCCATCCTCGGCGGCACGCCAAGCTCGCCGAGCAGTTCGGTGGCCGCCGCCATCTCGTGCGAACGGCGCAGCGCGTGGCGGTAGCTGCCGTTCTCCAGGCGGGCGAGCGTGGTCGCGTCGGCATCGGCGAGTTCGGCAGAAAGATGGTCGCGCAGCCAGTCTTCGCACCCGGCCGATCTGGCCGCGAGCAGCGCCTCGACCAAGGCAGCGGCCATGCCCTTGTAGAAGACGCTGCGCAGCAGCTTCCTGGTCGCGGCCAGGCCCGCCGGACCTGGTAGCACTTCTACGCGGGCATCGCACTCGCTCAGGATTTCGCTGGTCCGTTGCGCTCCGGTGCCAGAAACGAGCATCGGCACCCGGTACCCGAGTCCCGGCACCGGTGCCATGATCGCGATGTCGGCGAATGGCACTCCCGCGTCAGCGGCGATCCCGGCGAGGCGCTGTTTCAGGCCAGCGGCGGCAGTGTTGGCGTCGGCGTACACGGTGGCGCCCGCCGCATCGGTCAGGGCGCCTAGCGACTGCCGCAGCGCGACCTCGGCTTCGGCCGCGGTCGTCAGGCTGAGTACCAGGTCAGCTCCCGAGCACGCGTCGGCGTCGCTGGCGGCCTGCTCGACGCCAGCCGGCGTCGGCGCCACCGGGTCGAATCCGCGCACCCGGAACCCGCTGCTCGCCAGCCCAGCCGCTATGTCAGCGCCCGCCTCGCCGAATCCGAGCACGGCGACGGTCCAAGCAGCGGCACCGGTCATTCCGGTTCGGTTAGCGTGATCTTGATCGCGCGGAACAGCCTCGGCGTGTCCTTGAGCACCGTCAGCCGAGGATCGGGCACCGTCAGGAACGCGTCAACCGCGACCTCGAACACAGGTGCCAGCCTGACGTCGGTCTTGATCGACGAAAACGCCCGTTTGTCGCCGCCGAGTACCAGCGCGTCGAGCTTGTAGGGGCCGAATACCGCCGCCGCCGTGTCCGCCGCTGCCGTCAAGGCCTGGCGCGCCTGGTTTTCCCTGCGCCTGGCGAAACGCTGCTGTGACTGGCCGCCCGCGGCGCTGCGTCCGTGCACCAGCCTGCTCCCGACCTTGGAAGCCGCCAGGACGGGCTCGACACCGGTGAACACTCCGGCCGCGTACCCGCCAAGCCTGACCAGCAGCACGCCAACCGTCCGGTCGGCGGTCACATGCGCGGCTAGTCGCTTCGCCAAGGCGACCTCGTCGGCGTCATCGTCAGCTGGCAGTGGCGGGAACGGCACCTGACAGGCCGCCATGGCACCGTCCGCCGCAACGAAGGTGACCGGCTCATCGGCCAAGACCGGCTGAGCGGTCACCGCGCCGTGCCGTCCGGCAAACGACTCGATCCAGCCGGCGAACCGGTCTGGCGCCACCTCAATCCTGCGCGGAGGCGCAGCGCCGAGTGGCATGGTCAGACGTTGAAGCCGAGGGCACGCAGCTGCTCTCGGCCGTCCTCGGTGATCTTCTCAGGACCCCACGGCGGCATCCACACCCAGTTGATGCGGAAGTCGCTGACCAGCCCGTCGAGCGCGACCTGGGTCTGGTCCTCGATCACGTCGGTGAGCGGGCAGGCCGCGCTGGTGAGCGTCATGTCGACGGTCGCGACCCGGTCGGCGTCGAGGCTGACGCCATAGACGAGCCCGAGGTCCACCACGTTGATGCCGAGCTCCGGGTCGACAACGTCCCTGAGCGCCTCAAGCAGGTCATCGATCTCCGGCGTGCTGTCCGGGTTGAGCGTTTCCGCGGGTTCAGGCGCGGTGTCGAGGTCAGCGCCCTCGTTGGTCTGCGTCATAGCTGCTCCCCTTCTCGCTCGGCTAGAGCCCTGGCAGTCGCATCCTTCCACGCCATCCAGCCGAGCAGCGCGCACTTGATCCGGGCCGGGTACTTGGCGACGCCAGCGAAGACCACCGCGTCGCCAAGCACCTCATCATCGGGCTCGGCGTCCGCTGTGCTGGCCTGGGGGGACGACCCCCCGGAACCCCTCGCACTGTGCATCAAGGCCACGAAGGCGCCGTTGATCTCCATTGCCTCGCTTACCGGCTTGCCGATCACCAGATCGGTCAGTACCGAGACGCTGGCCTGACTGATCGAGCAGCCGAGCGCTTCGTAGGACACGTCGGCCACCGCCGGCTCGCCATCAGCATCCTTGAGGCTGACCCGCAGTGTCATTTCGTCACCGCAGGTCGGATTGACGTGATGAACCTGAGCGTCGAACGGCTCCCGCAAGCCCCTGTGGTGCGGGTGACGGTAGTGATCCAGGATGATCTCCTGGTACATCGACTCTAGTTCCATCACACCGCCTTCCAACACCGGGTTATAGCGGGATGTTCCGACTCGTGGTCGCCTGCTGACCGAATGCCGGCTGCCCCGCAGAGCAAGGATCTCATCAGATCGCGCATCAAGAACCTGTGCCGAAGAACTTCTGCGCCGTCCTGATCCCATCAGCCAGCGCGTCCACCTCGTCCGGCGTGTTGTACAGGTAGAAGCTCGCCCGCGTCGACGCCTGAACGCCGAGCGCCCGGTGCAGGGGCCAGGCGCAGTGATGACCCGTCCGCACCGCGATGCCGAGTTCGTCGAGCACCTGACCCACATCGTGTGGATGTACCTGATCTACTTCGAACGAAACAGCCCCGCCGCGGTCCTGCGTCGTCAGCGGGCCGAGTATCCGCACGCCGGGGATCGCGGTGAGCGCGTCGATCGCGCGCTGGGTAAGCATCCGCTCGTGCTCGGCCACCTTGTCCATGCCGACCGCGTCCAGGTAATCACACGCGGCCGCGAGGCCGACCGTCTGGGCGACCGCTGGCACGCCAGCCTCGAACCGCTGCGGCGGCGGCAGGAACGTCGTCTGTTCCATCTTGACGATCTCGATCATCGACCCGCCGCTGATGAACGGCGGCATCGCCTCGAGCAGTTCCCTGCGCGCCCACAGCACGCCCACACCGGTCGGGCCGAGCATCTTGTGCGCGGAGAAGTACAAGAAGTCGGCGCCCGTCTCGGTCACGTCGACCGGGTGATGCGGCACCGACTGAGCCCCGTCAACAACCACAAGCGCGCCCATCGCGCGGGCCGCCTCGGCGATGCGCGCGACCGGCGGCATCGCACCGGTGACGTTCGACTGGTGCGAAACGGCAACGAGCCTGGTGCGATCGTGCAGCAGCGAGTCGATCTCGGATAGGTCGACTCGCCCGTCCTGCGTCACGCCGAACCAGCGAAGGGTGGCGCCGGTCCGCTGGCACAGCTGCTGCCAGGGAACCAGGTTGGCGTGGTGCTCAAGCTCGGTGATCAGCACCTCGTCGCCGGGCCCGATCGCGAGCGCGGCGGCCCCGGGCGAGGTGGCGGCGTTGCTGAACGAGTACGCGATCAGGTTGGAGGCCTCGGTGGCGTTCCGAGTGAACACGATCTCGCCGGGGTCGGCGCCGATGAAAGCGGCGACCCGAGCGCGCGCGCCCTCGTAGGCGTCCGTCGACTCCTCGCCGAGCAGGTGCGTGCCGCGGTGAGCGGCCGCGTTGCTGCGCAGGTAGTAGTCCCGCTCGGCGTCGAGCACCTGGATCGGCTTCTGCGAGGTCGCACCCGAGTCGAGGTAGATCAGCCGGTTCTCACCGCGGACGTGCCGCGCCAGGGCCGGAAAGTCAGCGCGGATGGCCTCGACGTCAAGGATCAGGTCGGTGCTTGTCATACCGCTGCTCCGGCCGTCAGGAACCGCTCGTAGCCATTTGCCTCGAGTTCGTCGGCCAGTTCGGGACCGCCCTCTTCGACGATCTTGCCGCCGACGAACACGTGCACGAAGTCGGGCCTGACGTAGCGCAGGATCCTGGTGTAGTGCGTGATGAGCAGCACCCCGCGGTCGGGCATCTCACGGTAGGCATTGATGCCAGCCGAGACCACCTTGAGCGCGTCGATGTCGAGGCCGGAGTCGGTCTCGTCCAGTATCGCGATCTTCGGGTTGAGCAGCTTGAGCTGCAGGATCTCGTGCCGCTTCTTCTCCCCGCCGGAGAAACCCTCGTTGAGGTTGCGCTGGGCGAACGCGGAGTCGATGGACAGCGCGGACATGGCGCCGTTCATCTCCTTGACGAATTCGCGCAGCTTGGGTGCCTCGCCTCGGACGGCGGTCACGGCGGTGCGCAGGAAGTTCGAGACAGTCACTCCGGGCACCTCAACCGGGTACTGCATGGCGAGGAACAGTCCCGCCCTGGCCCTGGCGTCCACGCTCATCGCGAGCACGTCCTCGCCGTCAAGCGTCACGGTGCCGCTGGTGACGTGGTACTTCGGGTGACCGGCGATCGAGTAGGCCAGCGTGGACTTGCCTGAGCCATTCGGTCCCATGATCGCGTGCGTCTGCCCGGCTGCCACGGTCAGGTCGACCCCGCATAGGATCTCCCGGCTTCCGCCGCCTGGAGCACTGCCGCCGCCGGTGACGGCGACGTGCAGGTCACGGATCTCAAGGGTGGCCACAGTATTCTCCTCGTCTGTCTTAGCTTGCGGGGGCGGCCACGAGGACGTCGTCGCCCTCGATCCGCACCTGGTAGGTGGCGAGCGGCTTGCTGGCCGGGGGTCCGGTCGGCTTCCCCGAGCGCAGGTCGAAGCAGGAGCCGTGCAGCCAGCACTCGACGGTGTGGTCGTAGACCTCACCGTCAGCCAGCGACACGTCCTCATGGGTGCAGAACTCATCGAGCGCGAAGATCTCGCCGTCGCTCTTGACGATCACCACGGGGATGCCGTTCAGGTCGACGGCGAGCGTGCCTGGATCGGGCAGGTCAGCGACGGCGCACACGCGCACGAATTCTGCGGTGCCGCTCATCACATGCCCCTCTCAAGCTCGGCTTCGATCGCGGTCATCACCCGGTCCGCAAGCTCGGGCACTTCGACCTGCCCGATCAGCTCGCCGAAGAATCCCCTGATCACCAGCCTGCGCGCTTCGACGAGGCTTATCCCGCGGGCCATCAGGTAGAACAGGTGCTCGTCCTCGAGCCGCCCGCTGGTGCTCGCGTGCCCGGCCCGCACGACCTCCCCGGTCAAGATCTCCAGATTCGGCACGGAATCGACTCGGGTTCCGTCGGTGAGCACGAGGTTCCTATTCGCTTCATAACTGTCTGTGCCGACAGCAGCCGCGCGAATGAGCACATCCCCGATCCACACTGCGTGCGCGCCGTCACCCTGCAGAGCACCCTTGTAGGTGACCCGGCTCCGGCAGTTCGCCTCGTTGTGATCGACAAGCAGCCGATGTTCGAGGTGCTGCCCGGCGTCAGCGAAGTACACCCCGCGAAGCTCCGCATTGCCCCCTGGTCCCGAATATCGCACCGAGGGTGCCACGCGCACCACCGACCCGCCCAGCGACACAACGGTGTGCGCGAACGTCGCGTCCTTCCCGACGAGAGCAGCCTGATGCGACAGATGCACCGCGTCATCGGCCCAGTCCTGCAGCGACACCACGCTGAGCGAGGCTCCCTCACCGACCACGAACTCGACATTGTCCGCGTAAGTGGCCGACCCCGAATACGCCAGCACGACCACGGCTGACGCGTTCGCTCCGACCTGGACAACGGTGTGCCCGGCGGCGCCGTTCTCGCTGCTCTCGCCGACGACGTTAATAACGGCAGGTCGCGAAGCGACTACCCCAGCGGGAACGCTCACGATCGTCGCTTCACCGAAGGAGGCGAATGCCCTGGCACTTACCCGGTCAGATGGCACGAGGGCGGTGCCGATCCGGGCATCACCGCGTTCGCCTTTATCAACGGTGATGCCGGCGTCGGCACTGACCTCAACCGCGACTTTGCCGAGTTCGAGCGTGGCTTCGTTGTGCAGCCCGCGAAGCCGGCGGATTGGAGTGAATCGCCACTGCTCTTCCCGCCCAGTCGGTACAGGGAAGTCCTCAGGAGAAAACGACCCGCGACCGTGCAGCCGGGAGATGGGACCGGCGGTTTCGACGGCCCCTGCGAGCGAGCTCATTAGCCGACCGCCCCTTCCATCTGCAGCTCGATCAGCCGGTTTAGCTCGAGCGCGTACTCCATCGGCAGCTCGCGTGCGATCGGCTCGACGAAGCCGCGGACAATCGTGGCCATTGCCTCGTCTTCGGTCATGCCCCGGCTCATGAGGTAGAACAGCTGGTCGTCCGAGATCTTCGAGACCGTGGCCTCGTGCCCCATCTCGACGTCATCCTCCCGGACGTCCACATACGGATACGTGTCGCTCCGGCTTATCGTGTCGACGAGAAGCGCGTCGCACTTGACCGTGGACTTGGAGTGCTCGGCGCCTTCCTGCACCTGGACCAGGCCGCGGTACGAGGTGCGCCCGCCGCCGCGTGCGACCGACTTGGACACGATCGTGGATGAGGTGTTCGGAGCGCAGTGCACCATCTTGGCACCGGCGTCCTGGTGCTGACCCTCTCCGGCGAAGGCCACCGATAGCGTCTCTCCCTTGGCCTGCTCCCCCATCAGGTAGACGGCCGGGTACTTCATCGTGACCTTGGAGCCGATGTTTCCGTCGATCCACTCCATGGTCGCGCCTGCCTGCGCCACCGCGCGCTTGGTGACCAGGTTGTACACGTTGTTCGACCAGTTCTGGATCGTGGTGTACCGGCAGCGCGCGCCCTTCTTCACGATGATCTCGACCACCGCGGAGTGCAGCGAGTCCGATGAGTAGATCGGCGCCGTGCAGCCTTCGACGTAGTGCACGTAGGCGTCTTCGTCGACGATGATCAGCGTGCGCTCGAACTGCCCCATGTTCTCGGTGTTGATGCGGAAGTAAGCCTGCAGCGGTATCTCGACGTGCACGCCCTTCGGCACGTAGATGAACGACCCGCCGCTCCACACCGCCGTGTTGAGCGAAGCGAACTTGTTGTCGCCGACCGGGATCACGGTCGCGAAGTATTCCCTGAACAGCTCGGGATGCTCTCGCAGGCCGGTGTCGGTATCGAGGAAGATGACGCCCTTCTCCTCAAGGTCCTCGCGGATCTTGTGGTAGACGACCTCCGACTCGTACTGCGCGGCCACGCCGGCGATCAGGCGCTGCTTCTCCGCTTCCGGGATGCCGAGCCTGTCGTAGGTGTTCTTGATGTCAGCGGGCAGGTCGTCCCAGCTTGCCGCCTGCTTCTCGGTGGAGCGTACGAAGTACTTGATCTTGTCGAAGTCGATGCCGGACAGGTCAGAACCCCATGTGGGCAGCGGCTTGCGGTTGAACAGCTCAAGACCACGCAAGCGCAGCTTCAGCATCCACTCCGGCTCGTTCTTCTTCGTCGAGATGTCGCGAACCACCTCCTCGGACAGGCCACGGCGTGCGCTCGCGCCAGCTACGTCCGCGTCGGCCCAGCCAAACTTGTATCGGTCAAGGCCCTCAAGCTCTGGACGGGCGATAGTGGTCATCCGGACATTCCTCCGACCTCGGTTGCGGCGCTGCGCCCCGGGTGGGTGGTGGCCCCCTGGTCAGGGGCACCGTGGGAACGCAACGATGGAGCGGTGACGTGGGTGGTGCAGATGCCGTCGCCGCGAGCGATCGTCGCCAGCCGCTGCACCGGAGTGCCGAGCAGGCGGCCGAACGCTTCTGTCTCTGCCTCGCACAGCTGCGGGTATTCAGCCGCGACGTGCGCGACCGGGCAGTGATGCTGGCAAAGTTGCTCTCCGGCGGCGATATCAGCGTTTCTGCCTGCCCGCATCGCGGCGGCCGTGGCCGCATAGCCGTCAGCGGACAGCGCCTGTGCCAGCGCCCTGACCTTACCGCCAGCCGGCGCGGCCTCGACTGCCGGCCGGTACTTGCGCTCAAGCTCGGAGACCTGACGGCGGGCAAACTCGGTGACGGCGCCCGATCCCGCGCACTCGGCGAGGAAGCGGAGCGCACTGGCCGCCAGGTCGTCGTAGGTATGCTCGAACGCGCTGCGGCCGGCGTCAGTGATCGCGAACAACCGGGCTGGCCGCCCGCGACCCCGATTGCCGTACACCCGTGCGGTCCTGCTCTCGATCAGGCCGCCTTCGAGCAGCTGATCGAGATGGCGCCGGACGGCCGCAGGAGTCAGGCCAAGCGTGCTGCCAAGAGCCGCAGCGCTCACCGGCCCGTTCTCCAGTATCAGCCTGGCCACGCGGGCACGCGTGCTCTGCTCAGCACCCACGTGTTCAGCTCCCACGTTTTTCACAACATTATTGTGCCGTAATTCGTTCCCCCTCCGCAAATCCTGTGCTAGCCGTGTTGCTGTGTCGGGGGTTCCGGGCGGGGTCGTCTCCCCGGGGCCAGCCCTGTGTTGGGGGATGTGTTGCGGTTAAGGTCGGATTGGCAGGTGTCGAGGGGAGCTGCGATGCAAAGCACCGATCAGGCCGCGGAACGGACCCAGGGGGCGGATCCCATGGAAACCCCCGCGAGGGTGGCACACCGGATGTGGACGCTGTTCGAGCCTGTGCATGTCGTCACGTATTTCTCGGCCGAGGCCAGGTCCACGTTCGAGGAGGCTGGGCTGCGCGGTTTCTGGCGCGGCTACTTCGCTGGAAGGTCCGCGCCGCTCGGGACGGTGGCGGCCGCTCCGGTCACGGCCTCGTTCTTCACCTTTGCCCCGGCGATGGTGAGCCGGGCGCTGCCGGCGGTCTGGGAGCTGATCTCGCCCGATAAGGCGCTTGCCGCGCGAGCTGCCGGAGCGGTCGCTGCGCTGCGCCGGCTTCTTTCTGGCGCGGATGTCTCCGTCGCGGCTGATCTCATGGCTGCCGCCGTAGCCGATCTCGATTGCCCAGGCCGGGTGCTGGCCGCTGCCAACGAAGCGCTTGCGCTGCCCGATGAGCCTGTCGCCAGGATGTGGCAGTGCGCGACCTTGCTGCGTGAGCACCGGGGCGACGGCCACTTCGCGACTCTGGTCGCCGCCGATATCGATGGCTGTGAGTCACTGGCGCTCCAAGCCGCGAACGGGATTTCTCGTGAGCTCGTGCAGCCGCTGCGGGGCTGGACCGACCAGGAATGGGACGCGGCGGTCGCCAGGCTGGCCGACCGCGGCCTGCTGACCAGCGACGGCGAGGCTACACCCGAGGGAACCGCGTTCAGAGCCTCGATCGAGGACCGTACCGACGAGGCTGCCGCGCGGCCGTGGCGCGACCCTGACCTGGTCGCCAAGCTGATCGCCGCGCTCACCCCGATCGCCGAAGCGTGCGCCGCCGAGTTGCCGCATCCGAATCCGATCGGCCTGCGGGCCGGGCGAGTCGGCCGTGGTTAGGCCATGACCGCCACGGCGCCGAAAGCGGCCGACCTGATGGGCCTGGCCGATCCGGCGGTCATACCTGACCCGTATCCGCTTCTCGGGACGCTGCGCGAGGCGTCGCCGTTCACCGACTTCGGCGGCGCGCTCGCGGTGTTTGGCAGATACGAGGACTGTTCGCGCATCCTGCGTGATCCGCGCGCGAGCAGCGAACGCGGCTCGTCGATTCTCGCGGCCAGGAGACCAGAGCAGGAACGGCGCAGGCCATCGTTCCTGTCCCTGGATCCGCCTGACCACACCAGGCTGCGCCGCCTGGTATCGGTGGCCTTCACGCCCCGCGTGATTGCCACGCTCGAGCCGAGAATCAGCGAGGTCACCGACGAATTGCTGACCGCGGCCATGGCGCGGCACGGGCGCGAACTTGAGCTGGTGAGCCAGGTCGCGTACCCACTGCCGGTGCGGATCATCTGCGAGATGCTGGGCGTGCCGGCCGGTGATCACGCCAGGTTCGCGTCCTGGTCGGCCAGCCTGGTGCACTCGCTGCAGCCCACGTTCGGCACGGTTGACGAGTCAGAGCTCGCCGGGGCCGATCGGGCAAGCGTTGAATTCGGCGAGTACTTCACCGAGCTGATCGCGGCGAGGCGATCAACCCCTGGCGATGACCTGCTCACCAAGCTCATCAAGGCCGAGGACGAGGGCGACAGGCTGACGGTCGATGAGCTGATCGCGACCGCCGTGCTACTGCTCGTCGCTGGTCATGAGACCACCGTCGGGCTGATATCCAACGCGATGCTCGCGCTGCTTCGCCATCGTGACCAATATGCCGCCGTGGTCGCCGACCCCGCGCTAGCCGGTCGGGCCGTGGAGGAGACATTGCGGTACGACGCGCCTGTGCAGCTCACCGGCCGGGTCGCCAAAGGCGAGATGATCTTCGGCGATAGCACGGTGCCAGAAGGCGCGGTCATGCTGATCTTGCTCGCCGCGACCGGCAGGGACCCGGCGGTCTTCACCGATCCTGACCGCTTCGACATCACTCGTGGCGCGAAAGAGCACCTCGCGTTCGCCGCCGGGCCGCACTTCTGCCTCGGCGCACCGCTAGCCAGGCTTGAGGCGACAATCGCGGTGAGGAAGGTCGCGGCGCGGGTAGTCGCCCCGGAACTCGACGAGGCCCGCCTGGCCTACAAGCCCAACTTCAACCTGCGCGGACCCGAGCGCCTGGTGATCACCTACGACCAGATCGTCCGGGCTTAGGAGGCGCGGCGGCTAGCCGAGGAAGCCGCGGAGGAGGGCGCCGGTGCCTGCTAGGTGCTCGGCGACGGCGGTGCGGGCGCGCTCGGGATCTCCGGCGAGGATCGCGTCGACGATCGCGGCGTGCTGCGCGGCGGAGTGCGCGATGTTCAGCCTGAGCACCGGGATCGCGTTGAGCAGGTCGTTCAGGCGCATCCTGGCGTCGGTGCAGGCGGCCGACAGCAGGACCGAGCCGGTCAGCTCGGCGATCGACAGGTGGAACAGCGTGTCCAGCCGCCGGTAGTCCTGCAGGCTGGCCCCGTTGACGTCCGCCAGTCTGGCGAGCAGCACATCTCGCTGCTCATCGTGTACGCCGGAATCGGAGCAGGCTGGGTCGAGTTGCTGCGCGAGCGTGTCGGCGGCGCCGGCCTCGACCGCGAACCTGAAAGTCAGCGCGTCGGTGAGCTTCTTGCCGTCTTCGAGCGCCAGCCGCCGCAGGTCATCGGCGTTCGGCGCTGGCCTGGTGTAGGTGATGAACGTGCCGCCCAGCCGGCCCCGCCTTGACTCGACGTAGCCGGCCTGATGCAACTCGCCGATCGCCTCCCGCAGGGTCAGCCTGCTGATGCCGAGCTGAGCGGCCAGCTCACGTTCGGGCGGGAACCGCTCACCGGGTGCCACCAGGCCAAGCTTGATCACTGTGAGCAGCCGCTCGACCGTCTCCTCGAACGCGTTGCCCTGGCGGACGGGACGGAGCACGCTGCGCAGGTCGACGCTTGTGCTCACGTGTCAGCCTCCGCTGTACTGGTGCTGCGCGAGCCGCAGCAAAGTCCGACACGCGGGCCTCCCCGTGCCCGCGTGCCGGAGCCCATGGCAGCTAACAGATCCGTCAAACTACGCACGAACGATGTTTCTTGCCCAGACCTCTTGACTTCTAGCGTAGCGAGACCATCAATTGGTCTGTTATTAGACCATTAAAGCTCGGCCTCGGCTAGACCCTGGTCCACAAGGACTCGGCGCAGACCCAAGGAGCACGTCGTGTCGGTCAATGATCAAGTCTCCCCCGCCACGCTCAGTGACGAAGAGGAGCTGCACAAGCTCGGCTACGCCCAGGAACTTCGCAGGCGCATGTCGGGCTTCTCCAACTTCGCGGTCTCGTTCACGATCATCTCGATCCTGTCCGGCTGCCTCACCCTCTACGGCTACGGAATGAACACCGGCGGTCCGGCGATCATCGTCTGGGGCTGGCCGATCGTCGGCATACTGACTCTGTTCGTCGGGCTCGCCATGGCCGAGGTGTGCTCCAGTTATCCGACCGCGGGCGGCCTGTACTACTGGGCGGCCAAACTCGCCAAGTCACGAGGGCCGGCCTGGTCGTGGTTCACCGGCTGGTTCAACTTCCTTGGCCAGGTGGCCGTCACCGCGGGCATCGACTTCGGTGCGGCGTTCTTCATCAACGCCTTCCTGGCCTTGGAGTGGAACGTGTCCACGGCGCACTGGGTGACGATCCTCATCTTCGCGCTGGTGCTGCTTGTGCACGGACTGCTGAACCAGTTCGGGATCAGGCTGGTCGCGCTGCTCAACGACATCAGCGTGTGGTGGCACATCGTCGGGGTGCTGATCATCGTCGCCGTGCTCGCCTTCGCGCCGTCGCACCACCAGTCGGCCAAGTTCGTGTTCACCTCGACCTTCAATGGCACCGGCTGGGGCAGCACCTTCTACGTACTCCTGCTCGGCCTGCTGCTGGCGCAGTACACCTTCACCGGCTACGACGCCTCCGCGCACATGACTGAGGAGACGCACAAGGCCGCTACTGCCGGCCCGCGTGGCATCGTCATGTCGATCGTCGTCTCGCTGTTCGCCGGCTGGGTCCTGCTCATCGGGATCACATTTGCGATCCAGAACTACAAAGGCGAGCTTGGCTCGGCGACCGGCGTGCCGCCCGCCCAGATCTTCATCGACGCGGTCGGCAACACGGGCGGCAAGCTGCTGTTGCTGATCGCGATAGGTGCTCAGCTGTTCTGTGGCATGTCGTCGGTCACCGCCAACTCGCGGATGATTTACGCGTTCTCTCGCGACGGCGCCCTGCCGGGCTCGCGGATCTGGCACCAGGTCAATCACAGGACGAGGACGCCGACCAACGCGATCTGGCTCGCGGCGGCCGGTGCGCTTATCCTCGGCCTGCCGTACCTGTGGAACGCCACCGCGTACGCGGCCGTGACCTCAATCGCCGTGATCGGCCTGTACATCGCCTACGTGTTGCCGACGTTCCTGCGGCTGCGCCAGGGCGAGAGCTTCCAGCGCGGCCCGTGGCACCTCGGCCGGTACAGCTACGTCGTTGGCTGGATAGCCGTGGTCTGGGTAGCCTGCATCACCATCTTGTTCATGCTGCCGACCGTGAGCCCGATCCACGTGGCCAACTTCAACTACACCGTCGTCGCGGTCGCGGTTGTGCTCGGATTCGCGTGGATCTACTGGATGGTCTCGGCGAAGAACTGGTTCACCGGACCCAAGGTCCAGGGCACCGCTGCGGAACTGGCAGCGATCGAGCGCGAACTTGAGGTTTGACGAACAATGACCGATAGCCACGGCACGCCAAGCAGGCCGAGGCCAGGCATGCTGAGCCTGGACCAGCTTCAAGCCGCTGTCGGTGCGGGCGAGGTCGACACGGTGATTCTCGCCTTCACCGACATGCAGGGCAGGTTGGCCGGCAAGCGCCTGTCGGCCGAGTACTTCATCGACGACGTGGTGGCGCATCACGCGGAGGGCTGCAACTACCTGCTCGCGGTGGACGTCGACATGAACACCGTAGACGGGTACGAGATGTCCTCGTGGGAGCGCGGCTACGGCGACTTCGTGCTCAGGCCGGACATGTCAACCCTGCGCCGCGTGCCGTGGCTGCCCGCCACCGCGCTCGTGCTCGCCAACCTCACCTGGCTGGACGGCAACCCGGTCGTGGCGTCACCGCGCCAGATCCTGCAGGCGCAGGTAGCGCGGCTGGCGCAGCGCGGCTGGGTGGCCCTGGCCGGCACCGAGCTCGAGTTCATCGTGTACAAGGACAGTTACGAGCAGGCCAGCGACAAGGCCTATGCGAATTTGATCCCAGCCAACCAGTACAACGTCGACTACTCGATTCTGGGTACTTCGCGGATCGACCCGCTGCTTCGACGCATCACAGGCGGAATGTCAGGCGCTGGCATGTACGTGGAGTCAGCGAAAGGCGAATGCAACCTGGGTCAGCATGAGATTGCTTTCCGCTATAACGAAGTGGTCACGACCTGCGACAACCATTCGATCTACAAGACTGGCGCGAAGGAGATCGCGGCGCAGGAGGGCATGTCGCTGACGTTCATGGCCAAGCCCAACCTGCGCGAGGGCAACTCGTGTCACATTCACTTGTCGATCAGGGAGCAGGACGACAAGGCGATCATGGCGGGCGGCGGTCCGCACGGTCTGTCCAGGCTCGGTGAGCACTTCCTGGCCGGCCAGCTAGCCGCGATGCGGGACCTGACCTTGGCTTATGCTCCGAACATCAACTCATACAAGCGGTTCGTGCCTGGCAGCTTCGCGCCGACCGCGATCCGATGGGGCGTCGACAACCGGACCTGCGCGCTGCGTCTGGTCGGCCACGGCCACGGGCTGCGGGTGGAGAACAGGACGCCGGGCGGTGACGTAAATCCCTACCTCGCAATCGCGGCTATGATCGCGGCCGGGCTGCACGGTATCGACAACGAACTGCCGCTCGAGCCGGCGTTCACGGGGAATGCTTACCTCGACTCGGGCCCAAAGGTTCCGCACACGCTCCGCGATGCGCTTGAGCTGTGGGAAAACAGCGAAATAGCGGAAAAGTCCTTTGGTGCCGATGTCCAGCGGCATTACGCGAACTACGCACGGGTCGAGCAAGCGGCGTTCGATTCCGCGGTCACCGACTGGGAACTGCGCCGAGGCTTTGAGCGCTTGTGACAGAACCGGCACCGTAGTTAGCGAGCACCTTGGTTAAGGGATTGGCACCATGTCTGATTACGTCGTACTCAACCCTGCCACCGAACAGGCGGTCAGGACGGTACCAGGCACCACCGCTGATGAGGTCGACGAGGCGATCGCCAAGGCACAGGCCGCTCAGCGGGCCTGGCGCACGGTGGCGCCCGGCGACCGGGCCAGGCTGCTGCGCGCGTTCGCCGCGCAGGTCGACAGCCGCGCCGAGGAGCTCGCCGCGCTCGAGGTGGCGAACTCTGGGCATCCCATCGGCGCCGCCCGCTGGGAAGCCGGGCAGGTGCGCGATGTGCTGCAGTACTACGCCGCGGCGCCCGAGCGGCTGATCGGCAAGCAGATACCGGTGGCTGGCGGGCTTGACGTTACGTTCGCCGAACCGCTTGGCGTGGTCGGGCTGATCGTGCCGTGGAATTTTCCGATGCCGATCTTGTCCTGGGGCATGGCGCCGGCGCTTGCCGCGGGCAACGCGGTCATCGCCAAGCCCGCCGAGATGACGCCGCTGACCGCGGTGCGGCTGGGCCAGCTCGCGCTTGAGGCCGGACTGCCGGACGGCGTGTTCCAGGTGCTGCCGGGCAAGGGCTCCGTGGTCGGGCAGCGGCTGGTCGATCATCCGGCGGTGCGCAAGATCGTGTTCACCGGCTCGACCGAGGTCGGCCAGCAGATCATGACCGGCTGCGCCAGGCAGATCAAGCGGCTGACGCTTGAGCTTGGCGGCAAGAGCGCGAACATCGTGTTCGCCGACGCCGACGTCGAGCGGGCCGCGGCGACCGCGCCGTACGCGGTATTCGACAACGCTGGCCAGGACTGCTGCGCCAGATCGCGGATCCTGGTGCAGCGCTCGGTATTCGACCAGTTCATGGAGCTGCTCGAACCCGCCGTGAAGGGCGTCAAGGTCGGCGACCCTGGGTCGGCTGACACCGAGATGGGACCGCTGATCTCAGCCAGCCACCGCAGGCACGTCGCTTCGTACGTGCCTGACGACGCCCCCGTCGCGTTCCGCGGCAGCGTGCCCGACGGGCCTGGCTACTGGTATCCGCCGACGGTGCTCGCGCCGATCGCGCTCGACGCGCGTGCGTACACCGAGGAGATCTTCGGCCCGGTCGTGACCGTGACCCCGTTCGACGATGAGGCTGACGCGATCGAGATCGCCAACGACTCGCCGTACGGGCTCTCAGGCTCGATCTGGACCCGCGACGTCGGGCGGGCGATTCGGGTGGCCAGGGGCGTGGAGACCGGCAACCTGTCGGTGAACTCACACTCATCGGTCCGGTACTGGACCCCATTCGGGGGATTCAAGCAGTCAGGACTTGGCCGCGAACTCGGCCCGGACGCGCTCGACGCGTTCACCGAGACCAAGAACGTATTCATCGCCACTGAATAGGAGGGGCAATGCAGCGCTTGCAGGACCGAGTGGCCGTCATCACCGTCGCTGGCAGCGGCATCGGGCTGGCCAGCGCGAAACGGATGGCGGCCGAGGGCGCGCGCGTTGTCGCTGTCGATATCGACGAGCGGGGCGGCAAGGCGGCGGCAGACGAGACCGGTGGGCAGTTCATCGCGGCCGACGTTGCCAGCGAAACGGACGTCAGGCGGCTGTTCGACGAGGTCGCGGCCGAGTTCGGCCGGATCGACATCGCGTTCAACAACGCGGGAATCTCGCCGACCGATGACGACTCGATCCTGACGACCGGCATCGATGTCTGGCGTCGCGTACAGGAGGTGAATCTGACCTCGGTGTACTTGTGCTGCAAGCACGTGATCCCGCATATGCAGCGCCAGGGCAGGGGCTCGATCATCAACACGGCCTCGTTCGTCGCCGTGCTCGGAGCGGCCACCTCGCAGATCTCCTACACCGCGTCCAAGGGCGGCGTGCTGGCGATGAGCCGCGAGCTTGGCGTCCAGTTCGCCAGGGAAGGCATCAGGGTTAACGCGCTTTGCCCCGGCCCGGTCGACACGCCTATGCTCCGCGAGCTGTTCGCCAAGGATCCCGAGCGGGCCGCTCGGCGGCTCGTGCATGTGCCGATGGGCAGATTCGCTGCCCCTGAGGAGGTCGCCGCCGCCGTGGCGTTCCTGGCCAGCGACGACTCATCGTTCATCACGGCGTCGCAGTTCCTGGTGGACGGCGGCATCGCCGCGGCCTACGTGACGCCGCTATGACCCGGGCGGGAGAAAACGGCCCCCTGATCGGGATCAGCGCCTATAGCGAGGTGGCTCGCTGGGGCCTGTGGGAACAGCAGGCCACCTTGCTGCCGCAGAACTACGTCGACCAGGTGGCGGCCGCGGGCGGGGTTCCAGTCCTGCTGCCGCCCGTTCCTGGGGTCGAGGCGGCTGTCAGCCGGCTCGATGGCCTGGTGATTTCCGGCGGGCCAGACGTAGAACCCGTCAGGTACGGGCAGGCGCCAGGTCCGCAGACGATGGTGGTCCGCCCCGGCAGGGACGAAGCCGAACTCGCGCTGTTCCGAGCCGCGCTCGAGGCTGGCACCCCCGTACTTGGCATCTGCCGTGGCATGCAGTTGATGAACGTCGCGCTCGGCGGCACCTTGATCCAGCACCTGCCCGACGCTGTCGGCCATGACGGTCACTCTCCTACACCAGGCGCCATGGGCAGGCATACCGTTACCGTCGGCCAGTCGAGCTGTCTGGCCAGCATCGTCGGCACCGGCCCGGCGCTGGTTCCTACCCACCACCACCAGGGCATCGACCGGCTCGGCATCGGCTTGGCGCCAACGGCGTGGGCCGAGGACGGGACGATCGAGGCGTTCGAACTCGACCAGGCACGCCATCCGTTCGCGCTGGGCGTCCAGTGGCATCCGGAGGCAGGCAATGAGGCAAAGCTGTTCCGCGCGCTGGTAGAAACGGCCAGCCGGGGCCGCTAAGCGCGGTATGGCTGGGCGCTGCAGCGTATCCGTCATCACGTCAGGCCGGTGATCGCGCAGGGGCTGGACATCAGGGGCCGGCGTGCAGGTCGCGCAGACTAGGTCGAAGGTCTCTTCGATGGTGCTGCTGAACCAGATCTGGCTCTGATAGCTGTTCGTGCTCGCCACGTAGACGCCAAGGGGTGGTGCTGCTGGTCCGTGTGCCTGATGGAGGTGCGGGCCGCGGGCTCGGGGGGGTCTGGTCATTGGGTGGCGATCTGCGGATAGGAGACGGCGTTGGTCCCTGTGGTCATCGGGCCTCCATCTGGGATGAGGCGGGTTTACGTACCGCATCTGTTGTCGAGCAGTGCCGGGGATTGTCAGACCCCCTCGATATCCTGAACGAGAAAG
>DATNEK010000102.1:0-41017 GCA_035553055.1 Streptosporangiaceae bacterium | reverse complement strand
CTGCGGCACCTGATCCAGATCCGCCACCGCACCTGCGCCCACCCCGGCTGCCGCCGCCCCGCCCAGCACTGCGACATCGACCACACCACGCCCTTCCAGGACGGCGGCCGCACCTGCGAATGCAATTGCGGGACCTTCTGCCGACGACACCACCGCACCAAGCAAGCACCCGGATGGCACGTCACCCAGCCCCAGCCAGGCACCTTCACCTGGACCGCACCCCACGGCCGCAGCTACACCGTCCACCCCGACCGGTACCCAACCTGACCCGGCGGCCCAGCTGACCTGCAACGGCAACGACAACGGCCGTTCTCAGCCGACAGGACGGAAAGCCGAAAGCCCATCGTCGATCCGTTGATAGGGCCAGATAGCACAAGCAACGGACCGACGATGGGCTTGGCCAGCTAGCTGGACCTGATCCAGGTGTTGCTGAACGCGCCGCCCGAGCTGATCGAGCTCGTTGAGTCCTTCTGGGCCCCGCTGCTGTCGACCATGATGATCTCGGTCGGGTTCTGGGTGCCGAGCGACGAGCCGTTGGCGCTCGACGTGGAGTAGTTGATCGTGTGGAAGTCAGCCAGCGGCAGCACGCCGCTGTTCGATGACGGCGCCTCGGTGATGACCTCGGCCGATGACCGGGCGAGCCCCGACTGGTTCTTCACGATGTTCTGGGTCCAGCCCTGGGTAGCGTCGTGCAGCACAAGCGTGAACGTCGAGGTACCGGAGAACGTCACCGATGCGCTCATCGCGTCGCCCGGTCGCACGGTGTTGGAGAAGTTCACTGGGAACGCGGGGTACATCTCGTACCAGCCGTAGTAGGTCGGCGTGCCGCGACTGCAGTCGGAGTCGGTGCCTGTCTGCTCGACCGAGTTGCTGCTGAAGCCGTCGAGTCCGACCCAGAAGCTCGCGTACTGCGAGGTTCGGCTCGAGCAGGTCGCGGTCGGCTGTGTCCAGCTCGCGGACACGCGGTGGAACGCGCCGTTCGCGCCGGTCGCCGCGTAGCCGGACCAGTTGGTCGACTGCGCCGTGGTGTTGCGGTCGCGGCCGAGCACGCGCGCCACTCCGCTTGGCCTGACCATCAGGCCACCGGGTCGGAACGCATGCACGGTCGTGGAACGGATCGCTCCGTGCGAGGGCGTCGATGCCGAGGCGGCACCGGCCACTACGGCCATCGCCCCGGACACCAGGCCGATGGTGGCAAGGGGTACTAACCAGCGACGTGCCATGAAGGGGCTCCTTCGAGGGGGAAGGGACGCAGATCAGGAGCTTTTGGCAGGAAGAAGCGCCCAGAAGAGGGCGAATGACTGCTCCGAGCGGCCCGCCCGCATAGCGACGTGCACGACATGCCCGAAGTCACCCCGTCTGGCCAATCTGCCCTGACTGCACCAATAGTGTCACCTTGACGCTATAACGGACAGTTGAGTGGGCAAATAACGACAAGATAACGATCAGCACAGCTTGAGCACGTTCGCGATCACCTGCCGGCCGCAGTCGCCGGACGCGGTGAGTATCGACTCCGGGTGGAACTGCACGGCCCAGCGCCTGGCGACAGGATCCTCGATCGCCATCACCACGTCGGACTCGGCCGCCGGATCCGTGGTCACAGCGGTCACGGTAAAGCCAGCGCCGATCTGACTGGGCGTGGCATGCAGTGAGTGGTACCGGCCAGCGGTGAACTCGGCGGGCAGGCCAGCCAGCAGCTCGCCGCCGAGCACTCGCACCGTGCCAGGCTTGCCGTGAGATGGCGAGGAGAGCAGGCTGAGCGTTCCGGCGGAGTGCTCGACCATCGCCTGCAGGCCGAGGCAGACGCCGAACGCCGGGAGCCGCCTGGCGTCGAGTTCGTCAAGTAGCTTGGAGCAGCCGAAGTCGGACGGCCGGCCAGGCCCCGGCGAGAGCACCACCAGATCGGGCGAGTACTCATCGAGCAGGGCCGGGTCGAATCCGGCGCGCAACGTCGTCACCCGAGCGCCTTGCTCGGCGAAGTACCCGCCCAGGGTGTGCACGAACGAGTCCTGGTGGTCGACGAGCAGCACTTTAAGACCCGCGCCAGGCGGCCGTGGCCTGGTGACCGGCCTGCTGGCAGGCGACCGCGCCCCGTGGTTTTTTTCTGATTCTGAAATGTCTGTCTCGGCGAGCACCTCAAGCAGCGCTCGCGCCTTGAGCCTGGTCTCGCGCTCCTCGGCGGCTGAGTCTGAGTCGAACAGCAAAGTCGCGCCGACCCGGACGCAGGCGAGCCCGTCGCGGATCTGCGCGGTGCGCAGCGTGAGGCCGGTGTTCATGCTGCCGTCGAAGCCGAGCGCGCCGACCGCTCCGCCGTACCAGCGGCGCGGGCTAGTCTCGTGATCTTCGATGAACTGCATCGCCCAGGTTTTCGGGGCGCCAGTGACTGTCACCGCCCACATGTGGGTGAGGAACGCGTCGAGCGCGTCGAATTCGGGCCGCAAGCGGCCCTCGACGTGATCGACCGTGTGGATTAGCCGGCTGTACAGCTCGATCTGGCGGCGGCCGATGACCTTGACGCTGCCCGGCACGCAGATCCGCGACTTGTCGTTGCGGTCTACGTCTGTGCACATCGTCAGCTCGGACTCTTCCTTGGCCGAGGTGAGCAGGGTCCTGATGTTCTCGGCATCGGCGAGCGGTGAGTCACCACGGGCGATCGTGCCGGATATCGGGCAAGTCTCCACCCGGTCCCCGGTGACCCGCACGTACATCTCCGGCGAAGCGCCGACAAGGTACTCGCGCTGGCCAAGGTTCAGGAAGAACTCATATGGTGCCGGGTTGCGCCTGCGCAGCCGTTCGTAAAACGCGGCCGGAGAGCCGCAGCGAGCCCAGAACTCATGTCCCGGCACGACTTCGAACAGGTCGCCTGCCGCGAACCGCTCCCTGGCCCGCTCGACTATCTTGGCGTACTGGCCAGGCGTCGGGTCTGGCGGGCAGACCGGCTCGCGCGGGCCGACGCCCCTCCCGCTCGGCGGGGTGGCCCTCGGCAGGCCGGCGGTTGACCGCCCGCCGACGGCGAAATCATAGTCGTAGCGCAACGCGGTCTCGCGCTTCCTGTCGATCACGTAGATCTCATCGGGCAGGTGCAGCACCAGATCGCGCTGGCTGCTGTCCCGGCCCGGCCTCAGCCTGATCGGCTCGAACTGGAACGCCAGGTCGTAGCCGAAGGCGCCGAACAGGGCAAGCTGAGCGTCCGGGCTCGCGAACAGCGCGATGACCTCCCTGATCGCGCTGAAGACAGTCGGCCGCTTACTTCGCTGCTCTTCGGGCACCTGGCCAGTCGGCTCGCCGATCGTGACCGTCACCCCCCCGGCTGGCTGCTCGTCGGCCAGGTCCCGGTGACCGGCCTTGAGCATCGCAGCGGTAATCGCCGGCAAGAGCACGCGGCCACGGTCGTTCAGCGCCGTGGCGGTCAAATGGCGGCCTAGGTTCGTGAACTCCACGCACGGGTCGACGTAGCCGGTGTGCCACCGGCTATACCGACCCGGGTACTCCATACCCGAGCTGAATATCCCGCCACGGCGGCCGTCGACACTCCTGGTGATCTCGGCGAGCAGGTCGGGCTTGAACGGCGTCACCGTCCTGGTTACTTCGATGCCGCCTGCCGTGCTGAACCGCGTGGTTCCGTACTGCGGCAAGGCGCCGAAGTCCGCTTCGCTAAAAGCGGCGTCGCCGCCGACGCTCATCGTCATGACGTCCGTCCTGCCTCATCAGGCCCGGGTAGCGGCGGACACAAGAAGGCGACCGCCGGATGCCGAGCGGTCGCCTTGGAAGATCGTAGGTGCGCGAAACCAGGCCCCGCCTATCGGCGGCGCCACCACTGGTTCGCATCAGTCATGGCGGCAGCGTAGCAGCCCGGGCGCTGGCGGCGGCACCGGCTAGTCGAAGTCGACCCAGGTTCCCGCGCCTGCCTGCGTGGCGGCTTGATAGGCGACGTTAGCGGCGGCGAGGTCCTCGATCGCCAGGCCGAGCGATTCGAAGATGGTGATCTCCCGCTCGCCGGTGCGGCCGGGCTGCCCGCTTGCGAGCAGGTCGCCGATCTCGGCCTGGATGTGGTCTAGGCCGATCGCGCCGTCGGCGGCGGCGAGCACATAGTCGCCTGCCTCGGCGATCACCGACTCCCGGCTGTCGGCGAACAGCGCGGCGTCGGCGACCGTCGCCGTGTCGAGTTCCCTTGTGTGCGGCAGGCACGCGCCGACCGCGTTGATGTGCGCGCCTGGGCTCAGCCAGTCGCGCCTGATCACCGGTTCGGCCGAGTTCGTCGCGGTGACGACGATGCCCGCACCCTCGACGGCCTCAGGCACCGAGGCGGCGGCCACGAGCCTGATGCCGTCGCCGACGGAGCCCGCCAGCTCAGCCGCGAACTTGGCCGCCTTGTCATGGGTCGATCCAGCCACCCTGACTTCGGCGAGCGGCCTGGTACTGGCGATCGCGTGCAGATGCGCCCGAGCCTGGACGCCGGTGCCGATGATAGCGAGCACATCGGCATCGGAGTTGGCGAGCAGGCCGGTGGCGACCGCTGAGACCGCCGCTGTCCTGATCTCGGTGACCGCTGAGGCGTTCAGCACCGCAAGCGGCTCGCCGGTCGCGGAGCTTGACAGCAACACGATGCCCTGGTGGGTGTCAAGCCCGGCAGCCGGGTTACCCGGCGTGATGCAGATCGCCTTGAGGCCGTAGCCGGCCGCCAGGCCCTGCTGGTAGGCGGGCATCAGCCCCATCAGGCCAGGCGCGGCCGGCGGCCTGAGCACGGTGCGCAGCGGCTGGAACACCTCACCGCGGGCGCGAGCGATAAGCGCCTCCCGCATGGCGTCGGCGCACTCACGGTAGCCGAGCACGGACCTGACCGCGCCCGATGACAGCACGAGAAGACGCATCCTCTGCTCACTCCTGGTCGGCGGGCGGGGTTTCAGTGAGCGTGGCTCCCGCGGCGATCGAGTTCGCGCCCGCCCTGGTTGGCGCGATCGCGAGCTGCTCTTGGCGGTGGGTGGGGACCGGCTTGCCGACGATGCGGTAGACCTCAGCGCCATCCACGGTCTCATGCAGCAAAAGCAGCTCGACGAGCTCGTCGAGTTCGCGGCTGTGCGACCTGATCAGGTCGATCGCGCTGTGCTCGGCCTCTCGCAGCAGCCTGGCGACTTCCGCGTCGATCACCGCCTGAGTGGACTCGGCGAAGGGCCGGCTTGAGTACGGCCCGGCGCCTCCGCCGAGGAACACAGACCCGCCCTCCGGGTAGCCGACCGGCCCGACCTTGGTCGACAGGCCGAACTCCCGCACCATCTTGGTGGCGAGGTCGGTCGCGGTCGACAGGTCGTTCGCCGCGCCGGTCGAGCCCTGGCCGAGCACCACGAGCTCGGCGGCCCGGCCGCCGAGTCGTCCGGCGAGCGTCTCTTTGAGGTAGTCCTCGCCGTACAGGTGCCGCTCGATCAGCGGGAGCTGCTGCGTCACTCCGAGCGCTTGCCCGGCCGGCAAGATCGTGACCTTCGCCACCGGGTCGGCGTGGTCGGATAGCGCCAGCACGATCGCGTGACCGCTCTCGTGGACAGCGACCGCGTGCTTCTCCTCCGGCAGCAGCACGTTGGAGCCCTCGCGCCGGCCGAGCAAGATCCGGTCCCTGGCGTCGTCGAAATCGGCCGCCGTGAGTATCTCGCGGTGACCCCTGACCGCGAATATCGCGGCCTCGTTGGCCAGGTTCGCCAGGTCGGCGCCGGAGAACCCGGGCGTACCCCGCGCCACCACGGTCAGGTCGACGTCGGGCGCGAGCCGCTTTCCGCGACAGTGCACCACGAGTATCGCGGCCCGCTCGTCGAGGGTGGGCAGCGGGATCGTGACCTGCCGGTCGAACCGGCCCGGCCGCAGCAGCGCGGGGTCAAGTACCTCAGGGCGGTTGGTGGCGGCGAGCACCACGATGCCCTGGGTCATATCGAAGCCGTCCATCTCGGCGAGGAGCTGGTTCAGCGTCTGCTCGCGCTCGTCGTTGGCGACGACCGCGCCGCTGCCCGCCCTGCGCTGGCCGATCGCGTCGATCTCGTCGATGAAAATGATCGCCGGCGAGCGCTTGCGCGCCTCGCTGAACAGGTCCCTCACCCGGGCGGCGCCGACGCCGACGAACATCTCGACGAAGCTGGACCCGGTGACGGAGAAGAACGGGACGCTAGCCTCGCCAGCCACCGCGCGGGCTAGCAGGGTCTTGCCTGTGCCAGGCGGGCCGACCATCAGCAGGCCGCGCGGAGCCATCGCGCCTGCCCGCTGATAGCGGTCGGGGCTGCGCAGGAAGTCGACGACCTCGCTGATCTCCTCTTTCGCGCCCTCGTAGCCGGCTACGTCGGCGAACTTGGTATCTGGCCGCTCGGCGTCGAACACCTTGGCGCGCGACCGGCCGGCCCCGAGCACGCCTTGCAACTGGCCGACGCCGCCTCTCGACAGCCGTCTGAACAACCAGAACACCAAGATCAGCGGCGCGAAGATGATCAGCACTTCGAGCAGATCGGTGCCAAGGCCTGGGCTGGTGCCGCCATAAGACGGCGTGATGCCGGCCGACTTGATCTGGTTGAAGAGCGCCGGGGTATTCGGCGGCCCCATCGTCGTGAAATTCTGGCCGTTCTTCAGCGTGCCGGTAATCGGAGTATTCGCGCCGTTCTGGGCGCTGCCGATCTGAACGGTCTTGACTTGATGCTTGGCGAGATCGGTCTGGAACTGCGGGTACGTGAGGTTTTGCGTTCCCGTTGAGCTTATGCCCGGCAGGAAGAACCACAGCGCCAGCATCGCGATAAGCGCGATCGGCCAGAGCCAGTGCCGCCAGCCTGGCGGTGGCGGTGGTGCCGTCGGCGTCGGCTTGTCACCTGGCGGCGGCGGACTCGGCTGCTTGCTCATAGGTCATTCTTACGCACTCGCAGGAGCATTCTGGTCGTACAGCGGTCCGGTCAGGCCGCGGCAAGCTCGGCTGGCTCGGTGATCACGTCGACGAGCGCGCCGTTGCGGAGCACCGTGATTTCAAGCGGCTTGCCGATCGCCTCGCTGAACATCAGCCGCTGGAGATCCTGAGCCTTGGCCACCGGGCGTCCGCCCGCGCTCACCAGGATGTCGCCGACGCGCAGCCCGGCTCGTGCCGCTGGGCCGTCGGGCACAAGCTCGGCGACGCGCAGGCCCTCCTTGCCGCCGACCCGCTGGTGGAGCGACGCGGGCAGGGGTGTCGGTGCGCTCACCACGCCAAGGTAGGCGCGCCTGACCCGGCCGAACTGCATGAGCGCCGCGATGATCTTCCTGCTGGTGGCGTTGATCGGGACGGCGAGGCCAAGCCCGATCCCGGCGACGGCCGTGTTGATACCGACCACTCGAGCACGCGAGTCGGCGAGCGCACCGCCCGAGTTGCCGGGGTTCAGCGACGCGTCGGTCTGTATCACGTCCTCGATCAACCGAACCGCGGCACCGCTCCTGGTCGGCAGTGACCGGCCGAGCGCGCTGACGACCCCAGCGGTGACTGACCCGGCAAGGCCAAGCGGGCTGCCGACGGCGACGACTAGCTGGCCGACGACGAGATCCTCGGCTTCGCCGAGATGAGCGGGCGGCGGCGCGCCGGCACCGGCCCGCACCACGGCAAGGTCGGACAACGGGTCAGCGCCGACGACGGTGAAGGGTGAACTGGTGCCGTCAGAGAACAGCGCGGTCCCGCCGTTCGCCGTCCCGACAACGTGTGCGTTGGTGAGCAGGAACCCGTCGGTCGTGTAAGCGACGGCCGAGCCGAGGCTTTCTCCCGGCCGACGCGAGCCGCTCTGGGCGACGCGCAAGCTGGCGACCTTCGGCGTCAGTTCCGCCGCCACGCCGACGACAATCTGCGAGTACGAATCAAGAGGCGAGTCGGCTGCCATGTGCCCAGACCCTCCTTCCGCGCCTCCGTGTTTGATTACAAGATTACCTCGGAGTCAAATGCGGAGAGTCCGGTCAGAGGTCAGTCTGTGGCTGGCTCAAGTACGAAGACCGGGATCAGCCGAGATGTCTTGGTCTGGTACTCGGCGTAGGGCGGGTAAGCGGCGACGGCGCGTTCCCACCACTGCTCGCGTTCGTCGCCAGAAAGCTCGCGCGCCACCATTGTCGTTCGCGCGGGCCCGTCTTGCAGTTCGACCCGCGGATGGGCGAGGAAGTTGTGGTACCAGAGCGGGTTCTTCGGCGAACCGCCCTGCGACGCGACCGCTGCGTATCGCCCCTCATGCTCGACCCGCATGAGGGGCGTCTTGCGTACCTTGCCGCTCTTGGCGCCGACATTGGTGATGACCACGACCGGCAGCCCGGTGTCCATCAGCGTGACTCCGTCGGTGCCGCCAGAGGACTCGAACAGCTCAACTTGATCCCGCACCCACTGGCGCGGACTTGGCTCGTACTCACCATGAATTGGCATGCCGCCAGCCTAACCGGACATCAACTCCATGATCAGTCGGCCAGTACTGAGGCTAGGTGTTCGGCGGCTTCGGCGAAGTCTTGTGACATCTCGTAGATCACGTCGCGGACCGTGGTGGCCTTGTTCATCAGCCCGACGCCTTGCCCGACCCAGTAGGTCGCCAGTTCCCGCGCACCTGGGTTGCCCTGCTCGGCCAGTACGTCGAGGCGTCGCATGACCGGCTCGCTGAGCAGCGACTGAAGCGGCATGGGCAACGCGCCGGGGCTCTTTTCGCCATCCCAGGCGGCGGTCCAGCCGGACTTGAGCTGCCTGGACGGCTTGCCGGTCCTGCTACGCGACCTGACCGTGTCCCGCGACGTCGCGGCGATCATCTTCTGCTTGGTGTACGGCGCGGTCTCCGCCTCATCCGTGGTCAGCCACACCGATCCCGTCCACACGCCATCCGCGCCGAGCGCGATCGCCGCTGCCATCTGCCTGCCGGTGACGATCCCGCCGGCCGCGAGCACGGGTACCGGCCTGATCGGCTTGATCGCGTCGATCACCTCGGGGACAAGCACCATCGTGGTCACTTCGCCGCAGTGACCGCCGGCTTCGGTGCCCGCCGCGACGAGAATGTCGACACCGGCGTTTACCTGCCTGATCGCGTGCTCCCTTGCTCCGACAAGCGCGGCGATCGGCACCCCGGCAGCCCGGGCCGCGTCGATCATGTAAGCGGGCGGCGTGCCGAGCGCACTGGCGATGAGCTTGATCGGGTGCCGGAACGCCACTTCGAGCAGCCGCTCCCCCACTTCATCGCTGATCGTCGTGTTCCCGAGCTCCCCCGGCTGCCCGGCCGGCCCGACGGCGTCGATCCCGTGCTCGGTGAGCAGGGCGGCGACGAAATCGCGCTGCGGCTGGCCGATCATCGCGTGCAGCGCGGCCACGTCCAGGCCCTCGCCCTTGCCGGCGAACTTCTCCGGCACCAGGATGTCGGCGCCGTAGGGTCGCCCATTCACGTGATCGTCGACCCAGGCAAGCTCGTGCTCGAGTTGCTCTGGTGTGTGCATTGACGCGCCGAGCACGCCAAAGCCGCCCGCATTGGTGACCGCGGCGACGACGTCCCTGCAGTGGCTGAAAGCAACCAGTGGCAACTCGATGCCGAGCATGTCGCAGATCGGGGTCTTCATATCCGGGCTCCTTCGGCGGCCGAGCGATGTTTTGTTGGCCTGCCATGTCTACCACTAGGCGCTATGCCTGTCATCAGGCCGCTGACCTGCGGTTGGACCGGTAGTTGCCTGTGACCTTGAGATTGTGGTCAGGTCCGGCTGGCGCGGCGCGATGTGATCGGGTTGTCCGGCATGTCGGCCCAGGTGATCTCGAAGTAGTTGCCTTCGGGGTCACAGAGGTAGGCCGAGCGGCCGGTGAAGAACTCGGCATCAACGGGCTGCTTGGTCACGCGGGCGCCCGCGGCGCGCATCTGCTCGGTCAGCTGATCGACCTCATCGGGAGTGTCGACCATGATCCCGATGGTGAAGCGGATGCCTTCACTGCCGGGGTCTGGTTCGGTGTTCCCGTCGCGGGCGAGCTCAGCGACCGGGAATACCGCGAGGACGACGCCACGGAGTTCGAATGCCGCGAACTCCTCTTCATCGATGATCTGCGGCCAGCCGAGCGTGCGGTAGAACTCCCGGAGCCCGGGGAAGTCGCGTGCGCCGAGGGTGATCATCACGTCGGAGAGGGGTGCGGGTGCGCTCATAGCAGCAGTATCTGCCCGCGAATGTCAGCAGGAACTCAGCACTGCGCATCCGCGGGCGCGGGGCTGGCCCTCTGCGACCGCAGGTCGGCGGCTACCGGACCGGCAACCCGGTCAGGGCGCGGCCGATGATCATGCGCTGTATCTCGGACGTTCCTTCGAATATGGTGAAAATTTTCGCGTCCCTGTGCCAGCGCTCAACTGGGTAGTCCCTGGTGTAGCCGTTACCACCAAGTATCTGGATGGCCTGCTCGGTCACTCGGACCGCGGTCTCGCCAGCGAACAGCTTGGACATCGAGCCCTCGGCCCTGGTGAACTTGTGGCCGTGCCTGGCCATCCAGGCCGCACGCCAGGTCAGCAGCCGGGCGGCGTCCACGCTGGCTTGCATGTCGGCCAGCATGAACGCGATCGCCTGGTTCTGGCCGATCGGCTTGCCGAACTGCACCCGCTCCGTGGCGTATTCGGTGGCGTACTCGACTGCCGCCCTGGCGACGCCAACCGCCATCGCGGCCACCGTCGGCCGCGAGGCTTCGAACGTCTTCATCGCGGCCTGCTCTCCGCCCGCACCGCCCTCCGCTAGCCGGGCCAGCCTCGCGTCCAGCTTGTCCTTGCCGCCCACCAGGCACCGGCCAGGCACCTTGACGTCGTCAAGCACTACCTCGGCGGTGTGCGAAGCCCGGACGCCAAGCTTGCGGAACTTCTGCCCTTGCGACAGTCCCTTGGTGCCCGGCGGGATGATGAAGCTGGCTTGGCCCCTCGTGCCGAGTGCGGGATCGACCGAGGCTACGACCACGTGCACGTCCGCGATGCCGCCGTTCGTCGCCCACGCCTTGGTGCCGTTCAGCGCCCATTCATCGGTCGCCTCGTGGTACACCGCCTTGGTCCTGATCGCGCCGACATCGCTGCCCGCGTCCGGCTCGGATGAGCAGAACGCGCCGAGCTTGACATCGCCAGGTGCGCCAAACATCTGCGGCAGCCACTCGCCCATCTGCTCAGGTGTGCCATTGCTGCTGACCGCGACGGCGGCCAGGCAACTGCCGGTCAGCGACAACCCGATGCCGGCGTCGCCCCAGTAGATCTCCTCAAAGGCAACCGGAGTGCCGAGGCCAGTTGGCTCGAACCATTGCTGGGCGAAGAAATCGATCGAATAGAGCCCGATCTTCGCGGCCTCCTCGAGAATCGGCCACGGTGTCTCTTCGCGTTCGTCCCATTCGGCTGCGGCCGGCCTGATTACACTGGCAGCGAACTCGTGCACCCAGTCACGCATCTCGCGCACATCGCCTGAGATCTCTAGACTGAAACCGCCGTTAGCTTGCTCGTCGTCGCTCATGATGGGCTCCTTGCCGGGGAACGGCCGCGAAGACTAAGTTACTCAACAGTAACATGACTCGGACCCTGAGCGCATCAGCCAAAGCGATTGTTTGCTTAGCCATAACCGATCATCCGCCGCAGTATCTCGGCTTCCGCTGGCCGGACATTCCGGTCGACGAGTCTCAATTTGGCGACCTCGACCATCCAGGGTCCGGCGTCGTGGCTCGCGCTGCGCTCGAATTGCCGCACCACGGTACGGCGTAGCTGGCCGGTGATCAGCCTGATAGCCGCCGGCAGGTTATCCACCTCAGAGATCCGCATGATCAGCGCGGCCATCGCCACGTCCGCGCCGGCCGGGCCTGCCGCGCCGTTGGACCAGTCGATCACGACCGGGCCCGTCGTCGTCAGGATCACGTTTCCCGGGTGCAGGTCAAGGTGCAGGACCTGGTTCCCCGAACCGAGCGGCCTGGGCAGCCAGGACGGCGCCTCGATCTCGTGCAGACGGTCATGCATCCGCGCGAGCACGCGGGCGTAGCTGGCCGCGCGCCACGGCCGCCTGGCGAGGTCAGTGAGCATGTCGGTGCCCACGACCCTGGCCATGACCATGTCGCCACCATCAGCGTCGTAGACCTTGGGAACCGGAAAGCCAGCCGAGGATAGGTAGCGCATCAGCCGCGCCTCGTGCTCGACGTCGGCCTTGATGCGATACCTGCGCAAGACCCGGCCGTCGCTCAGGTCATAGACGTCGGCCGCGCGGCCCGAGCCGATCAGCCGCCCGGGGGGCTCGTTCCCCGCCATGCGATCATTCCATCATCGCGAGATCAGCCCGGGCTAGTGATCAAGGAGCCGCCTCGATGGACTACGGGAGCTATCAGCACCTGCTCTTCGAGCGGCACGACAACGGCGTACTGCTGATCACGATGAACCGGCCCGAGGTCTACAACGCCGCCGACGAAGTACTGCACAGCCAGCTCGCCAAGCTATGGACGGACGTGGCGCGCGATGAGGACACCCGCGTTGCTGTGATCACCGGCGCGGGCAAGGCTTTCTCGGCCGGCGGCGACCTCGCGATGGTTCAGCGCATGGCTGGCAACTACGAGCGGGCCGCGCACATGCTCAGCGAGATGAGTGACCTGGTCTACAACATGATCGACTGCTCCAAGCCGATCATCTCGGCGATCAACGGTGTCGCCGTCGGCGCCGGCCTGGTCATCGCCCTGCTGGCCGACATCAGCATCTGCGCGGCCGACGCCAAGCTGGGCGACGGGCACGTCAAGCTAGGGGCGGCCGCCGGCGATCACGCGGCGATCATCTGGCCGCTGCTGTGCGGGATGGCCAAGGCCCGCTACCACCTGCTGACCGGCGAGATGATCGACGGCACCGAGGCAGAGCGGATCGGCCTGGTCAGCAAGGTACTGCCGCGCGATCAAGTCCTGCCAGAAGCACTCAGGGTAGCTGCCGAACTCGCGACCGGATCTCAGCTCGCGATCAGGCTGACCAAGCGTGCCCTGAACAGCTGGCTCCGCACCGCCGGCCCGATTTTCGACCAGTCCGCCGCCTACGAAATGCTCACGTTCATGGGCCCCGACCTGGCCGAAGGCGCCGCCGCTCTGCGCGAAAAGCGCCCGCCCAGATTCACCTAAGCGCGCTGGCGCGATGAATTGCCGAATCCATCGCACGTCTGGGCGCGGGCCGCGCGATGGAATGCCGAATCCATCGCACGTCTGGGCGCGGGCCGCGCGATGGAATGCCGAATCCATCAGGCAAATCGGGTGTGGATTGCCACATCCATCGCACGGCTGACGTGGGTGGGCGCGATGAAACCGGGCTTTCATCGCGGTGGTGGGAGAGTGGGTGGACGCGGCGGGCCGAGCCTGGGGCTGGGCTGGGCAGGGCTGGGGTGCGGCGGCGGGGCCGGTTGCCGTTATCTGTGGACCGCTCTGCCGTCAAGTGCCGAAGCGCTGTCGAGGCTTGCCATCGATGCTGGCACGCGCAATTCGAACACCGAGCCCTTGCCTAGCGCGCTGTTGACGCGCACGGTGCCGTGGTGAGCCTGGGCGATCGCCTTCACGATCGCGAGGCCGAGACCGAACCCGCCAGCCTCCCTGTTGCGGCCGACGTCGATGCGGGAGAAGCGGCCGAAGATGCGATCAACCTCAGATGCCGGGATGCCTGAACCTTCGTCGGAGACGACGAGCACCACCTCGTCCATATCCCTGCTCGCGCTGAGCTCAATCCCGTCGCCAGGCTCGGTGTGATCAACAGCGTTCTCGATCAGAGCGTCGATCGCCAGCGTAAGCCGGTCAGCGTCGCCGCGCACCCAGGTCTCCTCCAGCGTGCCGAGCGCCCAGCGCCGCGGTACGTGGTTCCACCTGCGCAAGGCCTCCACCACGATCTCTTCTACGTCGACGGCTGCCAGCCGCAGGAACTCGGGGCCGTCGGTCGAGGCAAGCAGCAGCAGCCTGCTGGTCAGCCGGCGCATCCTGAGCAGTTCGTCGACGGCGATCCTGGCGTCGGCGGCGATGGCCTGATCCGTCGTCGTCCGCTCGATGAGCTCAGCGTGGCCGAGTGCGATCGCTATCGGCGTGCCGAGTTCGTGCGAGGCGTCCTGCAGAAACTGGCGCTGCCGGTCGAGCAGCACGACGTTGTGGTCAGATACCCGCTTTATCTCTTCCATAGCGGCAGCCCGCCGCCGCGAGTGCCAGACCATGACGACGAATAGCAGCGCGAGCAGCGGAACCTCGGCTAGGTAATCCGCGTCCTGCTTGCCCCTGAGCACCTGCCACCCGATCAGGCCGCCGGTGGTCAGCGTGATGACGAGAACCGTGGCCAGGGCCGAGCCGAGCCGCCACAGCCGCCAGCCGTAGACGGCGGTCAGGCTAATCCAGATGATCAAGAACGGCACGGTCTGCCAGGCCGGGATGAGCTGCATCGCCACGAGGTTCAGCAGCACGAACGCCACCCAGGCGAGATCCGCGCGGTACGTGCGCGCCAACCGGACCATCCGACCGTGTCGCATCTGTGTTGCCGAATCGAGGAGTGATTTGCCTGATCAAAGGTGTAATCAGGTGACGTGGATGTTACTCCTGCTCGTGCCGTTCTAGGAAGGTGTAGATGTCGGCTTCGTCCACACCAGGGAAGCTCCCGAATGGCAGTGCCGACAGGACATGCGAGTGCGCTCGGGCCGACGGCCACGCCATGCCGTCCCAGCGGGCGGCGAGCCTGGCAGGCGGGCGCAGGCAGCAGGACGGATCGGGACAGGTCGACTTGGTGCGCTTGGTCGTGTCCCGGCCGCGGAACCAGCGGGCATCGTCGAACTTCACCCCGAGCGTGATCGCGAACCCGCGCTCGCTGCCCGGATCCACCGAAGCCAGGCAGTAGTAGGTGCCTGACGGCGTGTCGGAGTACTGGTAGTACGGGTTGAACCGGTCGGCCGCCGAGAAAATCTGCCGGCCCGACCACATCCGGCACATCCGCTGACCTTCGATCGCACCGGTGATGTCGGCGGGGAAGACGACGCCGTCGTTCTCATAGGCCTTGTAGATGGTGCCGCCGGCGTCGTTCTTGACGAAGTGGCACGGCAGATCAAGGTGATGGGTGGCGAGGTTGGTGAACCGGTGCGCCGCCATCTCGTAGGAGACGGAAAACACGTCGCGCATGTCCTCGACCGACAGGTTCTTGTTGTCCTTCGCCTGACGAAGGAACGCCACGGCGGCGTCTTCTGGCACGAGGACGGCGGCGGCGAAGTAGTTGGCCTCGACCCGCTGACGCAGGAAGTCGGCGAAGTCCGTCGGCGTGCTGTGGCCGAGCACGAAGTGTCCGAGGGTTTGCAAAAGGACCGCGCGGGGGGTGTGCATGCCGAGCGACTCTTGGCGCAGGTAGATCCGCCGGTTCCGCAGATCGGTGACCGATCTGGCCGACCGTGGCAGGTCTTGCACGTAGCGGACAGCGAAGCCGTGGTGGCTGACTACGGAGAGCAGCAGTCCCTGCGACAGCGCGCCACCGGAGTAGTTGACCGGGGCGAGAGCCTGCGCCGCCGCCTGCTCGATCTCGGCGAAGTAATTGTCGCGGTCCCGCATCATCTGGCGCAGGTCGGTGTTGGCGATCCTGGCTTCTTCCGGCGTGGCCGTCGGCTTGACCTGCTGCTTGCGCAGCTCATCAAAGAGCGCCAGCACGTGCTCGAGCACCTCGCTCGGCACCCGAGGTCCTGGCCGCAGGTACGACAGCCCGAGCCTGGTGTAGATGGGGTCGCGCTGTGCCTCTTCGAGTGCGATCTCAAGCTCCGCCCGGCGGCTCGGCGGCTCGTGCCGCATCAGTTCGTCGGCCGCCACGCCGAGCGCGGTCGCGAGCGCCTCGATCAGAGAGAGCTTCGGCTCCCTGCGTCCGTTCTCGATCAGCGAGAGCACGGAAGGGGCTCGGCCGACCCGCTCTCCTAGCTCGGTCAGCGTCATGCCCTTGGCGCGCCTGACATGCTTGAGCCGCTGACCGAAGAGAACAAGATCAAGTCCGCTCTGCGGAAAACTTGCCTTTTCTTTCTCGGCGAAAGTCGTCACATCTTGATGCTAGGCGAAGATCTACAAATTTTCACCCTGAAGTTCTCTAGCGCTAGCGTCACACGGCGGACAGTCTTGAGCCAACGCACAGCACATCGGGAGGTCCAGTGGACGATCGTCGCCTTGACGGCAGCATCGAGAGCCAGGCAGCGGAGCTGGCCGCGTATTGGGCTACCGATCCGCGCTGGGCTGGAACGGAGCGGACCTACACGGCCACCGACGTTGTCAGGCTGCGCGGCTCCGTGCAGGAAGAGCACACCCTGGCCAGGCTCGGCGCCGAGCGGCTCTGGTCACTGCTGCACAGCGAGGACTACGTGCACACGCTCGGCGCGCTGACAGGAAACCAGGCCGTGCAGCAGGTCAAGGCCGGGCTCAAGGCCATCTACTTGTCCGGCTGGCAGGTCGCCGCCGATGCGAACCTGGCCGGCCAGACCTACCCTGACCAGAGCCTCTACCCGGTTAACTCGGTGCCGGCCGTCGTGCGCAGGATCAACAACGCGCTGCTTCGCGCCGATGAGATCGGCTGGGCCGAGTCAGGCAACGCGGGCGCACCGCACTGGCTGGCGCCGATCGTGGCCGACGCCGAGGCCGGCTTCGGCGGCGTGCTCAACGCCTTCGAGCTGATGAAGGCGATGATCGCGGCGGGAGCGGCCGGAGTGCACTGGGAAGACCAGCTCGCGTCGGAGAAGAAGTGCGGTCACCTGGGCGGCAAGGTGCTGATCCCGACCGGCCAGCACATCAAGACGCTGAGCGCGGCCAGGCTCGCTGCCGACGTGTGCGGCGTGCCATCGATCATCGTGGCGCGTACCGACGCGCAGGCGGCGACGCTGCTGACCAGCGACGTCGACGAACGCGATCAGCCGTTTGTCACCGGAGAGCGTACTGCCGAGGGCTTCTACCGCGTGCGCAACGGCATCGGCGCCTGCATCGCGCGTGGTTTGTCGTACGCGCCTTACTCGGATCTGCTGTGGATGGAGACCTCGACGCCCGACCTGTCGGTGGCGGCCGAGTTCGCCGATGCGATCCACTCCGTCTACCCGGACCAGATGCTCGCCTACAACTGCTCACCGTCGTTCAACTGGCGCGCCAATCTGGACGATGACACGATCGCGAAGTTCCAGCGTGAGCTTGCCGCGATGGGTTACAAGTTCCAGTTCATCACGCTGGCCGGATTCCACGCGCTCAACTACTCCATGTTCGAGCTGGCCCATGGGTACGCCGACGAGGGCATGGCAGCCTATGTCAGGCTGCAGGATTCCGAGTTCGCCGCACAGACCTCCGGATACACGGCGACGAGGCACCAGCGCGAGGTCGGCACCGGCTACTTCGACCTGGTCACCTCCGCGATCAACCCGAACGCGTCGACCACCGCGCTGGCTGGCTCGACCGAAGCCGATCAGTTCGCCGGCGCGCATCACTGACTTTCGCGCTAGCCGCCCAGAGGTCAGGGGACGCCAAGCTCGATCGGCGTCCCCTGATCAATGCCAGGCCGCGATTCCATGTGCGGCGCAAAAGCAGCGCAAAACATGTAGCGCTGCGTATGCCTATACGTCGTACCGTGTAGCCGTACCCGGCACCCAGGGGAGGCTTCATGGTGCGGATCCGATCGCGCCCGCAGCAGGCGCCGGAACCGGTCGGCGCGGAAGACGAGACCGCGGCTTTGACAGCTCGCTTCTGGAGCGTCTACGACGAGCGAATGGCCTCGATCAGCTTCATGGCGATGCTGCGGGAGCTCCCTAACCTTGTATTCCAGGCTGTGCGGCTCGGCTATCAGGCGAGCAAGATCGACATGGTCGGCACGATCACGCTGAACCTGGCTTCCGGCTTCTTCACCGGCTACGCGCTGCTCGCGACGACCGGGGTGCTCCAGGCATTATTCGCCGCTGGCCCGACGCCGGCCAGGGTCAAGGCGGCCATCCCCTCATTGCTGCTGGTCAGCGCGGCCGCCGCGATCCGTGCCGGGCTGCAGGTCGCGGCCGGCTGGGCGGAAGGCAGACTCGGGCCGCACGTGAACAGGATCGTCGAACTCCGGCTTTACGACCTGACCACCCAGGTCGGCCTGGCCGCGTTCGACGACTCCGACTTCCACGACGCCATGCAGCGCGCGAACGACCGGGGCCTGTACTCGGCGCCCCAGGTGGTCACCGACGTGATCAACTGCATCACCGGCATGACCGGACTCATGTCAGCGGCGGTCGTTGTCGGCGTGCTCAATCCGGTGCTGCTCGTCTTGCTCGTACTCGCCGAGGTGCCTGGCGGCTGGTCGGCGGTGCGGACGGCGAGGATCAGGTACGCGACGAACTTCGCGCTCATGGACACTCATCGCCGGAAGTGGATACTGACCGATTTGATGTCCGACCGGCACACCGCCGCCGAGTTGCGTTCTTTCACTCTGCGGCGGTTCTTGCTCACGCGAGCGAGCAGGCTTGCTGCCTACGAGAGGGACGCGCAGCTCGACGCGGTGCGGCGGCAGACGTTCACGCAGGTCAGCGCCAGCGCCGCCGGTGGCGTCGCGACCGTCGGCGTGTACGTGGCGCTCGGCGTGCTGCTGGCCGCTGGCGCGCTGCCGCTCGCGATCGCTGGCACCGCGATACTCGCCATCCGCTCGGCTCAGTCCTCGCTGACGACGCTGCTGTACTCGGTGAACCAGTGCTATGAAGAAGGCCTGTATTTCTCGGACTACATGAACTTCTGCGCCGACGCGGAAAGCCGCATCCCGAAGAGCGGCAGCGCGCCCGCACCCGCCGCCTTTGACGTGATCACGGCGTCCGACGTCACGTTCACCTATCCGGGCGGCGCCGAGCCCGCGCTCCGCGGCGTCAGCGTCACGATCGGCCGCGGTGAGGTCGTGGCCCTCGTCGGCGAGAACGGCTCAGGCAAGACCACTCTGGCCAAGATCCTTGCTGGGTTGTACCAGCCGGAGCAAGGGATCGTGCGCTGGGACGACACCCCGATCGACGAGATCGATGCTGACCGGCTCAAGGAGCAGATCGCGGTCATCGCCCAAGACCACGCCAACTGGCCGCTCACCGCCCGGCACAACATCACGATGGGCCGCGACCTGGACGAGTCCTTGCTGGCATCGTCGGTGGCCTCCGCCGGAGCCGGCGATGTGATCGATGCGCTGCCACGCGGCTACGACACCCTGCTCGACCGGCGCTTCACCGACGGCGCCGAGTTGTCGGGCGGTCAGTGGCAGCGGGTCGCTGTAGCGCGCGGGTTCTATCGCACCGCTCCCCTGCTGATCATGGATGAACCGACGGCGGCGCTGGACGCGCGGGCCGAGCACGCGCTGTTCTCTTCGGTGCGCGGGCACGCCGCCGGCCGCACCATCGTGATCATCACGCACCGGCTGGCCAGCGCCAGGCACGCCGACCGCATATACGTCCTGCATCACGGCCGGCTGATCGAGCAGGGCAGGCATGCCGATCTTATGGAGCTTGGCGGTCAGTACGCCGAGCTTTACTCGCTGCAGGCGTCCCACTATTCGGCGGCCGGGAGTTACGGGACGCGGCTGACGACTACGGGATGAGGCCGAGTGCAGTGTGCACGTCGGCGTTGTCTTCGTCGTCGTCGTCGGCGTAGTAATCGCGGCGCCGCCACCGGGATGGCACAGCCATCGGGACGATCATCACGGCCCCGAGCAGGCCAAGAACGCCGTTGAACAGCAGATAGGTCAGGCCGGCGCCAAAGTGGGTGCCAGGCAGCGGCAGGTACCTGACCGCGTACTTGCTATGCGTGACGACCAGGGCTGACCAGCCGAGCAGGACCAGGCCCGGCAACCCGGTGGCGAGGGGCGAGACCGCGGGTACCGCGAGCAGGATGCCGATGAATAGGCCGCTTGCCAGCACGACACCGACCGCCATGAGGCCGTGAGTGCTGGTGAGAGCGTTTCCGGTGCCGAGCGCGGTGACCGCGCCGCGCAGCACGACGATTCGTCCCACGCCCCAGGCCGTGCCGAAGAACAGCACCGCCAGCAGGCCGAGCGCAAGAAGAAATCCAACGAGGTGCCGGCTCATCGCCATATCCCTCCGGTCGACAATCGCATCCGAGGACGTGGCTCCCCACGCAGTCCGACCAGCTCAGGTTGCGGCTAGTCGGCCAGCGACCGCCGTTCGGCGGCACCCGCAACCGCGTGCTATGCCGCGGCCAAGCCACCTGGCACCCTACCGACATGCGGTCTCCCGGGTCAGCGATATGCAAATAGTCGATAGTGGCTCTTTCCCGACTAAATGTTCTCGGCGTGATCGGCTAGTGTCTCCGACGTCGACTCGCGCTGATCGCGACCCGCAGCTGGTTGACCGGCTCGAGCAGCTCGTAGGTCAGGTACGAGCCATGCTTGATTAGCCGGAACTTGGCGCCGCGCGCGCCGGGAGGCGGCCGGTAGCCTAGGGGCGCGTAGCGTACGAAGTCGGCGTGCATGCGCTCGAAGAATCGCTTGCGCTCGCTGCGCGGCACAAGCCCAGGTCGGCCGAAACGCCCTATCCCAAGTCCGGTAGTCGCCAGCACGGCGCAGTAGTGGCTGATGGCGCGCTCGAATACCGCCGACTGCACGGCCGAAGTGGCCACCGGGTCGGCCTCGGCGACCAGCTTTTGCACCATGGCGAAGACCTCTTCATAAGATCGGAAAACAGCCAGGTGGTCGGTGGTCGTGCTGGCCATGAACGATCCGCGTCGCGATCTGCGATACAGGTAGCAGGCGGAGTCGAGCACGCTCAGCCGGCCATTGAGCAGAGCCGCGCAGCTCACAGGGATGTCCTCGTGAATGCCGCCACGGAATGGCTCGCCCAGGCCGGTGAGAAACTCACGGCGGAATAGCTTGCTCCACGCCGTCATCGTCAGGTCGATGACGGGCGGCATATCGGCGAGGCCGAATTCGCCGGAGGGCGCTGACCTGAGCAGGCCCGCGCCCTGGCTTGGCGCGGTCGTGCCGTCAGGCAGCAGGTTCAGGTAGTCGACCAGCAGCACGTCAGGGCTGACCTCGGCAAGGCGAGCGGCGATGGCGCGGGTGGCGCCTGCCGCGATCACATCGTCACCGTCGACGAACCACACATAGCTGCCGGTCGCCTTCGCCAGCCCGATGTTGCGGGCCTGACCTGGACCCAGCGTCCGGTCCAGATGCACAACCGTCAGCCTGGCATCACGCTTCGCCATCTCGTCAAGCAGTTCACCTGACCCGTCCGACGACGCGTCGTCGACGGCGATCACCTCGGTAACCGGGCCTGCGGTACCGAGCACGGAATCCAGGCAGTCGGTGAGGTATTGCCGTACCCCGAAGACCGGGATGACGACGCTGATCAGTTCTGTGCGCCGATCGTCTCTGGCTTGCCAGCGCGCACGTCAGGCTCATCGACTGTCAGCTTCGCTGGCCACCAGTTCCACCGGCCGAGCAGCACCACGGTCGAAGGCACGAGCAGCGTCCGCACCAGGAACGTGTCCATCAAGATGCCGAGTGCCAGCGCGATGCCGATGTCGAGCACCTGGCTGCTGCCGCTCTTGCCGGTGCCGCCGACCAGGGCGAGCACAGCGAACGTGCCGGCGAGCACTATGCCCGCCGACGTGACCGTCGTTCCGGTCACGCTCACTGCCTTGGCGACTGCCTGTCGTAGCGGCAGCTTGCGCGCTTCCTCCCTGATCCTGGTCATCACCAAGATGTTGTAGTCCTCGCCAAGCGCCAGAAGGAAGATGAACATCAGGAACGGCAGGAAGAACACCAGCCCGCCCGTGCCGCCAAGTTCGATGAACAGCAGCACGGAAAGGCCGAGCGCGGCCAGGTAAGAGATGCCGACCGAGGCGATCAGGTAGAGCGGGGCGACCAGGCTGCGCAGCACCAATGCCAGCAGCAGGCCGATCACCAAGATCGCCACCGGGATGATCCGCTTGAGGTCGCTGTCGCTGATGCTGCTGATGTCGTGCAGCGCTGGTGCCTCGCCGGCGACGCCAGAGTCGCTCGCGCCGGTCGCACGCGCCACGGCGGTCGTCGTCGCCCTGATCGCCGGCACCGCGTTCAGCGCCGTCGTTGACCCAGGGTCGCCTGCGGCCAGACCAACGGAGAACAGCACGGTTCTGCCGTCACTGCTGACGTAGTTGCCGGTGGCTCGGTAGATCTCGTAGCCGATCTTGGGTACTTTGCTGCCCGGCGGCTCGACTGGCGGCAGGCCCTTGGACGGCCCGAGCGCGGCGTGCAGCTCAGCGAACTGGGTCGGGGTTAGCGTGACCCCGACCGGATTGAGCGGCCCGGACACCTGGGTGAACAGCTTGCTGGCCCGCAGCTGCCTGGTGGCGGTCGCTAGCTCGGCTGGGTTGTCCCATACCGGCTGGCCGAACCGGAAGACCAGATCGGTCGGGTTGGCCGAGGACTGCGGGAAGTACCTGGTGAGCTGCGCCTGGCCCGCCGCCGAGTCACTGCCTGCGGGAGGGGTGGTGCTGCCGCCGAAGCCGCCGGCCTTGTACCAAGAGACGCCGGCCGCCAGCGCGCCGAAGAACACCAGGCCGACAAGCAGCGTCGGGATCGGCTGCCTCACGATCCGGCCGGCCACCGAGCCCCAGACGCCGGGCTTGCCCGCCCCCTGTATGTCCCAAGGCAGCAGCTTCGCCTTGCCGAACATGGACTTGAACAGCGTCCGCTTGAAACCGAGCAGGGAAAGCCTGATCGACAGCAGGGCTGGCAGCAGCGTCAGCGCGGCGACCAGGGTGACCGCGATCGCGATCCCGAACGGGACGCCGAGGTCGGAGTAGAACGAGAAGCTGGCGAGCAACAGGGTCAGCACGGCCGCGATCACCGTGGCGGCCGAGAAAGTAATGGACTCGCCCACCCTGGTGACCGCGGTGACGATCGCGACCTTGGCTGGATCCCTTGGCCGCCGCAAATCGGCAAGCAAGGCGCGGAACAGCCCGCCTTCGGCTCGCGCATCTCTCGGACCGCCGCCGTAGTCGGCGGCCCGCAATTGTTCCCTGACCCGGAAGACAAGGAACAGCCCGTAGTCGGTGCCCGCGCCGAGCACCAGCACGATCATCAGCAACTGGGCGATCGGCGAAACCTGCAAACCGTGATGCGCGGCTTCGGCCACCAGCGGGCCGGATATCAGCACCGACATGAAGGCTGGGATCAGCGTTGTCAGCGCGAGTGTCAACGACCGGAAGATCAGCACTAGCAGGACGATGATGAACAGCGCGGATAGGTTCTGGATCTTGCCGCCCTGATCGCCGTTCGCCTTCTGCTGGTCGACCGCGACCGCGAGGCTTCCCGCGAGGTGGGCGCTGAGCCCGGCCGGGAGCCCGGCGCTGGCGATCTTCGAACGCAGGCTGTCGACGAGGGCGACAGCGGCATTCTGGTTGTTGCCGATCTGGGTGATCAGGACGAGCGACTGGTTGGCCTGACCAGGGTTAGCAGCGCTTGGCTGGGATGTACCGAGATCGAGTACGCGCCGCACGCCCGACACGGTCTTCAGCTCACCTTGCAGCCTGGCGATCGCAGCGGTGTCGGCGGCGGTCAGCGGGCCGGTGGCCCGCGCCGCTACCAGCGGGATCGGAATCAGGTTGGTCGGCCCCAACGGAGCGGCGAGCGCGGTTGCCTTCTCGACCGGCGCGTTAGCGGGAAGGAACTTGGTGTTGTCGCTTTGGGTAACGCTCGACAACGACGGCAGGAACTGTACGGCCGCCACGGCGCCTACGATCCATACCAACGCCATTAGCCAGCGAAAACGAACGCTGAACTTGCCGATGCTGCCGAAGATTACGTCGACGCTCATGGCGCGAAGCGTAGTAGACGCACGTGACAGGTTCGGTCACCGCATGCCAGGCAACAGGTGCCGGGAGTAGCCGCCGGGCAGTCAGCGTGGCCAAGCTCGTGCGATTATCCGCGTTATGCGCGCCGAGGACGGCTGGGGTGAATACTCTGCCCATCAGTGCTGGCCACGGGCTTGACGTGATTCGTCGACTAGATCCGGGACTCACCGGGGACGGTACTGGCGAGTCGGCCCTACGCAAGTCAGACTCATCCTCGGAGGTGTCCATGCTTCGCCTGGGGGCAGCTGGGCGGTGAGTGCTGCCAAAGCGAATACGTTGCCGACAACAGCGCGAAAGGGGCGCTGATGCAGGAGCTGCGACTCGTAGCAGTGAGCGAGGACGGCAGCTACGCGGTCCTTGTGGTTCCAGGCCGTAGCGGGCGCTTTGCGCTGCCTATTGACGAGCGGCTCAGGACTGTGGCGAGAGGGCAGTTCTCCCGGCTGGCTCAGTACGAGATCGAGGTGGAAAGTCCGTTGCGACCCAAGGAGATCCAGGACCGGATCCGCGCTGGCGAGACCGCCGAGGAGATCGCCGATGCAGCGGGCCTGCCGGTCGATCGAATTCGCAGGTTCGAGGGCCCGGTGCTGGCCGAGCGCGAGTTCAGGGCCACCGAGGCGCAGCGGGCAACCGTGCGGAGCCCTGGAGAGTCTGGACTGGCGCCGCGTCTGGGCGAAGTAGTCGCGCAGCGGCTTGCCGACATCGGCGCGAGCGCCGAGGACGCCGAGTGGGACTCGCGCAAGCGCCAGGACGGTAACTGGCAAGTGCAACTCGCCTACACGATCGCGGGACGTATGCACGTCGCCGAGTGGGTCTACGATCCCCGGGGCAAGCACGTGACGCCGGAAGATGACGAAGCCGTGCGGCTCAGCCTGGACGAGGCATATTGGCCAGGGCCGCGCCAGGCCAGTGCGCCCACGGTCACCGCGACCGTAACACCGATCGGCTCACGGGCGGCTTACGCTTCTGCCGCGACGGCCGTGGCCGGGTCGCGCCACGCCGAGCACCGGGCCGAGCCAGACCGCGGCGCTGGCGGTCGGGCGCTTTTGCACCCAAATCGTCAGTCACCGGTCACCGTGGCCACCGCGCCAAGCGGTCGGCCGATGACCGCCGACCGGCCGGCGATTCCCGATCAGCCAGCGGCGGGCCCCGATTACGGCGGCGATGGGCGAGGCGATCGACGCGAGGCTAAGCGGCGGCAGCCCGCCGACACTGGGCAGCCGGCCAACGCTGGGCAGCCGGCCGACACCGACACCGAGCAGCCCGCCAACACCGAGCAGCCCGCCAACACCGAGCAGCCAGCCAACACCGAGCAGCCCGCCAGGCCGACTCGGCGGGCGAACGGGGGGCGGTCACGCCGGTCATCGGTGCCTTCGTGGGACGAGATCATGTTCGGCAATTCCAGGCAGCCAGAGTAAGCAGTTGAGCAGGTCACTGGGCCGGTATCGCCGCGGCTTAGAGTCCGGCAGTCCGGCCCCGGCGAGCGGCGACCGTTCCCGTCGGCCGCGTAAGATCCGAGCGCGATGGCCTCGCCGTTCGATCAGATTAGGGGACGATGCTTGATCCACTACGTCCGATGCGTCAGCGCCGGGCGCTCCGGTCACCGAAGCCGATTGCTGTGGCCCGCGATGCTGATGGCGCTTGTCCCCTTCTTGAGCGGCTGCGGGCTGTTCGGCGGCCTCAGCGCCACCAGGCTCACCTCGACCTCATCGCTGACAGTGACAAGCCCGGTGTTCGCCTCGGACGTCCGTCTGCCCGCGATGTACACCTGCCACGGTGCCGGGCTGAGCCCGCCGCTGCAGTGGTCGGGAGCGGCAAACCAGACGGCCAAGTCGTTCGCGATCGTGGTCGATGACTCGCAGGCTCCCATCACCCCGTATGTGTACTGGGTCGTCTTCGACATCAGTTCGACCACAGTGGCGATCGGCCAGAATCAGCTGCCAACGGGCGCCAGGCAAGCGCTCAACAGCGCAGGCAAGGCGAGCTATGACCCGCCATGCCCGATCCGGACATCGCACCAGTACCGTTTCACGGTCTACGCGCTCAACTCTGTGGTACACCTGCAGAACGGCGCCGGATTGCGCAGAGCCTGGGCAGCGATCGCCAGCCACGTAATAGCGACGGGACGATTGACCGCTCGTGCCTATCCGTAATCAAATTGTTACTTAGAGTAGACACAGATGCTTAAACTTCCTGAAACTCCTGACACGGACCATACTGCTCCGACAGAATCGTCATTTAACGATTGACCCAGAAACTGTCCAGGGTGCTCGGGGTTAAACCTGCGCTCGCGTCGATGGCCGACACGGGTGCCGCGAGTGCCATTCTTAGGCCAACTCGGCAATGGATGGTGCGATGCACAAGACGGTGCTGATCATTCTGGCAGCTGTCGTCGCCTTGATTGTGATCGTCGTCTTGACCGGAATGCGGTACCTGCGGGCGGACGACGAGGACGATTTCGGCGACGACGGAGCGACAGAGCGAGGGCAATCGAGGGGCCGCGGCGAGCATCCCGCGCGCGATCACTGGCGATCAAGGCATCATGACGACGATCGGCATCGTGATGACCAAAGGCCACGGTCACGCGGTGATCGGGATGGTGCCGATCGCGGCGACCGAGAGCGGTCTAACCGCGCGGTTTTCGCGGGCGCGGGTGCGGCACGTCGGGGTTCTGGACGCGATGACGCATCTGGTGCCGGTTTCGGCCGCGGCTCTGGCCGGGCCGCGATGAGCCGGCCAGGCGCGGGCAGGAGCGGTTCGAGCCGGGACGACGCGGATCGAGTCGGCGTCGGCCGGGATGGTACCGGTCGCGATAGTGCTGGCAGGGATTCCGGGGTCAGGCCGGGCGACAGACGCGGGGCCGGCCGGGACAGTGCCACCCGCGATGCGCCGGCCCGGGACGCCGGGTCCAGGCGCGGCGGCGAGCGCGGCTGGGACGAGGCCGGGCGAGATGACCGCAGGAACTCAGGTCCGCAACGCCGGGTAGCCGGCTCGCGTGACTACGACAGGGATAGCTCGGACGAGCTCATCTCGGCGAGCGCCAAATCAAACCGCGGCTCGGCAGGTCGGGGCGCCGCGCGAGCGGACGACTTCGATGACCGCACTGCCCGGATATCAGGGCGTGAGGCGGGCCGTGAATATCCGCGAGGCCAGGACACCGGCCGGTCCACCACCAGGGAGTCTCTCAGCAGGGACGGCGACGACCGGGGTCGCGACGAGAGAGAGCGGCGCGGCAACTCGGGCCAGAACGCCAGGCCCGACAGCCGGCGAACGACCACGAGCCAAAGCCGTCAGGACGACTCGCTGCCTGATATCAAACCGCGACCGGGGAAGCCGACGAACCAGAGCAAGAGCAAGCGCGACGGTGACACCGACTGGCCGAGCACCGAGTGGGACGAGCTCTCCGATGTGGACTACTGGGCCGAGCTGGCCTCGGACAAGCCGTTCACCGGCGCCGCACCGTCGGCGACGCCGTCAAGTCGGCCGGAGCGCGACCGCGCTGAGGCGCGCGCGAAGGCTGACTCCGGGCCGATCCGCGCGGTCGACCGGCGAGAACCGCCTGACCGCAGGGACAACCTCGACCGGAGAGACAGGACCGCCGCAGAACGCAGGGACACGCCAGAACGCAGGGAGACACTAGAACGCAGGGACCCGGCGGAGCGGCGTGACCAGCTGCCCGCCGCGCGGGCGACACGGCCTACCGTCGATGCCGCGTTCACGTCGCCCGTTTCCGGTGACTCGATTGACCACGCGTTCAGCGCGAGGACCGACTCCTACGCCGTGACAGAGCGGCGCAAGGCGATAGCCACCGGCCGCACATCGACGAGCGGCCCGCACCGGATGCCGCAACCCGCCGACGACGATCCGCTCACCAGCCCGTCGTTCCCGCGGATATCGGCCGACGACAGCAGGTCATACCGGCGCTCGGGCGGTCGCGGACAAGGCGAGAGCCAGTCCCAGACCAGGCCGAACTCGGCCTATCCGCCGGCACCGCCGCATCCGCCGGTCAGCCCGCTTGACAGCCAGCCGGGTCTGGCCAGGACGTCAGGCGGTTACAGCCAGCCAGGGACGAACGGCGTCGATTATGCCGCCGCGCCACTTGCCGACCCGTACCGGCAGCCAGGCTCGGCGGCCGCCGAGAGCCGGCCAGCGCAACCTGCTACGGGCAGCTACCCGACGTCGGCCCCGGCCGCTCCGGCGGCCAGCTATCTGCCGCCCGCTGGCAACGGCTATCCCGACTCCGCCACCAGCACGTACCGGGCACCGGCGTCGGCCACTAGCGGCTACCCGGCACTGCCGCCTGGCGGATACCAAGCCGCCGACCCAGCGAGCTATCAAGCTGCCGACCCAGCGAGCTATCAGGCGCCGCTGCCAGGACCGACCTCAGCGCCAGTGCCGTTCCCGGCCGAGCACGCCAACGGCTACGTAGCGGCGGGACCGGCAACGACCGGGTACTCAGCGGCTCCGGCGACCGCCAGCTATCAGACGCCGCCTGCCGATGAGCCGGGGTACTCCAGCTACCCGAGTATCGGGCAGGCCCCGGCAGCCCAGCCGCAGTCGACCGGGTTCAGCTACTCCCAGCCAGCCGATCCCGGCTTCGCTGCCCAGCTGCCACCTGCCCAGGCGCCAGCCGCGCAGCAAACCGATAGCTATCTCGGCTATCAGCCGTCGGCGCACACCGGCGAGGCGGGTGTCTACCAGATGCCTCAGTCCGGGATGCTCCCGCCGCAATCGGTGCAGCCCGGCTATCCGAGCGCTCCCTACAGCGCGCCGTACGAGCCGCCTGCTTACCCGGCCCCTACCCGCGCCTACGAGGCTGACAGTTACCCGGCCGACCCTTACGCGGTCGATCCATACGGCTACCCTGGCTACGGTTCGGCCCGCTTACCTGACCAGCGCCGGCACGGGCGACCGTTATCGGACCAGCGCTGGGATGAGCGCTGGCGGCAGGAGCAATCCACCGATGACTGGTCAGGAACAACCCAGTACGAATATCCGCGGTACTGGGACGACGAGCGTTGACGGTCAGGCGCGACAGGCGACGCTGACCGTCAACGGAGCCCCCGCGATCCTCCCGGCCGCGGAGCAGTTGCTCACCGCACTACGTGACCGACTCGGGCTGACCGGCGCCAAGCCAGGCTGCGGCGAAGGCTCATGCGGAGCGTGCACCGTCCTGCTTGACGGCCAGCCAGCCCGCTCCTGCCAGCTCACTGTCGGCTCGGCCGCTGGCCGCGCGGTCACCACGATCGAAGGCTTGGGCGGGCCTGACCGCTGGCACCCCGTGCAGCGCGCGTTCGCTGACGAAGGCGCCGCCCAGTGCGGCTACTGCACACCAGGCTTCGTCCTGTCGACGGCGGCCCTGCTCGCCGCTACCCCTGAGCCCGACGACGCCCAGGTTGACGCGGCGCTCGCCGGCCATATCTGCCGATGCGGCGGATACCCGAGGATCCGCCGCGCCGTGCATCGAGCCGCCGTCCAGCCGGGCGCGCAAGGTGGATACGGCAATCCACCCCCGAATTCGCCGGTGGATGCGGCAGTCCACCTGAGCCCCGGTGCCCAAGGAACTCCGCACTACCGGCCAGAACGCCCCTGGGATCTCACCGCGCCCACGGACCGCGATTGGTTCGGCGCCCTCGGTGACGGCCTCGTAGTCGTGCTCGAACCATCAAGTGAGTGGACAACAGCTCGCGGCGCATGGCTGCACATCAACCCGAGCGGCGCCGTCACCGCGTTCACTGGCAAGGTGGATGTCGGCCAGGACAACAGCACCGCGCTGCGGCTGCTCGTCGCCGAGGAACTCGACGTGGCGCTGGCGAGCGTCGGCTTGGTCATGGGCGACACCGACGTGTGCCCGTTTGACGCGGGCACCTTCGGCAGCCGGTCCATGCCCGACGCCGGGCAGGCGCTGCGCCGAACGGCCGCCTACGCACGCGGCTTGCTCCCGGTCAGGCCCGGCGACCGGCGGATCGAGATCGTAACGGGCTCACCGACGCTGTCCGACCCGGCTGGCTGGCGGCGGGCCGGACATGCGCATCAGCCACGTGCGGCTCTGGACGCGGTGACCGGCGCGCGACGATTCGTTTCCGATCTGGCTTTGCCTGACATGGCGCACGGCGCGCTGCTGCGACCGCCTCTGCCCGGTGCGGTGCTGCGGTCGTTGGACACCGCGGTGGTCGACGCCTGGCCGGATGTCACGGTGATACGCCACGGCGAACTGGTCGGAGTCGTCGCTGCCGACCTGGTGACGGCTAGGAACGCGGTGGCGGCGCTCGCCGCCCACGCTGAGTGGGACATGCCCGCCGCGCCATCGAGCGACGGCCTAAGCGACTACCTGCGTGCCCACCCCGACGAGGCGAGCGGCCGGCCGTATGTGCGCCAGGAAGGCTCAGCGGCGACAGCGCTCGAGGTCGCGGCGGTGCGGCGCGAGGCGACGTACGCGGCCGCCTATATCGCCCCGGCCGCGCTCGAGACCAGGATGGCGCTGGCGAGCTGGAACGACCCCTCCGATTCCCCGGTTCTCCCGCAGGCCCGGGTGACGGTGTGGACCGGCACCCAGACTCCGTTCCCCGTCAGGGCGCAGGTGGCGGCCGCGCTGCGAATCGGCGAGGAGAACGTGCGGATCATCGTGCCGCCGACTGGTGGCGCGTTCGGCGGAAAGCACGCGGCGGGCATCGCGATCGAGGCCGCCGTGCTCGCCAGGCACGCGGACAAGCCGGTGCGGGTCGCTTGGTCCAGGCATGAAGAGTTCACCGCAGGCACGTTGCGCAAGGCCAGCGTGATCGATGTGGTGGCAGGAGCGACCTCGGACGGACAGCTGTCGGGCTGGACCTTCCTCAACATCAACTCAGGACCGGCCGGCATCGCCACCCCGTACCGAGTCGCCGACCAGCGCCTTGAGCACAGCCCGGCGCACAGCCCGCTGCCGCAGGGCTCCTATCGCGGCCTGGCGGCGACCGCGAACAACTTCGCCAGAGAATCGATGATCGACGAGCTAGCCAGCGAACTCGGAGTCGACCTGGTGAAATTCCGGCTGGATAATCTGGCCGACGAACGGCTCGCCGACGTCTTGCGAGCCGTGGCCGAGCACGTCGGCTGGGCCAGCAGGAAAGCAGAGGAACCTCAGCCCGGCGAGCCCGCGGTCGGCTGGGGCATCGCCTGCGGCCTGGAGAAGGAAGGTCGGGTGGCCACTGCCGCCCAGGTGGCCGTCTGGCCGGGCCGCGACGCGGGACGGGTCGAAGTGCGACGGCTGGTCAGCGGCTACGAGTGCGGTGCGATCGTCAACCCGGCCGCGGTGCGACGGCAAGTGGAGGGCGCGGCGGTCATGGCGCTCGGCGGCGCGCTGTTCGAGGCGATCGAGTTCACCGACGGCGTGATCACCAACGCCGCGTTCTCTCGCTATCCAGTCCCGAGGATCGGCGACATCCCGCCGGTCGATGTGATCTTGCTCGACCGGCCCGACTTGCCGTCGCAGGGCGCCGGCGAGACGCCGATGATCGCGGTCGCCCCGGCGATCGCTGGAGCTATCTTCGACGCGACCGGCCAGCGACTACGCTCCCTGCCGCTCGATCGATCGTCCCCGACCGCTGCGTCTTCCCCGCTCGCGGGGCCCGGATAATGGGCGTGAGTTCAGGCAGGCGAGGGCGATAGACTCCGGCCCATGTTCCCTGACCTGTCTGCTAAGCCAGACGCCGATTCTCTGGAGTTCGCGGTCCTCGACTTCTGGGACCGCATGGACATCTTCGCCAAGCTGCGCGCGCAGACCGCTGGCGGACCGAAGTTCAGCTTCATTGACGGGCCGGTCACGGCGAACAAGGTTCTCGCGGTGCACACCGCGTGGGGCAGGACGCTCAAGGACGTTTTCCAGCGGTACAAGGCTCTGCGCGGGTACGAGCAGCGTTACCAGAACGGCTTCGACTGCCAGGGGCTGTGGATCGAGGTTGGCGTCGAGCGTGAGCTTGGACTGAACTCCAAGCGCGAGATCGAGGGGTACGGCCTCGAAGCGTTCGCGAAGAAGTGCCGCGAGGTCGTTGAGCGGTCGGCGGCTGAGCTGACCGCGGGCTCGGTCAGGCTCGGCCAGTGGATGGCCTGGGGCACGGACTACTTCACGTTCTCCGACACCAACATCGAGTACATCTGGAAGTTCCTGCGCATCGTGTCTGAGCGCGGCTGGCTGTACGTGGGCCACCGGCCGACGGAGTGGTGCCCGCGGTGCGGGACGTCGATCTCGGCCCACGAACTCGTCGGGAACTACAGCGACCGATCCGATCCCTCGCTGTTCGTCCGCTTTCCCCTGCTCGATCGGCCGGGTGAGGCGCTGGTCATCTGGACCACGACGCCGTGGACACTGCCCGCCAACGTGGCGGCGGCGGTGCGGCCCGACGCCGAGTACGGGCGGCTCGCCAATGGCGACTGGATGGCGGTGCAGCGCGCGGACGCGGTGACGCTGCAGCGCGAGGAAGGCGAGCCGTTCGCCGAGGTTCTGGCTGGCTCTGAACTGGTCGGCTGGCGCTACCAGGGGCCGTTCGACTACCTAGCGCCAGGCGCGGGCGTTGAGCACCGCGTGGTCGGCTGGGACGAGGTCTCGATGGACGATGGCACCGGGATCGTCCACATCGCCCCTGGCGCCGGCACCGAGGACTTCGACCTCGGCAAGGCTAACGGCTTGCCGGTTCTAGCCCCGGTCGACGAGTCAGGGCGGTTCTACCCCGAGTACGGCTGGCTAGCGGGACTCGCCACGTCGCAGGTCGCTGACCAGGTGGTGAACGACCTGCGGCAGCGGTCATTGCTGGTACGCGCCGGGACGATCACGCACCGGTATCCGGAGTGCTGGCGCTGCCACACGCCGCTGATCTTCCGCGTCTCCGACGACTGGTTCATCTCGGTCGACCAGGTCAGGGAGCCAATGCGGGAGGCCAACCGCGGCGTCGAGTGGACGCCCGCCTACATGGGCAGCCGGATGGACGACTGGCTCGCCAACATGTCCGACTGGAACATCTCCCGCCGCAGGTACTACGGCCTGCCGCTGCCGTTCTACCCGTGCTCGTGCGGGCACCTGAACGTGATCGGCTCGCGCGCGGAACTGGCCGAGCGGGCGACCACCTCGCTTGACGGCCTTCGGGAGCTGCGCAGGCCGTGGATCGACGCGATCAAGATCAGGTGCGCCGAGTGTGACAGCGAGGTGGAGCGAATCGCTGAGGTCGGCGACGTCTGGCTCGACGCCGGCATTGTGCCGTTCTCCACGCTCGGCTGGGAGAATCCGGCCTGGGTGGACGAAGGCTATGCCACCGGCGCGGCCAACGGCGTCACCACCGCTGATCTGCCCGATCACGAGTACTGGGAGCAGTGGTTCCCCGCCGACTGGGTGTCCGAGATGCGCGAGCAGATCAGGCTCTGGTTCTACAGCCAGCTCTTCATGTCGGTCACGCTTACCGGGCGAGCGCCGTACCGCAAGGTGCTCGGCTACGAGAAGATGCTCGACGAGCAGGGCAGGGAAATGCACGGCTCGTGGGGCAACATGATCAGCGCCGACGACGCGTTCGCCAGGATGGGCGCCGACGTCATGCGCTGGCAGTACTGCCAGCAGCCGCCGAACCAGAACCTGCTGTTCGGTTTCGGGCCAGGCAAGGAGATCCAGCGCAAGCTGCTCACACTGTGGAACAGCCTGTCGTTCTTCACCAGCTACGCCAACACCTCAGGCTTCACCCCGGACCTAGCCGATCTGGACGTGGTCGGTCTGGCCGCGTCGGGCGACCCGTGGCCAGGGATGCAGCCACTCGACCGGTGGCTGCTCGCCAGGACGGCCAGGCTGATCGCCGACGTGACGGCTGGCTATGAGGAGTACCTCACGGTCAACGTGCTGCGCACGTTCGACGCCTACCTTGATGACCTGTCGAACTGGTACATCAGGCGGTCAAGACGGCGGTTCTGGAACAGTGACCAGACCGCGCTGCGCACGCTGTGGGTCAGCCTGGTGCAGGCGCTTCGGGTCATCTCGCCGATCCTGCCGTTCCTGACCGAGCACCTCTGGCAGGCGCTTGTCGTCGACGTGTGCGCCGAAGCGCCCGAGTCGGTGTTCCTGGCCGGCTGGCCGCGGCCTGGTCAGATCGATGACCGGCTGGTGACCGGCATGGCGGCGGTCAGGCGGGTTGTCGACCTCGGCAGGAAGGCCAGAGCCCAGTCCAAGCTCAAGCTGCGGCAGCCACTGCGCAAGCTGCTAGTCGAGGGCGCGGACGGGATCGAGCAGTATCTGCCCGAGATAGCTGACGAGCTTCGGGTCAAGGAAGTCAGCCTTGAGCGGATCGAGACCAGCGGGCTGCGAGTCAAGCCCAACTTCCCCGTAGTAGCGCCCAGGCTCGGCGCCGGCATGCCGCTGGTGAAGAAGGCGCTCGACGCCGGTGAATTCCGCGCGCTCGATGACGGCAAGTTCGAGGTCATGGGCTTCGTGCTCGAGCCGGGCGAGGTGATCGTCGAACGGCTCGAGAAGGCTGGCTGGGAAGTCGCGTCAGAAGCCGGCGTCACCGTCGCGCTCGACACCGCGCTGGACGACGAGTTGCGCAGGGAGAGCCGGGTCTACGAGCTGATCCACCTCGTCAACACCATGCGCAAGGAGGCTGGCCTCGGGCTGTCCGACCGGATCGGGCTGGTGCTGCCCGCCTCGGACAAGGACCTGCTCGGGTACCGCGACTGGATCGCTACCGAGGTGCTTGCCGTCTCCGTCGAAATCGGTCCGGGTGACCGGGTGAGTTTCGAAAGGGTCTAAACAGGGCAGTTCGAACGTCCCAACCCCCAGCAGAAGGGTCGATTCGTGCCAAGTCGATTTCGGGTGTCCATTTTCGGCAGGACCGTCGCGGTGGCGGCCGTCGCCGCGGCTGGTGCCGCCGGAGCGGTCGTTGTCGGGCCGGCGCTGGCGTCGAGCGCTCACCGGGTCACGAGCTCCCCGGTGGTTCGCCCGGCCGAGGCCGGGGCGCCGCTGATCGCGCCGACGGCCGGGCGCGGGCGCCTCTCCCCCGCCGCCGCCGGCAAGGCAGTCTCGACCTGCGTGTTCTACGCGGCGAAGGCAGGCTGGCCGAACAACGGTTATTTCGGCGGCGATCTCGTGACTGCGGCGACCATTTGCGTCGCGGAGAGCAAGGGTGACCCGCACCTCATTGTCTGCGACGACGCGAACGGAAACATCACCGGTCAAGGTGACTGGCCGAAGTTCCAATGCCCAGCGGGGTCGGTGTCCTATGACCGCGGACTGTGGCAGCTCAACAACGTGAACGCGAAGAGTACCGCCAACAAGTGCGCCTTCGATCCTGTGTGCAACGCCGGCCGCGCGTACCTGTACTCGGGCCGCGGGATAAGTTTCGCCCCTTGGTCTTCCTACGACCAGCAGAACTACGCGGGTCCGTTTCTCGACCTTGTGCAGGCCGCGGTCACGAAGCTGACCCACGGGACGGTTACGAGCGCGCTGCTCGGTGAGTGCCTGGCGCAGAGCAGGCCAGTGGTCGGCGCCAAGGTCGACATCGCCAACTGCGGCAGCGGCGCGGCCAATCAGCAGTGGTTCACCCCCGGCGCCTCAGGTGGCAAGCTCAGGTCGGGCTCGCGGTGCGCGGCCATCGGCACTAAGGGGCGGAATCCCGGCGTGGTGCTGCGCCGGTGCGCTAAGAGCAAGATGCAGGACTGGGCAGTGTTCGGCCGGTACGAGCTGCGCAATGTGGCAGATCACAAGTGCCTGACCGATCCTGGTTCAAGCTTGAAGACGGGCACCGGGGTCGACGTCACGACCTGCGCTGACGCCAAGAACCAGACATGGTGGCTGCCTTAGCCCATTGGCGGTCGCGTGCTGAGGCGCCTCGTCGAGGTCTGTCAAAGGGAACTGCCAGTCGTTAGTGTTTCCTTTGGCCATCCATCGACGAGAAGAGGTTAGGTATGCGGCGCCATAGTGGCCCTCGCAGACTGTTGAACCTGCGATTGCTCATTCTTCCGGTGATCGCGGCGACGGCAATGGCTGTCGGCGCGTTCGCTCCGGCAGTCGCGCATCCGCCGGGTCCGGCGGCTAAGGCCAGTCCGTCGGTCAACCCCAAGAAAGTGGGCATGCTCGACTGCAACGGCCTGAGCCCGATCCAGCGATCGGTGAAGATGGGCCTGATGTGCATCGATGCCCATGGCTCGGAAGGCGGCAGGTTCGAGGACAACGGTCACTACATTGGCCACGATGAGCCGTCCGTCAGGTTCATCTCCAACGTCAAGGGATCAGGCCGGAACTTCGCGATCAACGAGACGCTGCCGCGAGACCCGAAGGCACTGCCCACGGTCGCCCACCCGGGCCGCGACGTGACGCACTACTTCGAGCTGTCGATCGCGCCGTGGTTCTCGATGACCGTCTGCGACCCGAACTCGGCGCCGCTGACCCCGTGCATCCCAGGATCGGACGCCAACGCGCCGAAGGGCAACTATCCGGGCGGCGGAGCGGCTTTCGTCGAGCTGCAGTTCTACCCTCCCGGCTTCGGGCCCTTCGCTGATGGCATCAGCTGCGACGACACGCACTGGTGCTCGGCACTCAACATCGACAGCCTCGAATGCCAAGGCAACGGCTCAAGCAATTGCAACAACAACTGCGTGGAGCCGGTGAACTTCGCGTTCGTCCAGACCAACGGCGTCCCGGCCGGACCCCCAGGTCCGCAGGACAGCACGCTGGCCACGTTCACGCCCAACAAGAACACGTTGCTGATGAATCCGGGTGACTCGATCACGGTGCGGATGTTCGACGCGGCGATCAAGGGAGGCCATGCCTTGGAAGTGGTCGAAACTGACCACGCCACCGGCAAGAGCGGCTTCATGATCGCCTCGGCTGCGAATGGTTTCATGAACACCAACCCGTTCGACTGCACTGGCGCCAGGTTCAACTTCGAGCCCGAGTACAACACCGCCCGTGCCGCCAACTTCATCCCGTGGGGACCAGGCCCATACATGATGAACGACCAGGACGAGATCGGCCACTTCGAGCCGTGCACGTCGGTGAGCGGGAAGGCGACCACGCCGGTTGGATCGGTCAAGGACACCTTCTTCAAGCACTGCCATGGACCGTATGAGCCGACGGCGGATTCTGGCTCGAACTTCGAAACCGATGACGCGCCCTGCTACAAGTTCGGTGACACCCACAGCGGTCTGACTCCAGCCCCTGGCGACCTGGTGACCGGGTGCGGTGTTTTCTTCGACGCGATCGGTGACCTCGACTTCGACGGAACCCCATACCGGACCGACTGGCCGCACTCGACCACGGTCGGTAAGAACAACCCATTCCCGACACCGTTCCTGCAGGATCAGCCGACCACCTCGGGCGGCAGTCACTACGCGTCGATCCAGTTCATGACCGACATCAGCACCAGCGAGCTGAACACCAACTGCGACTTGTCCACCGGCACTGGCTGCGTGCTGCCACCGAAGGGGCCGGGCAACTTCTACCCCTTCTTCACGCAGGCAATGGTCGGCGGAAGCTGCGAGTGGGAGTTCGGCAACATGAACAACGGCAACTCGTTCGGCCGTGAAAAGCAGTACGGAAAGGTCGGGCCTGGCTCGCTCGGCGCCTTCGTCAGCAAGATCATGTCGAACCCGAACTGCTAGCAGACCCACGCCCATCGACTGGGTGGCTCCGGCGATGTCCGGTGCCACCCAGTCTCGTTCGCTGGCTAGCTGTTCTGGTGCCTGAACCAGTTCATCAGGTCGGCGCCGACTCCCTCGTCGAGGCCGTTGGCGCAGCGCCACTTCCGGCGTCCCGAGGTGTTGATGCGGGTCGGGTCGGCGAGGTTCGCCGTCCTGATCAGCAGCCCCTTCTTGAGCTGATAGCCGGTCAGGCCGATGCCGCGCCTGGCCAGGTAACGCAAGAACGCGGGTACCGCCTTGGGTGCGTCAGGCCAGCATTCGGACTTGGCTGCCGCGTAGTTCGTCCACTCCGCGTCCACGACCGGTCCGATGTGCCGGAACACGACCCAGCCGAAGTCGGCGTACCATTGCGCGGCGTCGTGGGTGCCATGCGGATGTTCGAAGGCGTAGACGATGTTCCTGCCCTTTATCAGGTGCGAACCGAGTTTGCTCAGCGAGTTCGCGAAGCAAGGACCTTCCACCCAGATCAGGTTCCTCGCGCCGTCGACGCGCACGTCGCGCACCAGGGACTGCATGCCAACATAGCTGTGGCCAAGGAACCTGCCGCCAGTGTGCCAGAGCCTCCAATCTTGCGTATTTCCGCAGCGCACCTGGGTTGAGATGCGCGGCTGATTGAACAGGTCGAAAATTACCTGGGGGTCATGCCGGTAGACGCGGCTCAGGTCCTTCCAGAACAGCACCGTCGCCTTCGTCGGGGCGGGCTGGTTGCCCAGGTTCTCGGTCTGCGCGTTGAGCACGACAACCAAGTGGCTCTTCTCGGCGACCTTCACCTCGCCTTCCACGGCCGCCAGGAAGCGGCGCGAGAAACCTCTGCCGTTCGCGCCGACCAGGTTGGCCTGGCCGATCTGGAGCCTGACTGTGTTGGCGCACCAGGACCTGGCCGTCGCCCTGATCTTGGCGTCGTCCAGCGGGATGAAGGGCCGGTACTTGCTATTGCCCAGGCCCGGCACGGTAATCCCGTACGGCACGAACACCCGCCCGTGAGCGCCGATCACCTTCGTGCCGGTCACGTGAAACGGCCCACGCGCCGTCCGGCACGCCTTGGCACCCAAGCTTGACGGCTGCGAACCGTGCGCCACGGCGGCGAACGGCAGCATGGCGGCGACCAGGGCGGCGGACGTGGCCGCGGTCGCTGATCCAGTTCTGGCGCGGGGGGCTGGCCTGGTCACTAACGCTGATCTGACTCGTCGGGGAAACGTCATGATTGTCTGACCTCTCTCGTGCGCGACCGCATTGTCACGGTAGTGCCCGCATTAGCCCGCGTCGAGTGCCGGCCGCAGGGCGGGCCGTCGGTGATACTGGGGACAGGTGGGCCGCAGTCGCGGAGGTGCAAGAAATGATGACCTCTGGCTCGATCGAGAAGATCGCCATTGGGCTTCCGATAGTTCTCGCGTTCCTGCCACTGGCCAGAGTGCTCAGGAAGCGTGCGGCCGAAGAAGGCGCTCGCGGGGCTCACGCCAAGCCGAAGCAGTCCGGCGAGTCTGACGAGTCCGCGACAACGATCGATCGAGGGCACGCGATCCGATTGGCGTCGATATCGATCTTCGCCTCGATCATGACTCTTGCCAATCCTCATGGGCTGGTCTATTGGACGATCATCGGCGCGACCGTGGTTATCTTGCTCTGGGAACCTGTCTCCTGGCTCACCGCTTACCTGGTGCGCAAGACGAACGAACAAGACGCCTGAGGCACGGCGTGGCTACCCCCGAAGAGCTGACACTTCTGGAAGGCGGCGGTCGCACACGGGTGGCATAAGGCATATAAAGTCAAGATATGTCAACCAAGCCTAGGAGGCTGATCGTGCTGTCTCGCGTGCTGCAACGCGTTTCTGTACGCCCGATTCGGGCGTTTCCAGCCGCTTTACTCCTCGTTCCGCTTTTCGCCTTCAGCTCCCCGCCAGAACCCGCGTCGTCAGGCATGGCGGTCGCGGCTGGAACCGTGACCACTGCCAGCGGAGCAGCAATGGCCGGTGAGGTTGTCGATCTGTATGCCTGGCCATCCGATGCGGTGCAGGCGGCCTTGAAGCCTGGCCAGCTCGTGCCGACGACGCTGCTGGCCACGGCTACCACGAGCAGCGCAGGAAAGTACACGCTGATGGTTCCGGTCGCGAAGCTGAGGGCGGCGGCAGCGGAGTCCGGCTACGCGAATTTGGAGATCTCCAGTGCTGTCGGGGGCTTCTGGTTCTTCCCGTACCAGACCGGCTCGCTGGCCGCCCATCCGTCAGCTCCATTGACCGTCAACCTCGGTGGCGATGTCAAAACGCTATGCGGCAAAGGCCCGCAGGGGCAAACATTGATTTTCACCGGCCTCTTCAAGCTGAAGCAATTGAACCCGGCGTGGGGCGTGGTCGGCCAAGGCTACATCGTCCCGCGCGGGAGGAAAACCGCGGGCGACGTTGTGCAGTTTGACTACAACCGAGTCGGCAGCCATTCTCAAACCTCGACGCTGGGTATCGGGATATCGGGGTATGGCGTCGATGCCGGCTACACCACCTCAGGTTCCAACGTATCGACCGCCACCCAGGAGGTGGACTACCCGAAGGAGTCTAAGAGCACCTGGTTCCGGACAGAGTTCAATGTCACGCAGTACCGGGGCATGTGCGTTGCAAATCCCTTTGAAACGGTTCCGCACAAAAAGCAGCATGGCAAGTGCCCCCGCACGTGGACGAATCCCCACGGCGGAAAGGACGACGTGTATAAGTGCATTTGGGCGGTCAAATCAACGGGCTGGTTCGGCCCCTCGGGAAGCATGGTGCATCCTAAGGAAGCCCCGAGCACCCAAGCAAAATTCTGCGGAGAAGTGCAAGCAGGCATCTCAGTCAAGACCTCTACCCAGAAGGCTGTTCGGTGGTCAAGCGGCTTCGAGATTGGGGCATCAGACAGCATCGAGGGCGCGACGCTGAAGGCCAGCTTCGGCAGTACAGCGCAGACCGGCTATGACACCAACGACCAGATGGTATTCAAATTCGGGCATACGGGATGGATTTGCGGTACCAACAGTATCCCCCGTGATGCTGCGCAACTCGTCATGCGAGGCAACAAGGCATAGGGCGCTGCACGCAGGTGCGAGTATTCGCCGGCGGTAGGGTCTTTGCATTGCCCATCGGCATGGGGCAGTCCCATGTCGACCGGTTTAAGTGGTTTGGGCAGATTACTTCGGCGCTGGCCTGGCCCCATGTGCGCCGCCCGACGACAGCAAAGTAGTCGGTGCTGTCGTCCGGACGACAGTAACGGTTCAACGCTGTCGTCCGGGCTCAATGCCAGGAACATAAGGAGTGCCGTCGCGGGCAGGCCGGGCAAGACCGGGAGAGTCAGGCGCATCTGGAGCCCGGAGTTTCATGATCTGGGAGAATTTCCCACGCTATGCGCGGAAAACTCTCCCAGACACGAAGAGTCTCCCAGATCATGAACCCGGTATCGGCATGATTGCCCGGAATGCCCCCCGGGTAGGCACAGGCGTTCCGGCACTCCCGCGCGCCCAGGCACAACCACCAGTGCCTGGCGCACCTGCTCCGCCGGCCGGACCCGGCTACCCCGGAAAGCCCGGCTACCCCAAGCACGTCGGTCAGTCCGTCGGATGCGACCTTGCAAAGACTCTGTC
>DATNEK010000101.1:0-5002 GCA_035553055.1 Streptosporangiaceae bacterium | reverse complement strand
CGGCATGCGCACGGCTGGCGCCGCCTAGGCGCGCCAGCCGTGCCGGACTCAGAGTCCCGCGAAAATCAGGACGAGTCCTGGATGTGGGTGGTACCAGAACTGTAGGTGCCGGATACGGTGGTGGTGCTAGCCGCAGTGCAGCCAGATGCGCTCACCGGGACGCTCGCGCTGCTCAATGTCAACGTGTTCACGTCGTCGTAAGCGCCGGTAATACTTGCAGCCCCAGTGGGGGCCGCAGTTATGGTGCAGCCAGGGATGAAAGCATCCGTGAACTTGGCACCGGCCTTGGGGATTGTGATTTTTATCTGATCCCCCATTTGACCGGTTCCTTCGGTGGCGCCTTCGTCATTGGGCGCATCGACGAACGTTAGCTGCCACGATCCGTTGGTGCTGTTTGTCGTGACGCTAAGGCCGCTGCCGCAGCTGCTGAAGGTTGGGTTGTTGATGGTAAACGGACCCAGTCCTGATCCGGACGCGGGCGTCTTCCCCGTCAGCGAGTCGCTCGTGCACTTGACGTTGATCGGGAGGCCGTTGATGGTGCCACTGAAGGTGACGTTCGTCGAGGATGAGGTGAAGTTGGTGCTGGCCGGGGTGATGCCGTCAGTATCGTTCTCCGCAGCGGCGAACGCGATGCCAGTGCCCAGCCCTACCACGACCGCGGTTAAGCTGGCAACTAGCACTAGCTTCCTGTTGACTCGTATCATGCGCGTCGTCATCTCCATCGTGACTATGATTGTACAAGATCGCCCATTAAGGGCAGAACGGGCTGATGGGGTAAAAGGAACTTGCAGGCGGCGCCGCTACTGAACCGCAAATTCATCCTCGCCTACGGCCCGTCATTTCGCACTAAAGTGTAAGGCAGCTCCCTCCCGCCGTCGGCCCACCTCCGACCCCAGCGGCATCAGAGACAGTCGCATATGGTGGTCGGCTAAATGTAAACCTCCTGGGTTTCTTGAGTCAATGGGGCGAGCGAAACTAACTTAGCGTGCCCCAGCTCGATTATTTGTTACTCTCATACAGTTTTGACGGCCCTATTTATCCGGTCATGAGGAAAAGGCAAGACTCGGCCAGCGTCGCCGTCATTAGTGGCAGCCGGGACCCGCCGCCACCCGGCCGATCGACACCCCGGCAGCCACCAGTCGTGTCGCCGGATGCTTGACTCAAGCGATGAGCAACTGCTCCCTGACAGAACTGCTTGCCGACTGGCTGCCCGCGCAGCGTTGGTTCGCCGGCGGCGGCGCCGTCATGCGCGACCTTGTGATCAGATCGGATGTTCAGTTCGCGCAGGGAGACCCTGAACTGCGGCACCTCGTCGTCGACGCGACGACTGGCGATGGGACGGTCCGCTATCAGGTGCTTGTCGGATTGGTTAGCAAGCTCAAGCCAGATCTCGGTCCGGCCACGATCGGAACGCTGAGCGACGGCAGGATCGCTTACGACGGCGCCGTCGACCCAGAGCTGACCGCCGTGCTTCTCGACGGGATCGCGTCGCAGCGACGCGCTGGACCGGTCAGCTTCCGCAGCGAGCCGGGCGCGGCCATCGACCAGGGCGCCGCTGGCCGGACACTGCCCGCCGCCGCGAGCAACACCAGCGTCGTATTCGGCGACAAGGCGATACTCAAGCTGCTGCGACGGCCGGCCCCTGGCCATCATCCTGACCTGGAGATCCCGTCCAAGCTGGCCCGGTTGGGTTCCCACCTGGTCGCTGCGCCCCGAGGCTGGGTTGAGATGACAAGCCCGGCCGAAGAGCCGACCGTGCTCGCGATACTCGCCGAGTTCTTCGCGGACGCGAGCGACGGCTGGTCGCTGGCCATCGCCGACCTGACAACCGCCGAACCCGACTTTTCCGGTCAGGCCCGGCTGCTCGGCGAGGCGACCGCGCAGCTGCACAGCGAGCTGGCGGAGGCGTTCGGCACCAGTGTGCTGCCGTCGGCCGCCCTGGCGGACATGGCGGGCAACATGGCGGCAGAACTGACGGCAGCCATCGGCGTCGTCCCCGGACTAGCCGAGCCCGAACCGTCGATCATGGCGTGCTACACCGAGCTAGCCGACCTCCCAACCGGCCCAGCCATCCAGCGCATCCACGGCGACTACCACCTCGCCCAGGTGCTGAGCACGATCAAGGGATGGGTGATACTCGACTTCGAAGGCGAGCCATCCGTGCCGCTGACCAGACGCCGGGCGTTCGCGCCCGCGCTGCGCGATGTCGCAGGCATGCTCCGCTCGTTCGACTACGTGGCTCGGCATCAGCTTCTGCACGATCGGGACGACCAGCATCTTGCGGCAGTCGCGGCCGACTGGGTTAGTCGCTGCCAGGAGGCGTTCTGCGCCGGTTATCGGGAAGCTGCGGGTGAAGATCCGCGGCGCAGCGGCCCGCTACTGCGGGCGCTGCTGCTGCAAAAAGCAGTATACGAGGCGGTCTACGAGGCCAGGCACCGACCGGGCTGGCTGCCGATACCACTGCGTGCGATCGCGGAGGCGGTAAATGAAGGCGAAAGGTGACATGGCCAAGGATCCGGTAAGCCACGACGAGATCGACACGATACTGGCCGGACAGCACCACGACCCGCATTCGGTGCTTGGCGCGCACCCAGCCGGAGACGGGAACGGCACTATCGTCCGCGCGCTGCGCCCGCTGGCCAGGTCGGTGACGGTGATGCTGGCGGACGGCACCAAGCATCCGACGCAGCACCTGCACCAGGGCGTGTTTTCCGCAATCGTGCCCGCTGACCTGGCGGGCGACTACCGCCTCGCGGTCACCTACGAGGCGAAAGGACCCGAACTCGTCAGCGACGACCCGTACCGGCACCTGCCCACACTCGGCGAGATGGACCTGCATCTGATCTCCGAGGGCAGGCACGAGGAGCTCTGGCGCGCGCTCGGCGCTCGAGTGCGGCCCGAGCTAGGCGGCACATCGTTCGCGGTCTGGGCGCCGAACGCCCGCGGCGTCCGCGTCATCGGCGACTTCAATAGCTGGGACGGCCGGGCGCACCCCATGCGGTCGCTCGGCAGCTCGGGCGTGTGGGAGTTGCTCGTGCCTGGCGTCGGCGCCGGCGCCAAGTACAAGTACGAGATCTGCGGGCCAGACGGCAACTGGCACAGGAAAGCCGATCCTATGGCCGCCTTCGCCGAGCCGCCGCCGGCCACCGCTTCCGTCGTCTTCGAGTCGCGCTACCAGTGGGCCGATGACGCCTGGATGGCCGCGCGGGTCGAGCGTGATCCCCTGCGCCAGCCAATGAGCGTCTACGAGGTGCACATCGGCTCCTGGCGACCTGGGCTCTCGTACGCCGACCTTGCCGATGAACTGGTCGGCTACGTAGCTGATCGCGGGTTCACGCACGTCGAGTTCATGCCGGTCGCCGAGCACCCGTTCGGCGGATCCTGGGGATATCAGGTCACCTCGTACTACGCGCCTTCGGCCAGGTTCGGCACGCCAGACGACTTCCGCTATCTCGTCGACCGCCTGCACCAGGCCGGGATCGGAGTGTTCGTCGACTGGGTGCCCGCGCACTTTCCGAGAGACTCATGGGCGCTGGCCAGCTTCGACGGCACCTCGCTGTACGAGCACTCCGACCCGCACCGTGGCGAGCATCCGGACTGGGGCACGCTGATCTTCGACTACAGCCGCAAGGAGGTAAGGAACTTCCTTGTCGCCAACGCCGTCTACTGGCTCGAGGAGTTCCACATCGACGGCCTGCGAGTGGACGCCGTCGCTTCGATGTTGTATTTGGACTACTCGCGCAAGCCTGGCCAGTGGACGCCGAACGTGCTCGGCGGGCGGGAGAACCTGGACGCCGTCTCGTTCCTGCAGGAAGTCAACGCGACCGCGTACAAGCGCGTCGCCGGCATCGTGATGATCGCCGAGGAATCCACGGCCTGGCCCGGGGTGACCAGGCCGGTGCACCTTGGCGGGCTCGGATTCGGGCTGAAGTGGAACCTGGGCTGGATGCACGACACGCTGGCGTACCTGTCGCACGACCCGCTGTTCCGGCGTTACCACCACAACGAGCTGACGTTCTCGATGATGTACGCCTACAGCGAGAACTTCGTGCTGCCGCTGTCGCACGACGAGGTGGTGCACGGCAAGGGCTCGCTGCTCGGCAAGATGCCTGGCGACGACTGGAAGAAGTTCGCCGCCCTGCGCGCGCTTTACGGCTATATGTGGGCGCACCCCGGCAAGCAGCTGCTGTTCATGGGCTCGGAGTTCGGCCAGCAGGGCGAGTGGTCCCAAGAGAACGGGATCGACTGGCAGGCGCTTGAGTACTACCTGCACGCCGGCCTGCGGCGCCTTGTGGATGACCTGAACAAGGCGTACAAGCGGCATCAGGCGCTGTGGCGTGAGGATTTCGAACCCGCCGGGTTCAGCTGGATCGACGCGAACGACGCATTCGGCAACGTGATCTCGTTCTTGCGGTTCGACCAGGGCGCTCCGGCGCTCGCCTGCATCGCGAACTTCTCCGGCGATCCGCACTACGACTACCGGGTCGGCCTCCCGCAGACCGGCCGGTGGCACGAGGTGATCAACACCGACGGCACCGACTACGGAGGCAGCGGGGTCGGTAACTACGGGTCGGTGCAGTCGGTCGCCGAACCCTGGCACGGCCGCCCAGCGTCCGCCGTCGTTACGATCCCGCCGCTGGCGACGTTGTGGCTGGTGCATGACGACCGCCCGCCGATCCCGGCCACCCAGAACCGAGCCAATCCCAGGCCCGCCAAGGCCCCGCCAACCTAGCCCGCCCAGGCCTGACCACCGCAAGACCCTATGCTGCTCCCGACCCACCAGGTGAGGAGCAGCACAATGACGGAAGGCACGCGGCAGTCGAGCCAGTCAGAGCCGGGCGGCCAGAACATCGCGCAAGCGGAACAGGCAGCGCAGAACATGATGGGGCTCACCGATCTTGCTCCGGGTAGCGCGCAGAACACGTTCAACCGGATCTTGCAGTGGATGCCGCGGCTGCTATCGAGCAAGCCGCACGTGGTGCTGCTGACGCTGCTCGGCCTC
>DATNEK010000100.1:0-2423 GCA_035553055.1 Streptosporangiaceae bacterium | reverse complement strand
TCGTTCCTGAGGCAGCATCGAGCGACAGGCCAGCGGGCAGCGAGCCGCGGCCGAGTGACCAGGTGAACGCGCCGGTACCGCCCGTCGCGGTAAGCGACGTCGAGTAGGGCTTCCCGATCGCGGCCTCAGGCAGCACCGATGACGAGACAGCGACCTTGGCGACTACGTTCACCGTCGCCGAGCCGGAGACCGCCGACGACTTGAGCGCCGTCAGCGTGTCCGGCGAAGCACTAGGAGCCGGAGACGCCCCAGACCCACCGGAGGCCCCTGACCCGCCAGATCCCCCAGATTTCCCAGATTTCCCAGGCTGGGACTTGCTTGTCGTCGTCGCGGTAATCGTCGCCGCGCCAGCCCTGACCCCGGTCACCACGCCGCTCTGCGAAACCTTGGCGATCTTCGGGTTCGATGAGGTCCATACGAGGGTGGGAAGCGAACCACCTGCCTTGGCGAACGTACCCGTCGCGGTCGCGAGCTCGGTCGTGCGGGTCAAGATCGTCGGCGTCGGCAACGTGACATTGAGCGCGGACGGCGGCGACGCGGAAGGCGAACTCGCGTTCTTGGCCGCCTGCGCGGCCCTTTTCGCCGACCCGGCGGCCGACTTCGCTGATCCGGCGGCCCGGCCAGCGTCGGCAGCAGCGGTCGCCGCCGAATGCACGATCGGCCTGAGCACGGTGAGCCAGAGCGCCAGGATCAGGCCGGCCAGCACGACGGCAATGCCGAGCACCGGCAACAGCCACTCGGGGAGAGTCTGCTTCTCCAGCATTATCCCCTGGGCCTTGACCGGCTGGCCGTCCTGCGGCAGCGCGCTGACCTCGAACGGCAGCGTCCGGCTCGGGCCTTTGAAAAACGTCTTGCGCGGCACGGCGGAGAGCCGGACGAACGTCGCGGTTCCCTCCGGAGCGGTGAAGACCGTCGGCCTTGACCTGAACGCCAGCTTGACGTCAGGGTCAGCCGCCTCGACAGTCATGCTCTCCGGCCGGTTACCCCGGTTCTCAACGATCAGCTTGAATCGCGCCGAACGCCGCCCAGTCGAACTCTTGGGCACGAGGCTGACGTCGATGTCGCTGAACTCCCCGACCCTGACGACGCCCTCTTCGATCCGCGATCCGTCCGGGTCCTCTCGCGACATCGCGCGCAACCCGAATGGCACCTCGCCAGGCAACTGGGTAGCTGCCCGCGGCGGGCGGAACGAGATCGTGGCCCGAGCGCTGGCGCCAGGAAGCAGATTCACCTCGGCGGGCTCAATGCTTGCCCACTCGGCCGCGTCGCCAAGGATGTCGAGCAGGATGCCGTCGACGACCATTCCTGTGTTCTCGACAGTCACCGTGCAGGCCGCTTGCCCGCCCGGCTCGACTTCGACCGGCGCACTGTCGTCATTAAATGTGACGGCGACGCCCATCCGACCGGCTCCCCTTTCCGGAGGCACTTCCGCGCGCAGATCAAGGGTGGCACACAGCCGGAGAGCCGCCGTGCGCGAAATAGCAGCAAACAGCGCAGGAATGCGGCGGCTCGCAGGCGCGACTGTGGCCTCATTTCCCCGTGCTAGATAACGCAGCATGATCGGCGCGATATCACGCCACTGGCCGCGCGCATCGCGACGTGACGGGGTACACGATTGGCACGTGTTGCGTGACGCCGACCGATCGCTGGCCAACTGGCTCGGGCAAGCCCTGCCGCCAGGCGTCGGACTGCGATTCGAGCCACCCGCGCCGCATTGGGTCGCCAAGCCGCCTGAGCCGCTGTTCGTCGACGCGTTCCTGCACAGCGTCAAGCAGGACTCTCGAGGCGGGCAGTCAGGCTGGTCAGAACTACGCGACTCCGATGGCAGGCTGGTCGGCCGCCAGCCGACCACGCGGTACTTCAGGCTGACCTACCTGATCACAGCCTGGGCGACCGGGCAGGGCGATGGTGCTGGCTCGCAGCGGGCCGACTACGAGCGAGTCTTGGCCGAACATGAGGTACTAGGGTTCGTGCTCGACGCCTGCGTCCGCCACGGCTCATTGCCAAGCGACTGCCTCGAAGGCACTCTTGCCGAGAGCGGCACCCAGACCTTGCTCGAATGTGCCCCGGCCGATTCGCCGACCTCCGCGAGCGCGCTGTGGGCCGGGCTCAGCCTGGCTCCCCGTGCCCACATCGAACTTGTGCTTGTGACGCCGACCAGGCCACCGGTGCTCACCGACCTGGCGCCGCCCGCCCGCGAGATCGTACTCAACGCCGGGCAGGAACCAGGCGTCTCGCCCGCCCGCGCCTCCACCGCGTTCACACAGCAGCCGGCGCAGGGCCCGTTTGGCACGCTCCGGCGGTGGGAGAAGCACACGGTGAACGAGCCGGCCGGCCAAGAGCGCGGCGAGGGCGACGCGATCAGGTAGTGACTCCTAGCTCGCGCGTACCTTCGCGTTGGTCGTGATGAACTCGGCCGTGCC
>DATNEK010000099.1:0-14334 GCA_035553055.1 Streptosporangiaceae bacterium | reverse complement strand
GATCGAGAACGTCACGATGCTGTGCGTACCTGACCTGATGTCCGCCTACGCGAACGGCGCGATCGACATGGACGGCCTCAAGGCCGTGCAGCTTGCCATGATCGCGCACTGCGAGCTGATGGCCGACCGGCTCGCGATACTTGACGCCCCGCCAGGGCTCGGCGCTCAGCAGGTGCAGGACTGGCGCCTCGACGTCGCCGGCTACGACTCCAAGTACGCGACGCTCTACTGGCCGTGGGTCAAGATCATTGACCCAGTGCGAGGCGCGCCGATCATGGTGCCGCCGAGCGGTCACGTCGCCGGGGTATGGGCGCGCAACGATGACACGCGCGGCGTGCACAAGGCGCCAGCCAACGAGGTGCTGCGCGGCGTGATCGACCTGGAGACGAACGTCACCCGCGGCGAGCACGATCAGCTCAACCCCATCGCGGTCAACTGCATCCGCTCGTTCCCTGGCCAGGGCATCAGGATCTGGGGCGCGCGCACGCTGTCGAGCGATCCGGAATGGCGCTACCTGAACGTGCGCAGGCTTTTCAACTTCGTCGAGAAGTCGATACTCAGCGGCACGAACTGGGTGGTGTTCGAGCCCAACGACCGGTTCCTCTGGGGTGCCGTACGGCGCACCATCACGATGTTCCTGCGCCGGGTCTGGCGCAGCGGCGCGCTCTTCGGCCGGACGCCGGAAGAGGCCTTCTACGTCAAATGCGACGAGGAGAACAACCCGCCGGAGAACCGGGACGCCGGGATCTTGACCGTCGACGTCGGCATCGCACCGGTGAAGCCCGCCGAATTCGTGGTGTTCCGCATCTCGCAGTACTCCCAGGGTGCGGCGCTCGAAGAGTAGCAGCCACCCGTCCGCCCGCCTGATGAGAAAGGACCGAGCTCGTGACGCAAAGTAGTACGGAGTTCGCGCTGATCGCGTCCGCGCCGATCTTCTTGATCTCCGCTCCGAACCTCCAGATCACATTGGGGCCACCCGGGCTGGCGATCAGCAACCTGGCCTTCCAGGAGCTGGGTGGCATCAACAGCGAGATCAACATCGAGCAGTACGTCTCGGTGGACAGTATGGGCAACGTCAACCACACCAAGCAGATGGGGCTGACGAAGCCTCCGACTGTGACGCTCAAGCGCGGCGTCGATTCCAACCTGGCGCTGTGGTACTGGCACTACATGGCGCTGATTGGGATGCCGACCGCACGCACCGACGTGACGCTCGAGATGTACGGCGGCGGAGCGCCCACCGTAGCGAACGTCAAGCCGCTATTCACCTACACGCTGCAGAACGCCTGGTGCGCGAAGATCAACATCGCCGGCGCGAAGGCGGGGGAGGGCCTGGTGACCGAGGACGTGACGATCGCCTGCGACCGGATCGTGTACGGCGACGGCTGATCGGTTCTCCCCGCTGCCCAGTTCTGATCGGAAGGAACCAGGAAGGAGCACTTCGCCATGGCGCCAGTGGCCGGCGGCAATCCCACCGTCATGTCCGCGTCGACCTTTGTCATCCAGGTGGACGGCATCCAGGTCGCGTCCTTCAGTGAATTGTCGGGGATCAGCACGGAGGTCGAGCCCGTCGAGTACATCTCGACCGGACCCGAGGGCATCCTGCACACCAAGCAGTACGGCAAGACCAAGCCGCCGACCGTCACGCTCAAGCGCGGCATGGACACCGAGACCTACATGTGGGCCTGGCATCAGGCGGTGCTGCAAGGCGAGCCGACGGCGCGCAAGACCTGCTCGCTCCAGCTTTTCGCGGCGGCGCAGTCACCGAAGTCGGGCCAGCCAGTCATCACCTACATTCTGGAGAACGCCTGGCCGTCCAAGCTTGAGATCAGCGGGATGAAGGCCGGCGCCACCGAATTGGTCACCGAGACCGTCGTGCTGCATTGCGACCAGATCCTCATGCAGCCGGCCGGGTGAGGCGGCTGGGAATGCTACCTAGTCGCGGGTCTGTCAGCGCGGCCGTCGAGGCGGCGCCCGAGTCGGCCGGCATACTGACGCTCTACCCATTCGCACTGCCGCGTGGCTACGTCGACGAGCAGGGCAAGGTGCATCGCGACGGAGTCATGCGGCTAGCGACCGCGAGAGACGAAATCCTGACGCAGAGCGATCCCAGGGTGCAGCAGAATCCCGCTTACCTGACGGTACTGCTGCTCGCCCGTACCATCACCAAGCTGGGTTCGCAGCAGAACATCGACACGCTAGTGATCGAGAACCTCTTCGCCTCTGACCTCGCCTTCCTCCAGGACCTTTACCGGCGCATCAACCAGGAGGGACACACCGAGGCCGACGTTGCCTGCCCCTCGTGCGGGCACCAGTTCGTGGTGGACATCGCCGGTGATGCCCGGGGGGAATCCTGACGTACACGCTCGACCGGCTCTGGGAGGAGACCGTGTACCTCGCTTACTACCTGCACTGGCCACTTGAGGACATCCTCGGCCTGACGCACTCGGCCCGAGCCCGGGTGATCGGCGAGGTCGGCAAGATCAATGCGCGCCTGTCCGGCGGCGCCACCGGCCTCGACCTGTAACTGCTTCAAGAACGCGAATTGACGAAAGGACAGCGACATGCGGTGGGGACTTGGGAGCCTCACGACCGCGCGGCGCCGCCAACGAGGCGACGAGACCGCGCGGCCGCCCGAGCCACCGCAGCCGCGTGCCGCTGACTGGCGGCGGGTGCCGCCGCTCGGCCTGACAATCACGCCGCGCCCGACGCTAGTCGGCGGCACCCTGCTCGGCCCGCCAGAAGTCGCCGGCACTGGGTCGCTGATCAGGCCAAGGCTGAACGGCACCACCCCGTCCGGCGCGATGACGAACGGCCCGGCCAGGGAGATCACTGCCGAGGTCGGCCCCTTCCAGGCCGGCCCGTTCGGCGATCCCGCCCCGGCACCCCCATCGGGCCGTGTCACCGGCGTCGTGGTGGCCGCGAGCCCGCGCGTGGCGGCCACCGACGAAGCGTCTCGATCAGCGCGGCCACGCGCACTCACCGATCGCCTGCCTGCCGATCGCCTGCCTGCCGACCGCCTGCCCGCCGATCGCCTGCCTGCCGAACTGCCGCCCGTTCGGCGGCGCACCGCCGTTCGCGGGTCGGCGGCCGGCCCGCGCCGGAGCCTGACCGAAGCGACGGGGGAGTTCGTTGGCGAGCCGCGGCCCGACGAGACTCCTTATGCCTCGTCCGCCTGGCTGCGCATGGTGCAGGCGTACCGGCAGCTACCCGCGGCCGCCAGCGATGAGGTCGGCGCGTCGATCCCTGGATTCGCCGAGTCAGCCAAGCCTGGCGGCGGCAGCGTCACGTCGTGGTCGAGTTCAGCCGCGTTCCCGCCGCCTTACCCAAAGGCCGGGCCAGCCGCCACCACGCCGCGAGTCGCTGGCGGGGCCCCCGGCGTCGGCGCGTCCCCGGCAGCTCCGCAGCAGCGGCCCCGCCGCGCGAGCCTGGCCGAGAGCCGGCGGCTCGGCATCGGCCGCCCGCTGCAGCGCGAGCAGCGGCCGCCCGCCGAAGAACAGCCGGCACCCCCTGCCGCCGACCGCACCGCCGCTGCCGAACCCGGTCAAGCCCGGCCCGACGGTTCCGATATCGGGTACTCGCCCGATCCAAGCCACGTGAGTGAAGGAACCGAATCGCCGTCGATCACGCCGCCGCCGGCCCCGTCATCCGCTCCGGCCCCGCCGAGCGCAGGAACGGCTCAGGTCACGCGGCGGATGCCGCCGCACCTCGGTCTGGGCCCGCCGATCACGCTGAGAGGAGTCTCGCCGGCCGGCGATCGTCTCGACCAGGGCCCGACAGAAAGGACGAATCCCGACGCCGCCCGCCCGCGTCCAGGTTCGCCACCCGCCGCCCAGCGGCACACGTCACTGGCACGGCTCCCGCAACCACTGCCAGCGTCCGCCGCGCCTCATCACCCATTGCCTGGGCATACCGGCACAGTGGACGCGGCGTCGACCGTGGGCCAGGGTCAGGCGCCCGAGTCGGCGGATCCCGTCGGCGCCTGGCCAGGTCACGAGCCGCCGCCCGCCGAGGCGGCCAGCCAAGCCGCGGATCAGCAGCGACACCCGCGGCCACCGCAGGACGAGGAACGCCAGGCAGCCAACGCACCATCGGCGATAGTGGCCCCCGTCTACCGCGGTGCTAGCTCGGGGGAACGACCCCCCGTAACCCCCCGCCGTGTTGGCTCGGGGGGACGACCCCCCGTAACCCCCGGCGGTGCTAGCTCGGGGGGACGACCCCCCGTAACCCCCCGCGGTGCTAGCGAGGGCGGACGACCCCCCGGCGGAGCGCAAGCCCAGACCCGCGGCCGCGCCCTCCGTCCGCCTGGCCACGCCGCCGAGGCTGAACCGCTGGTACACCGCCAGGCGGAGCAGCCAAGGGAGCCACAGCCCGCCGATGAGCCATCGCCGGCGCCTCAGGTCACCGATCCGCCAGCGGGAAAGGTCGCGCCGCCGCCGGCCTCATCCAGCGTCGAAGCCGACCTTGCCGCGCCGGGCCCTCCGTGGCCGTGGCTGTCGACGTCCCAGGTCAGCCAGCCTTTGCCCGGTGGGTTCGCCGGTCCCGACGGGTTCTCCGGCCTGGGCGCTGGCCAGGCATCGCGCGAGCCGGAGTCAGCCCAGCCAATCGGAGCCGAGCCGCCAGTCCCGCCGCCGATGAGGGACGAAGCCGCGGCGAGCCTCGTCCCTTACGACCTTGCCGACACGTTACGCCGCATGCACGGCGTCGACGTGTCAGACGTGCTGATCAGCCGCGCACCCGAGGCTGGCCAGCGGGCACGCGCGCTTGGCGCCCGCGCGTTCACGGCGGACGGGGAGATCGTTCTGCCGCCCGAGGCCGGTCCGATCGAGCGGCCGCGAACCCAGGCTCTGCTCGCACACGAGCTAACCCACGCCGCGCAGCAGCGCGCACTCGGATCGACTCTGCCGCCAGAGGACTCCGTCGCCGGTGCCGCGCTCGAAAGCGCGGCCGTCGCCGTCGAGCGACGGGTGCTCGGCCAGGAACACCACGTGCGGGCCGGTTCGATTGCCCAGGTCGGGGGCATTCGCCCGGACCAGCAGCAGCCGCTCTTCCACGCGCCGCGCCCGGCGCCTGCCTGGTCGGCGGCCGAGTCTGGCGGGATGATCCAGCGGCAGACGGAGGAGATCGGCGGCGGTACGCCAGCCGGAGATACCTTCGACCCGTTCGGGCTGCTGCCGCAGCAGTCCGCCGCGCCAGTGCCGGATCTGATGCTCGACGCCGGGCCGCTGACTGACCAGACGGTCGCGCCCGATGTCGAGCTCGCGCTGGCCAGGAACCGCCTGCTCGAACTCGCCGAACAGCGCTTGCTCGACCTGAACGACCCGATCGCGGTCGGGGAACTAGCCGAAGGCGTCTACAAGCGGATACGCGCGAGGCTGCAGCGCGAACTGCTCATTGACCGTGAGCGGTCGGGGCTGCTTAGCGACTTTAGGTAATCGGAGCGAAAGTGTCTCAACAATCTAAAATCTATTGGCGGAAAAATGGCTGATCTCCAGTCAATCGCCGGGATAGCCGGTCAGGTCCAGGCGTCAATCGAATCGCTGAGTATCGGCATGTCGCATCATTACGCGGTGCTGATCGACAACGTGAAATACCACTTCGGCGACTGGTCGAGGGCGGCGGGGCTCTCGGTGAGCTGGCAGCAACTTGAGCACCGGGAGGGCGACACCGGCAACTACGTGCATTACCTGCCGGGAACGACGAAATACGAGCCGATCACGCTGAGCAGGGCGGCGGGCCCGTACTCGAGGATGGTGCAGTACTGGCTGTCGCAGACGTCGAAGAACCCGCAGCCGCAGAGCGGAACGATTCAGCTTGTCAACTTCGCCGGGATGCCGATGGTCCAGTGGCGGCTCACCGAGTTCTTCCCGATCTCCTGGTCGGTCGAGTCCTTCGACGCCGCTGGCGCCAAGCCGGCGGTTGAGACGCTCAAGCTCGCGCACACCGGGTTCCTCGACGACGACATTTCCATGCTCTTGCCGTTCTGAAAGCCAGCTTCGCAACTAGGAGTCGCACCAGTGAGCATCTCGGATCTCGGATCGGCGGCCCAGATCGCGCTGCCGCAACTCGCGACGCCCACGGCGCCAGGGACGCTCGGGTCAAGCCTGGTTTCGGCGGCGCGTGGCGGCGCTAAGCCGTTCAGGAACCTCGGGCTGGCCATGCGGTTCAAGGTGGATGTCACCGGTCTCGGCGAGAGCCTGAGCCTGGGGCACTGGACCTCGTGCGAGGGGCTGAAGGTCGAGTTCAAGTACGAACCGGTCCGCGCGGGCGGCGATTACGGTCGCACGCACGTGCTGCCGCAGTACGTGTCGTACTCGCCGATCACGCTGAAGCGGGCGATAGAAAAGCCGTTCTCTGACTCGGTGCAGACGTGGCTGTATGAGGTCGCCGCGCAGTGGCAGGAAGGCGATGACCTATCCGCGATCGGCAAGTCGGTGACGATCGACCTGCTCGACGTCTATCAGGACCCTGACAACCCGGCCTACTCCTGGGAATTGATCAATGCGTTCCCGATCGCCTGGTCGGGCCCGACGCTGAGCGCCAAGAGCAGTGAGATCGCCACCGAGACGCTGGTGCTCGAGCACGACGGCTTCCTGGAGTCCAGGCCATGACCGCCGAGATCAGTGCTCTTGGTAGTGGGGCTCCTGGTGGCGGGGCTCCTGCTGGCCGGGCTCGCAGCGGGGCCGTCAGCGCGTTGGGTGGCCGTGCTCGCAGCGGGGCCATCAGCGGCGTGTCACCGGACTCTCCGCTTCGCCAGAACGGCACCGTCGGGGCTGCGCTGCGGAAGATGCGCCCGGCGCCGAGGCCGGGTGAAACGCCCGTGATCCGGTTCGCGTTCAACCCCGAGCGCATCACGCTCAGCCACATGTACACCAACGTGAGCGTGACCGGCTCTCAGCTCGACGATCAGATCAAGTCGCTCGGCTTCCTCGAGATTGGCATCGACAAGGTCTACCTCACCGGCCCGTCAACCAAGAGCGACGCGGACACGCTTCTCGGCTGGAGCCGCCCGATATCGGCCGTCACGATCGGCGCCCGGTGCAAGGAAACCAAGACCGAGCCGGCTGAGCTGCAGTTCAGCTGGGGCGCCGCGCTGACGTGGCAGGTGCGGCTGCGCTCGGTGACCGTCGTCTACTCTCGCTTCGACCCAACCGGCAAGCCGATCAGGGCCGAGGTGCGGCTCGGCATGTACAGCGATCTCACCCCGACCCGGCCGCCAGGGAACCCGACCTCGGGCGGGCCGGCCGGCCGCAGCGCGCACGTGCTCGACAGCAGCGAGTGCCTGGCCTCGCTAGCCGCGGCGAACTACAACAAGCCGGGAGCCTGGCGGATGATCGCACGCGCGAACGCGATTGACGATCCGCTGCGGGTCGCTCCCGGCACGGCACTTTTCTTGCCAGAACCTGGCGAGCTCGGCAACGGCGTTAGCGGGCTTTCATGACCGCCGAACTCGTGCCCGAGGTGGTGATCCTGCCGACCGTCCTGATCGGGCCCGGCACCGGCACGCCGCTTGGCGAAGCCGCCTGGGACGGGCTCAGGCGCGTCACAGTGGAATCTCACCTGCACCTGCCAGGGATGTTCGAGCTGACCTTCGTCGGCGTCGCCGACGCGGACATCGGTGCGGCTGGCGTCGTGGTCGGGGCGCGAGTCAGCATCGGGGTGTCGACCACCGATCCGGAGAACGCCGTGACGCTGATCAGCGGCGAGGTCACCGCGATGGAAGGCAGCTTCGAGGACTACACCGGGATCACGGTCGTGCGCGGCTACGACCTGAGCCACCGGCTGCAGCGCGCCCGGCGTACCCGTGCGTTCATCAACACCTCGGATTCCAAGGCCGCCGAGAAGATCGCGACCGAGGCTGGCCTGGACCTGGGGGAGATCACGCCGTCGCCGGTCATACACAACCACTTGCCGCAGTACGACCAGAGCGACTGGGAGTTCCTCAAGCAGCGCGCCGCCGAGATCGGCTATGAGTTCTCGATGGCGCAAGGACTGTTCTGCTTCCGCAAGGCCTCGTCGATCGAAGGCGCGGGAGCGGCCGAGGCGCTCAGCCTGACGCTGCATCAGAACCTGCGCACTTTCTCGCCCCGGGTCACGGCTGGCAACCTCACGCCTAATGTCGAGGTCCGGGTTTGGGACCCGCTCGAGGGCAGGGTCGTCTCAAGCAGTTCGGGCACGACTACCGGGTCGGCATCGCCGGCCGGCGAGCAGTCCTCGCAGGAGATCGCCGAGGTGTTCGGAGATCCGGCGGCCGGCCTTGCCGCCGAAGCGACCCCGCCGCCGAGCCCGGCGACCGAAGACCTGGGACCTCCGCCGAGCGGCACCGCCTACGTGGTCTACGACCGGCCGGTCGGCGATGGGGTCACCACGACCAGCGCAGCCGATCTGGTAGCTAGCGGGGTCGCCGAGCAGCTCGCCAGCACGTTCGCCGAAGCCGACGGCGACGCCAACGGCAATCCCGGCATCTTGGCCGGCCGTGCCGTCCGTATCGACGGTGTGCCCTGCCAGTTCCCCCAGACCTGGATAGTCACGCGGGCACGCCACATCTTCGACATCGCCGAAGGTGGCTACCACACCGAGTTCGCCGCCAACGGCCGCCACGACCGGTCCTTGCTCGGGCTGGCGTCGCTCGGCGCGACCCAGGCGCCACTCGCGCGCATTCCCGGGGTCGCCTGCGCGGTCGTCACCGACGTCAACGACACCCACGGCCGGGTGAAGGTGACCTTGCCCTGGCTGTCGCCCGACTACGTGTCTGACTGGGCGCCGGTCGTGCAGTTCGGCGCCGGGCCGCGCAGCGGCGCGATGTTCTTGCCCGAAGTCGGCGACCAGGTGCTCGTCGCGTTCGAGTTCGGCGACCCCCGCCGCGCCTACGTGCTCGGCGGGATCGTCAACAACGCCAGTAAGTACAGCCTCGGCGGCCCGGCGGTCGAGGCCGACGGCACCGTCGTCCGCCGTGGTTTCGTCTCGGCCTCAGGCAACCTGCTGGCGTTCTACGACCAGATGCCTCCGGGTGGCGAGGATCCGAAGCCCACCGCGTCGCAGATCTCGCTCGGCACCAAGGACGCAGGACTCGGGCTGGCCATCGACGTCGTCAAGGGCACCTTCGTGCTGTCTTGCGCGCCGCAGGGCCCGCCTGGACAGCTCACGATCAAATGCGGCGACGGCGGCACCGTCAACATCCAGGCCGGGCAGGGCGGGACCATGACGATCGACGGCGGCGACAGCCTGACCGTCAAGTCGGCCTCGTCGATGGCGATCCAGTGCGAGGGTGACCTGTCCATCACCGGCGACACGATCTCGCTTGGCTAGCGATCGGGGAAAGGAGCACCGCCATGGCCGACTTCATCGGGAAGGGCTGGGCTTTCCCGCTCGGGTTCGAGCCGTCAGGTTCCGTCGCCATGGCGCGCGGCGAGGAGAAGATCGAGCAGGCGATGCGGCTGATTTTGTCGACCTACCCTGGCGAGAGGCCGATGCGCCCGCGGTGGGGCAGCACTTTGCGCGACAACGTATTCGGCGGAACCGGTCCGGAGAACGCCGCGGCGATCGCCCACGAAGTGGAACGGGCGCTTGACTACTGGGAGCCTCGCGCCTCGGTGAGCCAGGTGCTTGTCTACCCGGACAGCCAGCGCCAGGAGCTGCTGTACATCGACATCTGGTACACGGTCCGCGGCATGAACAGCCCGCGCAACCTGGTCTTCCCCTTCTACACGATCCCCGAGCGGTCAGAGGGCGAGATCTGATGCCGCTGCCAGCGCCTGATCTCGATGACCGACGCTTCCAGGACCTGGTGGACGAGGCGAAGCGGCTGGTCATGCGGCGGTGTCCGGAGTGGACCGACCACAACGTGTCCGACCCGGGCGTCACGCTGATCGAGACCTTCGCGTACATGACCGACCAGCTCCTTTACCGGCTGAACCGGATACCTGACCGGCTGCACCTCGCCTTCCTCGACCTCGTGGGCCTGCGCATGCTTCCGCCGACGCCGGCCAGGGCGCCGGTGACTTTCTGGCTGTCGAGCCCGGGCCGGACGACGCTCACGGTCGCGGTCGGCACGCAGGTCGGAACCCTGCACACCCCAGCGGCCGAGCCGGTCATCTTCGCCACCGTCGACGAGCTGGTTATCGTGCCATGCTCGCTATCACGGGTCAGGACGTCGAACACGCTAGCGCCCGGCGACACGCCAGACGATGAGACCGCATCCGACGAGAGCGACCGGACGAGGGACCTGGCGGCCGGGCGGCCGTTCCCTGCCTTCGGGGCGCCGCCGCGGATAGGCGACGAGCTGCTGCTAGGACTCGACGGCGCCGTGCCCGGATGCGCGGTGCGCCTCGACTTCCGCGGCAGCGTCAGGGGCGTCGGCGTCAACCCCAAGCACCCGCCCCTGGTCTGGGAGGCGTGGACCGGGGATGAGTGGACCGAGTGCGAGGTCGGCGAGGACGGCACCGGAGGGCTGAACACTCCCGGCCAGGTTGTTGTGCACGTGCCCGTCGGCCATGACACCAGCGTGATCAGCGGCGACCAGGCGGGCTGGATCCGCGCCCGGGTGGTCGAGCCAGAGGAAGGCCAGCCGCCCTACACCGATTCGCCGGTAGTCGAAAGCCTGGTGGCCTGCACCATCGGCGGCACCGCTGAGGCCATCAACGCCGACGTCGTCGTCGCTGAGCAGCTCGGTGAGGCCGAAGGCGTCCCCGGCCAGCAGTTCGCCGTGCGGCGCAAGCCGGTGCTGGCCGGCTACGACAGGCCCATTGTCGAGACCTCGTCGCAGGACGGATGGCAAGAGTGGACCGCGGTCGAGCACTTCGCCGAGAGCGGCCCCGACGACAGGCACTTCCTGCTGGACGCCGTATCCGGCCTGGTCATCTTCGGGCCGGCGGTGCGCGAGGCGGATGGCAGCCTGCGCCAGTACGGGCAGGTCCCACCCAAGGGTGCCGTGGTCCGTATCCGTCGCTACGCGACCGGCGGCGGCGCACGCGGAAACGTCGGCACCGGCTCGATCCAGACGCTGAAGTCATCGGTCCCGTTCATCTCCAGGGTGGAGAACCGCCATCCAGCCCAAGGCGGCGTCGACGGCGAGACGCTCGACGAGGCCAAACGCCGTGGCCCCTTGCTGGTGCGCACCCGCAGCCGGGCGGTAACCGCCGAGGACTACGAGGTGCTCGCCCGCGAAGCCGCACCCGATATAGCGCGCGTCCGCTGCGTGTCGGCCGGACAGGACGGTACCGCCGCCGGGGCGGTCAGGGTACTGCTCGTCCCCGCGGCCGCGAGCAAGGAAGGCAGGATCTTGTTCGAGAACCTGGTGCCGCCGCGCGAGACGTTGCGCCGCGTGGCCGAGCGTCTCGACGAGGTGCGAGTACTCGGCGCGAGGATCGTGATCGAGCCGCCGCTCTACCGAGGCGTCACCGTCGTCGCTCGGCTGCTGGCCAGGCCGCGCGCCAACATGGAGCGAGTACGCGAGGACGCGCTCCGCCACCTGCATGAATTCATCAGCCCGCTGACCGGAGGTCCTGACGGCGAAGGCTGGCCGTTCGGAAGGCCGGTTCAGGCCGGCGAGATCTTCGGCCGCCTGCAGCAGGTACGCGGTGTCGAACTTGTCGAGGACGTCAGGCTCTTCAGCGCCGACCCGGTCACGGGGGTGCGCGGAGCCGAGGCCGCCAGAATCGAGCTAGAAGCCAACAGCTTGGTGTTCTCCTATGAGCACCAGGTGCGGGTGGAGTCGTCCTGATGCGCGCCGCCGTACCCGGTCTGGGCTCCCCATACCCGCTTGGGACCCTCATGCCCGCCGTCTACCAGGAGGACCAGGCCACGATGCGCTGGACCGCCGGACTCGACGACGTGCTTGCCCCGGTGATCTCCACCCTTGACTGCCTTGGCGCCTACATCGATCCCATGCTCGCTCCCGACGACTTCGTGCACTGGCTGGCCGACTGGCTGGGTGCCGTTCTTGACGAGAACTGGCCGCTCGCGCGCCAGCGCGCGGCCGTGGCGCGGTCGGTGGCCTTCTACCGCCAGTCGGGTACCGCCGCAGGCCTGCGGGCGCTGCTCGAATTGGTCACCGACTGCGCGGTCGAAGTGACCGACAGCGGCGGCGTCGTCTGGTCACAGGCACCGAACACGCCCCCACCGGGCAGCGAGCACCCGTCGGTGCGGGTACGCGTGCTCGCGGCGGCCGGCCGTCCGCTCGACGAGGCTGCCATCGATGAGTTCGTCGCGACCGCGAAGCCCGCGCATATCGCACATCGGGTGGAGGTATCCGAACATGATCGTTTGCCGTAAGTGCGGCTACCGCAACGCCGACGAAGACGCGTTCTGCGGGACCTGCGGTAGCTTCCTTGAATGGACCGGCGAGAAACAGCAGACGCCTAAGCCGGTGGTCGCCGAGGCCAGCGCCGAGCCCGAAGCGCCCGCGCCTCCACCGCCCAAGGTCGGCATTTTCCAGCGTGTGATCGACGGCGCCAACGCGTTCATCGCAGGCCCCCGTCCACAAGACGCCGACGGCGCGGCCGCGCAGCCCGCAGCCCCGTCCCGCCCCGGCGGTGGCCCGCCTTCCCGTCCGGGCGGTGGTCCGCCTTCCCGTCCGGGCGGTGGCCCGCCTTCCCGTCCCGGCGGTGGCCCGCCCGCCCGCGCTGGCGGTGGTCCGCCCGCCCGCCCCGGCACCGCCGCAGCCCCGCCGCCTCCGCCCCCGCGACCCGCTCGTCCCGGTGGTGGCCCGCCTCATCCGCCTCGTCCCGGTTCCGGTGGTGGTCCGCCGCCGCGTCCTGGTTCTGGTGCCGCGCCGCCTCCGCCGCCGCCTCGTCCTGGTTCTGGTGCCGCGCCTGCGCCGCCGGGTGCCGGTGCCGCGCCGCCGCCTCGTGCCGGTGGTGGTCCGCCCCCGCCGCCCCGTCGCGCCCCCGCCGCCGCGCCGGATCCGCCATCACTAGACCCGGATGCCGCCTCACCTTCCCCTCCTGGCAATGGTGCACTGCCCACGAGTCCGGCCGGGCCACCGCCTGCCGCTGCGGCAAGCCCGCCGTCTCCGGTCCCGTCGCAGGTCGCCGCGGCGCTGGTGGCCCCGGTCGTGCCGGGAACCCGGAAGGTCGACGCTCACCCTGGGCCGAGCGAGGACCCTGAGGATTCGGCGCCGAAGGCGGCGGCGCCCCAAGTGCGGGAGCAGGTGCCGCAGATCGCCCGTGCCCGTGCGCTCGCCGTAACCAAGACCGCGCCGTCCCGGCGCCTCCAGGCTTGCGATTTGATCTGCGGCAATTGCGGTGAGGGGAACTCGCCGAGCAGGAAGTTCTGCAGCCGTTGCGGCGACTCGCTGGTCGAGGCGGCGACGGTCGAGGCTCCGTGGTGGCACAGGTTCCGGCCGCGGCGCGGGCCAAAAACCGTCAAGCTCGGCAGCGAGCGCGGCAAAGCCGTCAGCGGCGGAAGCCTGCACGCGCCGCGGCTCGACATCAGGCACCTCGCGAGCCAGATCTACAGGAAGGCACGGATCATCGTGGCGGTCGCTCTGGTCGTAGCAGGCGTCATCTATGGCGTTTTTCCGCCATTCCGTAACGAGGTCAACTCGATCTTCACCTCGGAGAAGTCCAAGATCACCGGGATCGTCGACCAGAAGTTCGCGCCGGTTCACCCGGTCAAGTGCGTGGCGAGCGTCCAGGTTTCCGGGCATCCAGGCCAGCTGGTCTGCGACGGGTTCTTCAACAACTACTGGCTGGCGCCATGGAAGGCGTCACCGGAACCCACGCTGACGCTGACTTTCGCGCATCGGGTGACGATCACCAGGCTGATACTTCACAACGGCGCCTTCGGCCGGTACGTGCAAGACGGCAGGCCAAGCTCGCTGCATTTGGTCTTCTCCAACGACGAATCCTTCACGATCACGCCGCAGGACTCTCCGCAACCGCAGACCTTCGTGATCAAGCACGCCTTGTTGATTAAGAGCATCGTGTTCCAGGTCACCGCGACCTACCAGGGCACCACAGGGACGAATGTGGCCATCAGCCAGATCGAGTTGTTCGGTATCCAGTGATGGGGCAGGGCAAATTTCCGCGGTAATAAAGTGAGGTGCTAGTGGGAGATTTCGTTATGAGGACCGGTGACCTGGTGAAGGTCACGATCCCGCCGCCCGCGGTCGTCCCCACGCTTGAAGCGCCGGTGCCGCTCGAGGGGTCGGCGGAGTCGGTGACGATCGACGGCATGAGCGCGTGCCTGCTCGGCGACGAACTCCCCGAGATGCTGGCCGAGCCTATGGCGTACACGGCGCCGCCGTTCACCGTGCCGGGCATGGGCACGCTCAAGCTGACGCTGACCGAGTCGAACACGACCGTCAAGACTCGCGACGGCAAGCCGATGCTG
>DATNEK010000098.1:0-5000 GCA_035553055.1 Streptosporangiaceae bacterium | reverse complement strand
GGCGTAGTAGGACAAGCTCTGCAGGCCCATGAACAAGGTGACCTGCCAGGCCAGGGCGTGCCTGCTCATCGCGATCACGCCGCGCCGCGGTTCCGTTCCGGGGGGACGATCCCCCGGAACGGCCCGCGGTGCCTGCCCGGGGGGACGACCCCCCGTAACCCCCCGCGGTGCCTGCCCGGGGGGACGACCCCCCGGAACCCCCCGCAGTGCCTGCCCGGGGGGACGACCCCCCGGAACCCCCCGCAGTGCCTGCCCGGGGGGACGACCCCCCGGAACCCCCTGCGGTGCCTCCCCTGGGGGACTCGTGCGGAACCTGAGCTGCGGCGCCCATACCAGCGCGGCGACCGCCGCCGGAAGCGCCCATATGCCGAGCGTCAGGCGCACCGCCACGGCCGACCCGCCGGCCGCGTTGAACACCGGCACGGCGATGACAGCGCCAAGCACCGCGCCGCCGGTCAGCGCCAGGAGGTATATGCCGATAAGCAGCCCGGCCCGCTCGGGTCGGCGGCGCTTGATCAGGCTTGGTAGCAGAACGTTCAAGAAGGCGATCGCGCAGCTCGCGATGATCGTCCCCGGAAACAGCAGGACGCCGGGGGCGGCCGAACGCAGGCCGAGGCCGATGACAAGCAGGACGAGGGCCAGGCCGAGCGCGCGTTCTTCGCCGAGCTTGCGCGCTACCGACGGGGCGACGCCTGAGAACACGCCAAACCCGAGAACCGGCACGGCCGCCAGCGCGGCCTGTGTCGCTGCCGGCATGCCTGCCACCGCTGACAGCTCGGGAAAGAGCGGCGGCAGGCCGGTGATCGACCCGCGCATGTTGAACGCGACGGCCACGATCCCGCCCGTGAGCAGCGCGCCACCGAGCGTGAGCCGGGTAAGTCCAGCCCTCCGGGACGCGGCAATCGTCACGCGGCTAGCAGCGAGCGAAGGACGTACTGCATGATCCCGCCATGCCGGTAGTAGTCAGCCTCGCCAGGGGTGTCGATCCTGACTATGGCCTTGAACTGCTTGCCGTCAGCGGTGACCGTCACTTCGCGCGGTGTGGGCCCTGCGTTGATGGCCTCGATTCCGGTGATTTCGAATACCTCATGGCCGGTGAGACCGAGAGAAGCGATATTTTCACCCGGAAGGAATTGCAGGGGCAGCACCCCCATGCCGATCAGATTCGACCGGTGTATCCGCTCGAACGACTCGACAAGCACGGCACGGACTCCGAGCAGGGCCGTACCCTTGGCCGCCCAGTCACGCGATGACCCGGAGCCGTACTCCTTGCCGCCGAGCACGATCAGCGGTGTCCCCTCGGCGATGTAGCCGCGCGACGCCTCGTAAATCGAGGTCTGGGTGCCCTCGGGCAGCTTGATCGTCACGCCGCCCTCGGTACCGGGGGCGAGCTGATTGCGCAGCCTGATGTTCGCGAAGGTGCCGCGGATCATGACCTCGTGGTTGCCGCGTCGCGATCCGTAGGTGTTGAAGTCACGCCGCCCGACTCCGTGGCTGGTCAGGTACTCCCCGGCTGGGCTGTCCGTCTTGATCGCGCCCGCCGGCGAAATGTGGTCGGTGGTCACCGAGTCGCCGAGCATCGCGAGCACGCGGGCACCGTGGATGTCGGTGACCGGCGCGGGCTCGGCGGGCATGCCGTCGAAGTAAGGCGGCCTCCTGACGTAGGTGGATTCGTCGCCCCACGCGAACACCTCCCCCTCGGGCACGTCAAGTTCCTGCCAGCGCTTGTCGCCGGCGAAGACATCCGCGTAGTCCCTGCTGAACATCTCCGGCACGACCGACCCGGCCACGATCTGTTCGACTTCCGCTGGCGAAGGCCAGATGTCGGACAGGTAGACCGGCTTCCCGTCAGCGCCGGTCGCGAGCGGCTCGGTGACCAGGTCGACGTCCATGGTCCCGGCCAGCGCGTAGGCGACGACCAGCGGCGGCGATGCCAGGTAGTTCATCTTCACGTCCGGGTTGATCCTGCCCTCGAAGTTCCTGTTGCCGGACAGGACCGCGACCACGGCCAGGTCGCTGCTGGCGACGGCGGCGCTGATCGCCTCGGGCAGCGGGCCCGAGTTGCCGATGCAGGTAGTGCAGCCGTAGCCGACCAGGTTGAAGCCGAGCTTCTCCAGGTACGGGGTCAGGCCTGCCCGCTCGTAGTAGTCCATGACCACCTTGGACCCTGGCGCCAGCGTCGTCTTCACCCAGGGCTTCCTGGTCAGCCCGGCGTTGACCGCGTTGCGGGCCAGCAGCGCGGCACCGACCATGACGAACGGGTTCGACGTGTTGGTGCACGAGGTAATCGCGGCGATCACCACGGAGCCGTGGTCAACGCTGGTCTCCGTGCCGTCGTCCAGGATGACCGTGGTCGGCGACGACGGCCGGTCGTCAGACCCGCTGGCGACCGGGTCCGAGGCGGAGAAGGTGGCGGCGACGCCGTTGTCCAGGCTGGGGGCGTGAACGTAGCTGCCGAGCGCCTCGCGGAAGCTGTTCTTCGCGTCGGCCAGCGCGACCCGGTCCTGCGGTCGCTTCGGCCCGGCCAGCGATGGCACCACGGTGCCGAGATCGAGTTCGAGTCGTTGGCTGTACCTCGTCGCGTCTGACCCTTCAGGCTCATGCCAGAGGCCTTGCTCCTTGGCGTACGCCTCGACCAAGGCCACCTGCTCGGCCGATCGACCGGTCAGCCGCAGGTAAACCAGGGTCTCCTCGTCGATCGGGAAGATCGCGCAGGTCGAACCGAACTCGGGGCTCATGTTCCCGATCGTGGCGCGGTTAGCGACGGGGACGGCCGCCGCCCCTTCGCCGTGGAACTCGACGAACTTGCCAACCACGCCGTGCCTGCGCAGCAGCTCGGTGATCGTGAGCACCAGGTCGGTTGCGGTCGCCCCGGACGGCAGCTCGCCCGTCAGCTTGAATCCAACCACCTTGGGTATCAGCATCGAGATCGGCTGGCCGAGCATCGCCGCCTCGGCCTCGATCCCTCCGACACCCCAGCCGAGTACCCCGAGCCCGTTTTCCATCGTGGTGTGCGAGTCGGTGCCCACGCAGGTGTCCGGGTACGCGGCGAGTATCCCGTGGTCGGCAGTGCCGCCGTCGGCGGCCTGCTCAGCCATGACGACGCGCGCCAGGTGCTCGATGTTGACCTGGTGCACGATGCCGGTGCCAGGCGGGACGACGCGCAACCGGCGGAGCGCCTGCTGTCCCCAGCGCAGGAAAGCGAACCGCTCTGAGTTGCGCTGGAACTCAAACTCCACATTGCGCTCGAACGCGTCGGGCCGGCCGAAGACGTCCGCGATCACCGAGTGGTCGATAACCAGCTCGGCGGGAACGAGCGGGTTGATCTTGGCCGGGTCGCCGCCAAGCGCTCGCATCGCTTCGCGCATCGTCGCGAGGTCAACGACGGCGGGCACGCCGGTCAGGTCCTGCATGATCACGCGCGCCGGGCTGAACTGAATCTCGATGGCGGGCTCAGCTGTCGGATCCCACTGGGCCAGCGCGGTGATGTGCTCGGCGGTGACGTTCGTGCCGTCCTCGGTCCGCAGCAGGTTCTCCAGCAAGATCTTCAGGCTGAACGGTAGGTCGCCAGAGCCAGGCACCGCGTCGAGCCGGTGGATCTGGTAGTCGGTGCCGCCCACCGTCAGCGTGCTCCGAGCGCTAAAGCTGTTCGCTGTCACTTGTGCTGCCCTCCTGCTGCCGTTGCTGGCCTAACCCGCATCGGAGCGTCGCGTCCTAGCGGCCATCCTGCCGCAGCCCGACATCGCGGTCGCGCACAGGCCGGCCAAGGCGCCGCCACTTCAAGCCTGCGCCATCCGCCCGCCCGCTGACTCGCTCGCCTTGGCACCAATATCTTGATGTCAAGCTATTTCTAGCGTAACGAACCAGATCTCTTGATGTCAAGCTAGTGGTGACTGCCGCCCGCTCCGCTACCCCGAGACCGGTGTTAGCATGCGGCGATGGCCAGTCAGCCGACCGTGCCACCCCATCTCGAGCCAGTCGCCGAACGCCTTGCGGAAAGGATCGGCGGCATGGGCGGCCGCGGCAAGCTTGTATCGGCTAGGCGACGACTCGCCGCCGCGCTGCATCAGGCCGGGGCCGTCGACCGGGCCGTGTATGCCACGATCGCCAAGGTGCCGACACCCGCGCTCGACGTCGCCATGCGCCGACTGTCCGACTCAGCGAACCGCTCATTGATCTGGATGGCGATCGCGGCCGGCCTGAGCTTGACCGGGGCGACCGGCAGGCGCGCAGGCGCGCGTGGACTGCTCGCGATCGGAGTCACCTCCGCGATCGTCAACCTCGGCGTGAAACCGCTGTCGGCAAGGCGCCGGCCAGACCGCGACGAGGTCGGTGTTCCCAACAAGCGGCACGTGTCGATGCCGTCATCGACGTCGTTCCCTTCCGGCCACTCGGCTTCGGCGTTCGCTTTCGCGACGGCCGTGAGCAGGGATGATCCGTGGCTGGCGATCATCATCCAGTTCCTGGCCGGAGGCGTGGCCTATTCGCGCGTGCACACCGGCGTGCACTACCCAGGCGACACCGTCGTCGGCGCGCTCATAGGAGCCGGCGCCGGCCAAGCCGTCAGCAGCATCTTCGACCGCACCCTGGCCAAGAACCAGGCGCTACGCGATTAACCCCCGCAGGTCAACAGCAGTAACGGTCCAACGCGGTTGTTCCAACCGCAGCAAAGTGCACAACGCTGTCGCGCCCGAACCCGTCCCAGCCCAGCCCGCCCCGCCCGCCAGGTCAGTCCGCGATCAGTTCGTCGGCCGCCGAATACGGGTCGAGCTTCCCGCCGGCCACCTGCGCGGCGAGTTCGTCGAGCCGCGACTCCCCCGGCAGGGCGCCCACCCTCCGCCTGATCTCGGCGACGGCGATCGCCGAGATCTCCTCGCGCGCCCGCTTGACCCGGCGCTCCTGCCGCAGCCCCGACTCCCCGAGCCACGTCCAGTGCGCATCCAGCTTGGCGGTCAGCTCATCGATCCCCTCACCGGTCGTGGCAGTCACCGACACGATCG
>DATNEK010000097.1:0-6512 GCA_035553055.1 Streptosporangiaceae bacterium | reverse complement strand
TCTCACCCGCGCGCACCACGTTGTGAGCGCGGGCAAGGCGGCGAGGAGTACGCCGCCTGGGCTGAACGTAACTATTGGGCCAATGATGGTCAATGTTCACAGAGCGTGGTAAGTGAAGAGTGTCCGGAGAGCCAGATTGGCCGCGAACCGGCCAGGTATCGCCAGCTCGCGGACGTACCGGAGCCCGCTCGCCCGCGCAAGATCTGGGCGGGCGGGACCCCCAGGCGCTAACCCGCTCGCCCAGTTGCCGTTTCGGCCGCGGATTCTCATCTTCTTTCTTCGCTTCGGCAACGACGTCGCGGCACGTCGCGTCTTTATCAATGCAGGTGGCGTGCACCTTCCTAGTGGCAGAATCGGCACTGGGGTTCTGATGACTATGTCGCGGTTTGGGTGGCAGCGTGGACGCAGTCATGAATGGCCAGGGCAACCTCGGGGCGGCGTTGCGACGCCACCGGGCTGAATCTGGCGTGACTCAGGAGGAACTCGCCGAGCGGTGCGGGCTCAGCGTGCGCGCGATCAGCGATATCGAAAGAGGCGTCACCGGCCGGCCGAGGCGAGCGTCCGTCGAGCTCATCGCCGAGGCACTCGGCCTTGCCGTCGCCGACCTCGACGAGCTCGGCCAGCGGCGGTTCGTCGCGACTGGCGGCGGGCCAGAGCTTCCCGCGCCTGCGCAGCTACCCCCGGCGGTGCGAAATTTCACTGGCAGGCTTGCCGAGCTGCGAAGGCTGACGAGCATGCTTGACCATGATCCCGCCGCAGCCGGCGCCGTGGTCATCACCGCGGTCAGCGGTACCGCTGGCGTGGGCAAGACCGCGCTGGCGCTGCACTGGGCGCACGGATCGGCTGAGCGGTTCCCTGACGGGCAGCTCTACGTGAACCTGCGCGGCTTCGACGCGAGCCCGCCACTATCGGCCGCTGATGCGCTCGCGGGCTTTCTGCGCGCCCTCGGAGTCGACGGCCAGGAGATCCCGGCTGAACTAGACGAGCGGGCTGCGCTGTTCCGTAGCGTGCTCGCCGGACGACGGGTGCTCGTGCTGCTCGACAACGCGGTCGACGTCAAGCAGGTCAGGCCGCTGCTGCCTGGCAATCCGACCTGCGCTGTGGTCGTGACTAGCCGCAACCGGCTGGCCGGCCTGGTCGCGAGGGACGGCGCGAAACGCCTTGAGCTTGACCTGCTCCCGCTGGATGAAGCGATCGGCCTGCTCAGGTCGCTGGTCGGCGAGCGGATCGCGGCCGCACCTGACGCCGCGGTCACCCTCGCTGGCCAGTGCTGTCGGTTGCCGCTCGCGCTTCGAGTGGCAGCCGAACTGGCGACCTCCCGGCCGCAAAGCCCGCTGGCCGAGCTGGTCGACGAGCTGGCCGACGAACAACGGCTGCTTGACCTGCTCGATGCCGAGGGCGATGCGGAAACAGCGGTCCGCGCGGTGTTCTCCTGGTCCTACCGGCACCTCGACCCGGTGGCGGCGCGCGCGTTCCGGCTGATTGGCCTGCAACCGGGTGCCGACATCGATGTCTACGGCGCGGCCGCGCTCATCGGCGACACCTTAGAGCAGACCAGGGATCTTCTCGATCAGCTCGCCAGGGCCTACCTGATACACCAGCCAAGCCCAGGTCGCTGGGCCATGCACGATCTGCTGCGCGCCTATGCGACAGAACGAGCAGTGCGCCGCGACGGGGCGAGGCGCCAGCGGGACGCGCTGACCCGGCTGTTCGACACTTACCTGGCGACGGCGACGGCTGCGGTGTACACCGCGTTTCCCACAGAGAATCGGCTTCCGCTTCGCGTTGCTCTCGCCCCGGCGACGCAGGCCAGGCCGCTGGTCGAAGCTGCCGCCGCGCGAGCCTGGCTTGACGACGAACGAGCCAACCTGGTTGCCATCGTCGGATACGCGGCCGGGCGCGGCTGGCCGGAGCACAGTCTGGACCTGGCGGCCGTCATGTTCAGGTACCTGGAAAACTGCAACCATTACCAGGAGGCCCAGAGCATCTACACCCGCGCACGCGACGCGGCGAGGCAGGTAGGAGACCTGGCTGCCGAATGCACGGTGCTGACCAACCTGGGTGCGGCTGATGCCAGGCAAGGCCGGTACGCCCAGGCGTCCGGCCACTTCAAGCTCGCGCTCGGCCTGTGCAGGCAGACCGGTGACCTGACTGCCGAGGCCAGGGCGCTGACCAGCCTCGGCGTGATTGGCTGGCATCAAGGTAAGTACCGGCGGGCGGCTGACCATCTTGAGCGCGCGGCCGATCTCTTCAGCCGGGTCGGCCAGAGGACCGGCCAGGCCTACGCGCTCGGCAACCTCGGTCTGGCGATCATGAGACTAGGCCGGTGTGATGAGGCCGCCGGCCATCTGGAGCTGGCGCTCAGCCTGTTCAGCAAGGCTGGCGATCCCAGCGGCGAAGCCTGGGCGCTTGTCAACCTCGGCGACGTCAACCTGCACCGGTCTCACTACCGGCTGGCCGCCGGCAACCTGAACAAGGCGCTTGCCCTGTTCAAGGGGCTAGGAAATACCGCAGGACAGGCCCATGCCCTGAGTAACCTGGGCGACGTGGGCAGGCTCGAAGGCAGATACCTCGAAGCGATCGGACACTTGCGGCAGGCACTTGTCCTGTTCAGGGCGATCGCGGACAGGGCCGGGCAGGCCGAGGCGCTCAACGGCCTTGGGGAAGTAGCTTTGGCCACCGGCAAACCAGCCCGTGCCCGAGCCCAGCACTCGGCCGCGCTCGACCTGGCCAGCCAGATCGGCGAGCTCTATGAGCAGGCCCGTGCGCATCGCGGTATCGCCGAGGCTCATCTTGCCGACGGCGACGGTGATCAAGCGCGGCAGCACTGGCAGCAGGCACTGGAGTTGTACACCAGTCTCAACGTTCCCGAGGCGGACCAGGTGCGTGACCTTGCCTGCGACGCTCGCTAATATCGCCTGGAAGCCAGTGACGGGCGGCACAGGCAACGAAGGAGCCAGCGTGACGCAAACCGACGGCCGCGAGGACGTGCTTGAGCTTCTGTCACAGGATGTCGCGCACTACGACCTCCGCGTCGTGAAGGACTACGCCAAGGTCGGGTCGCTCATCGAAGCGATCAAGGCGCGCGGTGACAAGGTGGTGCTCACCAGCGGGTCCTTTGACCTGCTGCACCAGGGTCACTCGATGTACCTGGAAGCGGCCAGGCAACTGGGCGACTTCCTGGTCGTTGGCGTGGACAGCGACGAGAAGATCCGCCGCCGGAAGGGCGTCACCAGGCCGGCCGTGCCCGAGGACGAGCGACTCAGGATGGTGACCCACCAGCGCGGAGTGGGATTGGTGGCGCTCAAGAACGCCGACGACGAGCGCTGGGCGCTGATTCGCGCCGTGCGTCCCGATGTGCTGGTAGCGACGGAGGACACCTACACCGGCGAGGAGATCGCTGAACTGGAGTCGCGGTATTGCGGCCGGGTTGAGGTGCTGCGGCGGATGGCCACGATCAGCACTTCGGCACGGTTGAGGCTGGTCTACCTGGACCTCGCGGCCACGCTCGCCGACCGCCTCCCGGCTTTCATCAGGGAGGTGGTCGGCGAGATGGCGGGGTCGCGGTGACCCAGGTCCTTATGTACTTGCCGGTCATCCACGCGGGCTACGACAGGTTCCTCGCCGAACACGCCCACGGCGCCGAGTTGCTGCTGATCGGCTCGGGCTTTTCCGACGATTACCCGGTGCTGGCGAAAGAGATCCGTGCCCTTGACGCGGACAGGGCGCTTCGGTACCTGCTTTCGTCTGGCGCAATCGAGTCCGGTCGTGTCATCGAGCCTTCCGACCTGCCAGGTGCCGTCGAACCTGGCCTCTTGCTCACCCCGGACGAGGACGTGACCAGGGAGATAGTTCAGCAGTACAACCTGGCCGACCGCGCGGCGGTTCGGTTCTTGCCCACGTTCCTGCGCTGGGACAGGGAGTGGAGCAAGGCCGGGCGCCCGATCGGCTACGACGGGAAGGTCTGCGCCGACGAGTACACCCGCGCGATGCAGCGACTGGCGCGGCGCGCGTCGATGCGAAGCTCGGACTGGTGGCGCCAGGTCGGGGCGCTCGCGGTCAAGGGCGACGAGATCATCGCCGAGGCGCACAACCGGCACCTGCCCACCGAGTACTCGCCGTACATCGATGGCGATCCGAGGAACAACTTCAGCCGCGGGATCGAGACAGAACTGACGACAGCGCTGCACGCCGAAGCGGCCATCGTCGGCTGGGCGGCACGCGAAGGCGTCAGCCTGCGGGACGCCGAACTGCACGTCACGACGTTCCCGTGTCCGACCTGCGCCATGCTGGTGGCGCAGGCCGGATTCGCCCGCTGTTATTTCTCCGGCCCCTATGCCCTGCTCGACGGCGAGAACGTGCTGAGACAAGCAGGCGTCGAGCTGTACTTCGTTGAGTGAGTTACTCACGGCCTAGAGCTCAGCTTGAGCCGCACCGGCGTGTGGTCGTCCGCCTCGACGTCGCCCACGATGAAGTGGACGTGCGCGTGCGCGATCGTGCCGCCGGTGTAGGCGCAGTCGCCGCACCGCGCTCCCAGGCCGTAAAACTCCAGCCGGTACGTGTCGCGCACCCAGCGCGCGGCCTCCCAGAACTCGGCCAGGGCGTCGCTGCCGAGGTCGAGCAGGTCGGTTACATGGGCACGCGGCACGAGCAGCAGGTGCAACCTGGTGCCACGGTACGGGTACGCGTTAGGTCTGATCACCCAGTGGTCACCCCGCCGCAAGACCGCCTCGGCGGGGTCGTCAAGCGCTGGCGGGCAGAATATGCACGTTCCCTCAGCCTCAAGCCGCCGCATCTCGGCTAGCTGGTCGGCCGATCGGTGATTTCCCAGGTAGTACAGCGTCACCGGCCGTCACGGCCCAGGTGGATGAAGCTGTAGTTAAGATCCGCCGCCGGGTCGTTCACCCGTTCATGCGTCGCCGGAGAAAACCCGTCAAGCCAACCTGGCGGCATCGTCGTGTCGCCCGGCACGTGCGCGTGCACCCGCGTCAGGTGGATGGCGTCAACATAGGCAAGCATCTGCTGGTAGACGCTCGCGCCGCCGATCACGAACCACGCGCCCGGCTCTAGGTGCTCGCACACCTGCGCGGCCGCGGTCGGCGAAGAGACCCAGGTGACCGCGTCGGCCGGAATTCCTGGCCGGTGCGAGATGACCACGCTATGCCGACCGGGCAATGGGCGGCCGAGCTTGGCGATGATCGAGTCATAGGTGGTCCGGCCCATCACCACGGAATGCCCTGAGGTCATGGCCGCGAACCGCCGCATGTCCGCCGGCAGCCGCCACGGAATCCGTCCCCCGTCACCGATCACATCGTTCTCGGCGGCGGCGACGAGCAAGGACACGGTCATGTGGCCACCGGGATGCCGCTGATGGCCGGATTCGGATGGTAGTCGGTGAGTTCGAAGTGCTCGGCGCGGAAGTCATGGATGTCGGTGACCGAGGCGCCAGCCTCGGTGAGCCGCACGGTCGGCAGCGGCCGTGGCTCGGTGGCGAGCATCCGCTCGACGAAAGGAACCTGGTCTTCGTACACGTGCGCGTCAGACAGAGTGTGGTAGTAGCTGGCCGCCCGATACCCCGTCAGGTGCTCGAGCATGAGCGTCAGCGCGGCGTACTGCACCATGTTCGCCGGAACTCCGATCGGGACGTCGCCTGATCGCTGGAACATGTGCAGGTGCAGCCGGTCGTTGATGACCCGCACGTGCACCCAGCCGTGGCACGGCGCGATCGTCGTGCGCGGTATCTTTCCCCGGCCGCGTACCTGATACTGCGGGATCCACGGCGTCACGAAGTGGGTGCGGACATTAGGCAGTTCCCTGATCTGCTCGACCAGATGCGCGAACTGGTCGAACGGCGGGCCGTCGGTCGTCGGGAAGTCATGGAACGCGCCGCCGTAGGAGCCCGGACCGATCGATCCAGGCGGCAGCTGCTTAGCCGAGGTTTTCTCCGGCGTCGCCCAGGCACCCCACCAGTCGCAGCCGAAAGCCTCAAGCTCGCGCAACGTGACCGCGCCGTTGATGAATCCGCAAAGTTCGCCGATCGGCTTACGCCAGAAAGTTCGCAGGCTCCGCTCGGTGATCAGCGGGAACCCCTGATGCAGATCGAAGCTCATGGTCGCCTGCATCAAGGTGAGTGCCCTTGGTCCTTGGCGCGTGCTTGCCAGCTCGCCTTCATTCAGAATCCTGGCGAGCACGTCCCGGTACTCGGTAGAAGGAATCCGCTGGTCAAACGGCACGTAGTCCAAGATGACGCTCCTCGGCGATCGGGTGGACCCTATCAGGCCGCGAAGAAGTCGCGCGGGTTCCTTACCAGCATCTGGTCGATCTGGCCGTCGGTTATGCCGCGTTCGGCGAGCCCAGGCAGCCCAGGTAAGGGCGCGGCTCGGGCGAGCCGGCGCTCGCTTCCCACGATGTTTCAAAAATCTGTGGCGTTTCGCGGAAAAAGGGCGGGTCCGGCCGTAGGCGACCGGACCCGCCCGATATCCCACCTAGAGCGGGCCAGGATCGCCGCTTGG
>DATNEK010000096.1:0-5199 GCA_035553055.1 Streptosporangiaceae bacterium | reverse complement strand
GTGCCGTTGGTGCCCGCGTAGGCGATGCCAGCCAGGCCGGCGACGCCCGCGCCGAGGATGAAGCCCCAGGACCGCATCTTGTTCACCCGGACACCGGTCAGCCGCGCGACCTCACGGGACTGCCCGAGCACCAGCGCTTTCTGGCCGATCGGAGTGAAGCTGAGCACGTACCAGATGACCAGGAAGATCGCCAGGCCGTAGTAGAACTCGAGCGGGATCGACAGGAAGTTGTAGGTGAAGATCCAGTTCGACAGGTTGGTCGACACGATGCCGATGCTGTTGGAGCCGGAGATGATGTAGGTGACCCCCTGCACGATCGTCATCGTGCCGAGCGTCACGATGAACGGGTCGTTGTCGAAGTACACCACGAAGAACACGTTGACCAGGCCGACCACGAGGGCGGCGCCGACGCCCGCCAGGCAGGCGACGAATACGTTCGTGTGGTGCTGCACGTTCAGCACGGCCAGGGTCATCGCCGACAGGCCCAGCGAGGAGCCGAGCGACAGGTCGACGAAGTCACCCATGATCGTTGGCAGCATCACCGCCATCACCAGGATGAACAGGACCGCCTGGCCGCCGAGGATGTTGGACAGGTTGCCGATGCTCAGGAACGTCGACGGCACGGCCAGCGCGAACGCGATGAACATCGCGATGAACACGATGATGATCGCGTAGCGCTGGAGGCCCAGGCGCCTCATTAGCGTCGGGCTGGGCAGTGTCGCGGCCCGCTGTTCTTGGTGGTCCGCTTCCGCGGGAGCAGCCTTATTGGGGGCGCTCATGAGACCTCCCTGGTTTGCCGCAGTGCCGCGGCGCTGATAGCTTCCTCGCTCAGTTCCTCGCCGGTGAGCGTCTCGGTGTGCTGTCCCTGGGTGAGGACGATGACCCGGTCGCAGACCTCCGCGAGCTCACCGAACTCCGTCGTCACCCACAGCACCGCCATCTGGTTGAGAGTGGCGGCCGCCTTCACGAAGCGGTAGATGTCGCGCCTGGCGCCCACGTCCACGCCCTGCGTCGGCTCGTGCAGCAGCAGCAGCCGCGGCCGGGCGATCAGCCACTTGGCCATCAGCGCTTTCTGCTGGTTACCGCCGGAGAACGTCCCGGCGGGCGCGTCGGCGAGCGGCGGCCGGATCAAGAACCGGTCGATGGCGTCGCGCGCGAGCTTCTGCAGCTCCCCGCGGCGGAAGATGCCCCCGCGGTAGTGCTCGTCCTCGACGAGCATGGTGATGTTCTCCCACAGGGTCAGCCCTTGGCTCAGGCCCTGCACCGCGCGGTCGGCGGGGACCAGCGCGATGCGCTCGCGCACGCTGCGCTGGGGAGTGAGCTTGCCGCAGTTCATCCGCTCGGCGCCCAGGCGGAGCGAGCCGCTTATCGCCTGGCGCGCGCCGAAGAGCAGGTACGGCAGCTCCTCGGCGCCGGAGCCGATGAGGCCGGCCACGCCGAGGATCTCCCCGGCACCGATCTCGAACGACACCCCGTGCAGCCGGTCATCGACCAGGTCCTCGACCATGACGCTCTCGCCCACGTCGGCCGCGTCGCCGGCGGACTGCATCGCCTCGCGCGTCGCCTCGACCGCGCGCTGGTCTTCCACCAGGGCGACGACGTTCGACGTGTCGACCGCGGCCTCGCGGACCGACGCCGACGCGCCGACGATGAGGTCGACCAGCGACTCCTCGTCGATGTTGGCGGTGACCTCCTCGGCCACGACCCGGCCGTCCCGCAGGACGACGACGCGGTCGGTGATCGACTGCACCGCGGCCAAGTCATGCGAGATGAACAGGACGGCCGCGCCCTCGGCCACCACGGTCCTGATCAGGTCGAAGAGGCGGTCGATCTCCTCCTCCGGCAGGAAGACGGTGGGCTCGTCGAGGATGAGCACGGAGTGCGAGCCGCCGGTCCGCGCCCGGTACCGGCGCAGGTCCTCGGCGGCCCGGACGATCGCCAGCCGCGCCTGGTCGACCGGGGCCAAGTCGCCCGTCTGCTGGTCGAGGTCGAGGTTGACCTGGTAGCGGTCAAGGACGGCCTTGGCGGCCCGGTGCTCGGAGACCCAGTTGATGAGTTTCCAGCCGCCTGCGGTGATCCGCTGGCCGAGCGTCAGGTTCTCCAAGACGGTCAGGCCTGGTGCGAGCGCCAGGTTCTGGTAGACGAAGCTGAGCCCGATCTCGCTGGCCTGGCCGGGCGGCAGCGGGAGCGGGACCTCTTCGCCGCCCACGCGCAGGTGGCCGCCCGGTTCGGGGTCGTAGACCCCGGACATGATCTTCACCAGCGTGGACTTGCCCGAGCCGTTCTGCCCGAGCAGCCCGACCACCTCGCCCTGACCGATGGTCAGGTCCACGTGGTCCAGTGCCCGGTTGGTGCCGAAAACCTTGGAAATGTTATGCAGCTCGACCGCGGGGGGAGCGGATGCCTGCTCCAACCTACGTCTCCTTCTTTTTCGCTGCTGGGGGATATCCATAACGGGATGTCCATGGATAGGGGGCAGCAGCCCGGCGCGGAATCGCCCGCGACCGGGCTGCTGCCCGCCCTCAGATCCGGTATGCGTCAGACGCTGCCGACCATCGTGCCATTCAGCGTCGATGCGTTGGTCAGCGCACTGCCCGACAAGGCGGGCAGCCCGAGCAGCTCACGGAAGCCGTTCACCCAGCTCGTGCCCCAGCCGCCGGTCTGGAGGACTTCAACGGCGTTGTCGGGGGTGACGATCCGGTTCGGCCCGATGGCCTTCGCGTAGGGAATGGCCGGCTGCTTCTCCAGCGCCCGGGCGGTCTGGAGGAACAGCAGGTAGCCGGTCCACGGCGGGTAGCCGCCGATGTCGCTCTGCACGATGCTCTTGCCCGGGTCGGCCGTCTGGATCTTGACGAACGGCGTGCCGCCGCCGAAGTTCAGGTAGGCCTTCACGCTGCCGGTCTTGTGCGCGGTCTGGATGCCCTGCAGCACGTAGGTCATCATGCCCGCGTAGTCGGGGAACAGCACGCTCACGTTGGGGTGCTGGAGCAGCGCGGAGCTCACGGCGCTGGCGACGTCCGTGGTCCACTTCGGCACCTCGACGTTGACCTCGGTGAGCGTGCACTTGGGGCAGGTCTTGGCCAGCTCGGCCTTGATCCCGGCTTCCATGGTCGCCGTGGCCGACGCCGCGTTCGAGGTGATCGCGACCGCGTCGAACGGCTGCCCGTTGTGCTGCGAGACCGCCTGGTCAACCGCGAGCGTCGCGTCCAGCGTGTACGGGTCGGAGTTCACGTACTGCAGGTTGGTGGCCTGCACCTGCGCCTGGGTCGCACCGTAGACCGACACCACGAGGCCGGCCTTCTGCGCGGCGGCGATCGCCGGCGCGTTGGTCGTCGGGTCGTAGTCACAGCCAAGGTCGATCGCCGTGTAGCCCTGGTGGATCGCGTTCTCGATGGCCGTGTTGTGCTCGGCGGTCGTGCCTTGGTTGGCGAAGATCGTCGGCTTCATACCGACGTCGGTGGCCAGCGCCGCGGCCGCCTGGGCGATCTCCGTGCAGGCAGCGAGCGCGCTCGAGCCCGGCACGATCATGATCTTCTTGCCCTTGAGGTTGGAGACGTCCCCAACCTTGCCGCCGTAGCCGGCCGCGTAGTCGCTGAAGCTCGGTACCGCGGCCGCCTTGGTCACGCCGTTGGCCAGCGCGGCGGTGTTGACGGAAGAGCTGCCCGAGCTGCTGGAGGATCCCGACGTGCTCTGCGAGCCGCCCGCGGCGGCTGAGCTCGATGAGCTCGATGAGCAGGCGGCTAGCGCTAGCGCCGCGCCCGCCGAAAGCACCCCGATCGCCACCCGCGCTTTCCGGGGGTTTCGTTTCCTAATTCTGAAGCTATCCATGCGCCCTCGCATCATTCGCATCCAGGGTCGGCCAGGCCCGCCGCATCCAGGGGTCGACCAGACCCACCGCATCGAGGGCCGACCAGACCACAGTGCCCACAGACTTGATGACTGCCGGCGCGGTTGTCAACGGACTCACAAACGAGATCAGGTCTCGCTTCGGTCTCTATAGCCCGACCAGTATTCCGGCGGGCGGAATCTTGTCCTCTCACCACATAGCCAGGGGTCGGAAACCTTCCCTAGGGTGCGCCGGACACATCCACTGACCTTATGACTAGCATAAACACCGACGATCATCTGTCTAGAGACTTGTGGGCAGGCACAGCCGTCTATGCCACCGCTGTGACAAAGCGCCATATTGTCAACAAGTTGCGCCGAATTTAGGCTGGCGTCATGCCAGATGACATCACCTTGGAGCGCGGGCGTCCGCTCACCGACGCCGGGCTCCTTCGCCGGGCGGACTGGATACGGCTGCAGACGGTCGACCTGATCGCGCAGGCCGGACTTGGTCACTACTCGTCCACGTTCTCGGCCGCGGAGCTGGTCGCGACCCTCTACTACCACGCGCTGCGGCTGCGCCCGAGCGAGCCGAACTGGCCGGACAGGGACCGGTTCCTGCTCGGCAAGGGCCACGTCGCGACCGGCCTGTGGCCGGTGCTCGCGGACCTGGGCTTCTACCCGCATGACTGGCTCGGGCAGTTCGGCAAGGTCGGCTCGCCGCTCAACGACCACCCGAACATGAAGGTGGCGCGCGGCATCGACTTCTCCTCGGGCTCGCTCGGGCACAACCTGTCGGTCGGCGCGGGCATGGCGATCGCGGCCCGGCTCACCGGCCGCGACTACCGCACCTTCGTGCTGACCGGCGACGGCGAGCTGCAGGAGGGCCAGGTCTGGGAAGCGGCGATGGCGGCGAGCCACTACAAGCTCGGCAACCTGGTCGCGATCGTGGACGCGAACGGCTTCTCTGGCGCCGGCCCGACGTCGCAGGCTATGAACATCGAGCCGCTCGGCAAGCGGTTCGAGGCGTTCGGCTGGACCGTGCGGGAGATCGACGGGCACGACGCGCCCACGCTGCTGAAGACCTTCGACGAGCTGCCTGACCCCGCGAGCGAGGAGCCGGTGGCGATCATCGCGCGGACGCGCAAGGGCCACGGTGTCGAGTTCATGGAGAAGCAGCCGCAGGCCTGGCACCTCGGCCTGCTCAACGAGGAGCAGTACGCCGACGTCGTCGCCGAGATCTCCGCCCGGATGGAGCTGGCCAATGGCTGAGAAGAAGATGGTCGACGTCTTCAGCGACGTCGAGCGCGACACCGCCATCACGGCGAACCCCGCGGGCTTCGCCGTGACCGAGCTGGGCGCCGAGGACGAGCG
>DATNEK010000095.1:0-3242 GCA_035553055.1 Streptosporangiaceae bacterium | reverse complement strand
TTAGGCTTGGGCGAAATTTTCTCCCGCGGTTTGCAGCCGACGCCCGAGAACACGCGCGGCCTGCTGGAGGTCGGGACACCGCACGATCCGGTAAGGCGCCGGGATGAGGGCGAGTTGCTGTGCGTACCAGGCCGTGTTGCTTGTACTGCCTACCAGTCGGGTCGTTCCGTCGCCGAGTTGCTCGAGTTGACCGGTGGTGCGAGAGAGGCAGCGGGCCACGGCGTCGGCTGTGGCTTCGATGATGACCTCGACGTCGTGTTCCCATCCGCTGGCGAGGTGCCGTTCGAGCATGGCGACCGGGTCGATCTCGGCTGGCGGGCTGAAGGTGTCGTCGAGCATGTCAAGCTGCTTGACCCGGTCGATCCGGTAGGCGCGCGGAGCATCGGCGAGCTGCGAGTGGCATAGCAGGTACCACCGGCCGTGTCGCACGACGACCGCCCACGGGTCGGCCTCGGTCTGCCATTGCGACCCGGCCTCCGTGCAGTAGGTCAGCCGCACCCGGCGATGCTGTGAGCAGGCCTGCACCAGCGCCGCCGTAGTCGTCTGGTCGGGCCGGGCGGCAGAGCGGTCGGGAGCCGGCGCCGTCGTGCGGCGTACCGCCTCGGCCTGGGCGGCGATCGGTTCGGGGAGCGCGCGCATAATCTTGCCGAGCGCGCTACCGACCGGGTCGCTGGCATCGCTGGCATCGTGGTGGCCGTCGAGGACGGCCATGACCAAGCCGAGAGCTTCGGTGGCGGTGAACATCAGCGGCGGAAGCCGCAGGCCCCGGCCGACGTGGTAGCCGCCGTAAGGGCCGCGCACCGACTCGATCGGCATGTCGGCCTCGCGGAGTATGTCGACATAGCGCCGGGCGGCCCGGCTCGAGACTCCGAGCTTGTCGGCGATACGCTCCGCGGTGATGCCAGGGCTGCCCTGGATAAGCTCAAGTGCCATCAGCGCTCGTGCGGCTGGGCTCGTGTCCGGTTTCACGCCCATCCCGTTCCTAATGCGGAAGTCAAACGTCCGCAATGCAGGCTAGCGTGCCGCTCATGACTGAGCACACCGCATTGGAAACCACGATTCACGAGCCGTCGATGACTGCGAGCGAGGCCGAGATGCTGCTGTTCGCGCTTGACCGCTCCCGCGCGCAGTTCGCCTGGAAGTGCGGCGGCCTGGACGCCGCCGGGCTCAGCCAACCGCACCCACCGACAACTATGACTCTGGGTGGCCTGATCAAGCACCTGGCCCTCTGCGAAGACGACATCACCGCCCGGATGCTCACCGGCCAGCCGATCGGCGCGCCATGGAACGCGGTCGACTTCGATGCCGACCCGGACTGGGAATGGCGCACGGCGGCCGACGACTCGCCCGATGACCTCTATCGGCTCTGGGGTGGCGCCGTGGCCAGGACGCGCGCCGCGACCGACGCCGCGCTCGCGCCGGGCGGACCGGGCGGGCCATCGAAGTTCACCACCGGATCCGGCTTCACGCCCAACCTGCGGCGGGTGCTCGTCGACCTGCACGATGAGTACGCTCGCCACGTCGGGCACGCCGACCTGCTGCGCGAGGCCGTCGACGGCCTGGTGGGCGAGGACCCGCCGCCAGCACGATGACCCGCGAACGGCAGCGCTAACCCTTGGGGCGCGTGCTGACGTAGTTGCGGAGCCAGGGCAGGAACTGATCGGCTAGGTCAGGGCGGGAGCACGCCATCTCGATGGTCGTCCGCAGGTAGTCCTGCTTGTTTCCGGTGTCGAAGCGGCGTCCGCGGTACAACAAGCCGTGGACGCCGCCGCCGACAGCGGGATCAGCGCTCGCGAGCGTGCGCAGGGCGTCGCTGAGCTGAATCTCGCCTCCTAGTCCTGGCGGCGTCTCGCGCAGCACGTCGAAGATCGCTGGATCGCACACGCACCGCCCGATCATGATCCAATTTGACGGGGCACCCGATGCGTCCGACTGTTCCACCAGATCGGTGACCCTGACGACGCCCTGGTCTTCCGTTTCCTTGAACGCCGCGAAGCACCGAGCTGATGCCTCATCCGGCGCGATCTCGGTCAGCGCCAGGATCGTCCCGCCATGTGTCTTCCTGGCGGCGATCATCTTGGTCAGCAGGTCATCGCCATGGCTGAGTATGTTGTCGCCGAAAAGGACGGCGAAAGGCTCGGCACCGACATGCCCGGCGCACCGCAGCACGGCATCGCCGAGGCCGCGCGGCACATCCTGCTGTACGCAGGTGACCGGCAGCTCACACGCGGCCCGCAACTCGGCGACGATGTCGTGATGACCGCGCTCAACCAGTACGCGCTCTAGCTGATCGGCAGGCTCGAAGTACGCCATGAACGCGCCCGAATCCTCGCCGGTCACCAGCACGACGTCAGTCAGCCCGGCAGCCGCCGCCTCCTCGACCACGTACTGCACCGCTGGCCTGTCGATCACCGGAAGCATGCCCTTAGGAACCGCCTTGGTGGCGGGCAGCAACCGGGTGCCAAGTCCCGCAACAGGAATGATCGCCGTCCTCGGCGCCGCAGCGTGCATGGGCAGACCCTAGTCGCCATCCGCTTGACCGCAGGCGGACCCAGGGCTACCGGGCGGTTTCATACGGTAGGCGTCGAGTTTGCCACGAGGCACAGCAAACCGGGCACCGAGTTCAAGCGTCCGGATCGAACTCCGTTAGACTCCGTACCGGAACCTGGATTCCGCTTAATGGAGGTGCTGATGACCGGGCTGGCGTTGCGCGGGCGGCCGACGGTGACGTTCGCGGTCCTGGCGCTCGGGGTCGGTGCGTTCGCTCTGCTGCAGTCGCTGGTGATCCCGGTGCTGACGACGGTCCAGCATCAGCTTCATACGTCGCAGGCCGCGGTCACCTGGGTGCTGACCGCCTATCTGCTGTCAGCCTCGATCATGACGCCAATACTCGGACGCGTTGGTGACATGACCGGCAAGCGACGGGTCTTCGTGGCCACGCTCGTCGCCCTGGCGGTCGGCTCGCTGCTGGCCGCCCTTACCTCGTCGTTCGCCGTCATGATAGTGGCCAGGGTAATCCAGGGCTTCGCCGGCGGCATGCTGCCGGTAGCGTTCGGGATCATTCGCGATGAGTTCCCCGCGGAGAGGGTGACCGGCGCGGTCGGAGCTATAGCCGCGCTCACCGCTGTCGGGGCTGGCCTCGGGATCGTCCTGGCCGGTCCGATCGTCAATGCTCTCGGGTACCGCTGGCTGTTCTGGCTACCGCTGGCACTGACGGTCGCAGCCGCCGTCTCCGCGCTGCT
>DATNEK010000094.1:0-26036 GCA_035553055.1 Streptosporangiaceae bacterium | reverse complement strand
GGCCCGCTGGAAATGGCTCCGGGGAGCGCGTCGGTCACGGGTGGCAGTCCGTTCAGCGAGAACTTCGCATCGCTCGTCAGCGGCGGGCGCGCACCGTACACGTTCTCGATGCCGGCGACAGACGGCCTATCGGTCAACCCGTCCACCGGCGTGATCTCTGGCACGCCTGACGCGCCATGTCCTGATGGAGGCAGCGCTACGAATCAGGAAGGGTCCATCGTGGTCCAGTGCGCGAGCACAACGTTCGACACGACGCTGACGGTCACGGACGCCGACGGCAGCACGGCGCGGGCCGCGCTCACGGTGGTCGCTTCGATCCCTCCGCTGGTCGTCAATCCCGTGTCGAGCCCGCTGCCTAACGTGGCCGACAGCGAGAGCTACGACCAGCAGACTGTCGTCGGCGGCGTCCTGCCCTCAGGTGGCTATCAGGCAGCCGGCGGCCTTGGCGGGTTCACGTTCTCGACCTCGGAGGTCAGCGTGAGTGGTCCGCTCGGCACAGGGTCCAACAACAACGGGCTGCCGTGCGAGGAAGTCGGCTGCGGCGCTGGCGAGCTGACCATGAATTCAGGCAACGGCGAGATCAAGGGAGACATCACCGACCTCATCGCTGGCACGACGTGGGATTTCGACGTGAACATCGTGGATACCGACCCGCTGAACCCGGCCAATACGATCGCCGTGGTGTTCGAGCTTTCCATTTCGTCATGAGCGAGTGTTCGTGATGGCTGGCCGGAGTGCTGGCAAGCGGGTCTCGCTTGACGTCCAGGTGCTGCAGACCAGCGCCTCGCTTGAGAACCTGGCCGTGGCCTGTTATGCGTCGGCGGCGCGACTGCCGACGATCAGGGACGGCGATCGGGCGCTCGCCACGTTCATCGCGCGCACGAGAGCGCATCACGCTGCCCACGCCGCTGCCTACAACGCGGCCGCCGTGCGCGAGGGCGGCCGGCCTCAGCGCGCGCCCGACCCTAGATACGCCGGCGCCGTCCGACACGCGCTCGAACGCCTGACTGGCGCGCCCTCGGTCACCAGCTTGGCGTCGATCGTGAGCTTGCTCGAGGCGCTGGAAGACCTGAAGGCACAGTCGTATGTGAGATACGCGAGCCTGACCAGCCCGAAGTTGCGATCGCTGCTGGTAAGCGTGGCCGCGGTCGAGGCGCAGCACAGATCGTTCCTGCTAGCCACGCTGCAACTGCTGAGCGTCGGGGCGGAAGGCCTGATCGAGATCCCGACCGATCCGGGTGAGCTGTCCGGCGTCATCGGAGTCGAGTGCTTCCCTCGGGCGTTCTACTCGACCGCGGGGGCATCGGCCGTCGACGAAGGGGTCGTGCGGTGAATCGCCGTGCGGGTGCGACCGGCGGGGTCCCTGAGCTTGCGGGGACGGCGCTCGCGGGGGTCGTAGGGCGGCGGGCGTTCGTTCTTGGCTTAGGCGGCGTCGGGGCCTGCCTAGCCGTGGACGCCTGCAGTGGCGCGGACCCGGGCCGGTCGGCCGCGTCGGCTTATACCGGCGACTACCGCATGATGGCGCTAGCCGCCGCGCTTGAGAACCAGGCAGTCAGCGCCTACCTGGCCTTGCGTGCCGCCGTTGGCAGGGATGCCAGAGCGGGACGGGGTTCCGGCAGGCCAGGCGGGTCAGGATCAGCGTTTGCCAGGCTCGCCGATGCGTGCGCCCGCCAGCACGCACAGCACGCCGCGACCTGGAACGCGATCCTGCGAGCCGCGCACAAGCCCGCCGTGGCCGGGATCCCGCTATCTGGCCGGTTGTCGCCCGTGAACGCCGCTCGATCAGCCGCCACGCTCAACGACGCCATCTCTATCGCCCTGCGGCTTGAGGTCCAGGCGGCTGAGACCTACATCGTCGCCGTCAGCAGCTTGTCCAGCCCGGCTGGGGTTGCCGCGGCTGCCAGCATCGCTCCGGTTGAGGCTATGCATGCGGCGATCCTGAGATTCATGGCCAGCGACTATCCGGTCCCCGCGAGCTTCGTCGTCACCACAGACGCGGCGAGTACAAGCGACCTAAGGCTCTGAGCCCGACCTGGCCGGCCGTGGGATCCTGCGAAAATAGTTCCCAATGCTCCATGATCGGCCGCCTGGCGCGATGAAACCGGGAATCCATCGCGGCTAGACGCCGGGCCGGGTGCGATGGATCTGGGGTTTCATCGGCGAATCCGGGTGTGAATGTGGCAATCCATCGCGGCGCTCGCTCGGCCCGGTGCGATGAATCCGGGAATCCATCGCACCCCGGTACAGCAAAGGGCTCACGCGGCGGGCTGCCGCACGCATGGGCGGCCGAACGAGATCTCGCCTGGGACATGTCACAAACCGATGCGGGCGAGAAGTGGGGCTGCCGCCTTGAGATCTACCTGACCGACCCTGCCCAGCAGCCGGACGTTAACAAATGGGAGACGCAACTGGCTTTCCGGCTGGCCGACTAACCGCCGCGGACGTCAGCGATCACCTGTGTGATCGCGGAAACGATGGCCTCAGGGCGGTGAACGTTGATCGCGTGATGGGTGTCAGCCAGCACGGCATGCGTTCCGCGGGCAACGGACCTCGCGAGGTCCGCGTGGACCGCCGTCCACATGGCTCGGTGTTCTTCGGCGGCGCCCGTGGTCGCGCTGAGCACGAAGACTGGTACCTCAGGCAGCGGCGCGGCCGATCGCATCTGGTGTATCAGCGGAATAGAGCCGTTGAAAATCTCGCTCTCGGCGTACGGCATGTGCGCTTGCCACTCTTCTACGTAGCAGGACTCGTATGCGTCGAGTAGCAGATTCCGGCGTTCCTGGTGATCGGTCAGGCTATTGACGAAGGGCGCGAAACTCTCCCTGACCATAGGAGCTAGCTCCCCGGCGGCGTGCCGCTGGATGACCATCGTGCCTATGTCCGTGCTCTGGCGGTGGATTTCGGCCGGCAGCCGCGACCAGTAGATTTCATCGGCGGGATCTATCAGCACAAGGCCAGCGATGAGGGCAGGATACAGCGCCGCTGCCAGCAGTACTAACAGGCCTCCCCAGCTGTGACCGGCCAGGACGCACGGGCCGTCCCCGGCGGCTGCGGCGATCGCGGCCAGGTCGCTGACCTGGGACGTTACGTTGACCGGCGAGACCGGATCGCTGGCGCCAAGACCAGCCCGGTCGTACGCGATCACGCGGACCTGCTCAGCGACCGCCGCTAGTACCCCCGCGTACGCCAGCGACCCTGGCTCGCCAAGGCCAGCTTCGAGCACAACGACAGGACTGCCTGATCCCGCTTCGATCCAGCGCAGCCTGCGGTCGCCTAGCAGCAGTTCACCGCGGCGCACCTGGCATGGCAGCAATTCATTTAGTGCCTGATATACAAGATCGCCCATCGTGACCATTCCGACGACGTTATGAGTGCAGCCATAATGTCACGTACGTCCCGGGCCGCGATATAAGCCCTCGGCTTATTCGCCTAGGTGTCAGCGACTGCTGCTACACTGCGCGGTCGTGACTGAAGTCGACAAGCAAGGTAGGCCGCAGCGACCTCCGCTTCGAAGTTCAGCCGAGGCCGCCCGTGGCGATCACCTCTCCGTATTCACCGTTCGCGGCGCCCTCCGCGTTCCCGAGATCACCGCCTACTTCTGGGTTATCAAGGCGCTGTCCACCGCGATGGGCGAATCGACTTCTGACTACCTCGTGCACGCGATCAACCCGGTGGTGGCTGTCGGAATCGGCTTCATCGGCTTCGTCGTCGCGCTGTGGCTGCAGCTTTCCGCTCGCCGGTACATCGCCTGGACCTACTGGCTGGGCGTCGTCATGGTCGGCGTGTTCGGCACCATGGCCGCTGACGTGCTGCACGTGGGTTTCCACGTGCCCTACATCGCGTCGTCGGTCCTGTACGCGATCGCCCTGGCCGCCGTCTTCGTCACCTGGTACCTGACCGAGCGCACCCTGTCGATCCACACGGTCGACACGCTGCGCCGCGAGCTGTTCTACTGGGCCGCTGTCGTCGCGACGTTCGCGATGGGCACGGCCGTCGGCGACCTCACCGCGGTCACGTTCAAGCTCGGCTACGACTACTCGATCGTGTTGTTCGCCGTCATGATCATGATCCCCGCGATCGGCTTCCGGTGGCTGCGGTGGAACGCGGTGTTCGCGTTCTGGTTCGCCTACGTGGTCACCCGGCCGCTCGGAGCCTCGGTCGCCGACTGGGTAGGCAAGCCGAAAGCCGTGGGCGGCCTCGGCGTGGGCGACGGGCCTGTCGCCCTGGTTCTTACGCTCGCGATCGCCTGTCTCGTCGCCTACCTGGCCATCACAAGAAAAGACGTCCAAGGCCGCCGCGGGGGACGGCACAAGGCCAGGCACGGCCGCCTAGCGTGACGCTGTTGCGTTAAAAAATAGAAAACATTTTATTGAAAATTGCGCGGGCTTAATCCTCGTCGAGTATATGAAACTCGATTCTGTAGACCAGCGTCTCGTCGTCGATCGGCCCGGCGTGAGCCGCACGCGAGCGCAGCGCCGCCAGGCTCTGCTCGCCGGAACGCCGCACGTCGGCTGGGCTAATCGAGGCGAACGGCACCAGTTCGATCGAGTCGACCCGCGCTGCCGCCGGGCCGACCTGGTACCGGCCGCCAACCTTGACCTGCGGCCTTTGCCACAATCTGAATGACACGCTGATATCGCCAGCGATGACGGCATCGCGCAGTTCCTTGCTGAACTCCACCCGCTCAGCGTACGTCCAGATGGCTGGCCAGCGACTGGCCAGGCTTGGCCCGTTGCGGGCAGTGCCATTAGACTCACTCCGACGGGAGTGGGGTATTCCGGGTAATGGCCGATTCCTTTGGTGAATTGCTGCGCCGGTTCAGGGTGGCGGCCAGTCTCACCCAGGAGGCGCTCGCCGAGCGATGCCTGATCAGTCCCGCGACGATCGCGGCGATCGAGCAAGGGCGGCGGAAAGCGCCAAGGCTGTCGACGGTCAGGTTGCTGGCCCGCGCGCTCGAGCTGTCGGCGGCCGACCGCGAACTGCTGGCGATGGCTGCCGATCATGGTGGCGCGGTCTCCGCGCCCGGCCGGACCGAGCTTGTCACCGCCGACGGGACCGGGCGGGTCATCGGGCTGCCCACGGTAAGGACGACGTTCATCGGCAGGGGCGCCGAGCAAGCTGCCGTGCTCGCGGCCCTCGCGGAAAGCCAGTCGGTCAGCCTGGTCGGCCCCGGTGGCGTCGGAAAGACCCGGCTGGCGGCGCGGACGGCGCAAGCAGCGTCGCCGCGGTACAGTGCGGGCGCGGTTTTCGTTGATCTGGTTCCGGTGCGCGAGGGTTTCGTCACCCAGTCGGTGGCCGCCCTCCTTGGCGTCACCGAAGGGCCAGGTCGGTCGCTCGACGCGGCGCTCTACGAGCACTTGGCCAGGGCGCCGTCGCTGCTCGTGCTCGACAACTGCGAGCACCTGCTCGACGTGGTGGCCGCGCTCGTCGAAAAGCTGCTCGCCAACTGCGCGGAACTCACCGTCCTTGTGACCAGCAGGGAACGACTGGCCATTCCCGGCGAGCTGGTGATAACCGTGCCGCCGCTTTCGCTGATCGGCGGCATCAGGTCGGAGGCCGAGGCGTTGTTCATCGACCGGGCCAAGATCAGCGACCCCAGCTTGCCGGGCAGCGCGCAAGCGGTAGGGCAGGTCTGCGCGCGGCTGGACGGGGTACCGCTCGCGATCGAGCTCGCGGCGGCGCGAAGTGGTTCGCTCGGCGTGGACGGCCTGCTCGCTGGCCTGGACGATCGCCTGCGCCTGCTGGCCGGCAGCCGGGGCGCCAACGAGAGGCATCGTTCGCTTCGCGCGGTCATCGACTGGAGCTACGATCTGCTCGACGACGACGAAAAGGCGATGTTCCGACGGGTCGGCGCGTTCGTCGGCAGCTTCGACCTCGACGCTGCGGTCGCGGTGGCCGGGCAAGGCGACCGTGGCATGGTCGCCGATCTGGTCGGCAGGCTCACTGACAAGAGCCTGCTCATCCATCGCCGCGGGCACGACGGCAGCCGGTGGCAGATGCTGGATACGATCAGGGCGTACGCGGTCGACCGGCTAGCTGAGAGCGGCGAGGAGGCCGCTGTGCGCGACGCCCACCTGCGCTGGGCCGCCGCGGTCGCCGCGGACCTGGAGGACAAGGTCGAGACGGCACGGCCGTGGCGCCGGGCGTTCGACGCCGTCGCCGACGACCTCAGGGCCGCGCTCGGCCGTCCGTCCGACCGGAGCCCCGATGCGATCAGCCACCGGCTCGGCCGCACCCTTGGGCACCTGGCCTACGCTCGCCGGTTCCTGGCTGAATCAAGGGAGCACTACGGGCTGGCCGCCACCCGCGCCGCCGATCCGGGCCAGGCGGCGCTCGACCTCCGCGCCGCCGCCGACGTGGCCATGGCGGAGGGAAAGGGCGACATGGCATTCGACCTGCTCGAGGCGTCGGCGGAGCGGGCGGGTGCCGCGGACGATCGGGCGGCCAGGACGCTCGCGCTCGCCTACGCGGTCACGGTGGCCGATAGATTCGCGGCTGAGTTCTCGGCCGAGATACCGCACGACCGGCTCAGGCAGATGCTGAACGAGGCCGCGGCGACCTGCCCGGCCGACGACCAGGTCGCCGCTGCCTACGTGGCAGCGGCCGCCGCCTGGGTCGCCTCAGCCGAGAAGACCGTTCCTGATGTCGCGCTGGCGTCTGGCGCACTCGCCGCCGCCCGTCCGACCGGCGACCCCGTGCTCATCAGCGGCGCGCTTGACGCGGTCGTCGGCGCGCTCGACGCCGGCGGTCGGCTGCGCGAAGCGCATCAGGTCAACAAGGAAAGGGCGGAACTGCTCGGCAAGCTGCCTCGGCATGACCCCCGTGCGGGCGCTGAGATCATTGACACGTTCCACATGGTCACCGAGATCGCGGTCACCGCTGGTGATCTTCCCGACGCGCTGGCGACCGCTCGCATGGCGCAAGCCGACGACATCGTGGGCGGGCAACCGCATCGAACCGCGAGCAAGCCGATACTTCCGCTGGTGCTCACCGGGCGGTTCGACGAGGCCTTCGCTCAGGCGAGGACCATGTGGGAGGAGTGGCGAAAGGCCGGGCGGCCCTCGGCCCGCTGGATGGGGCCAGCCATCTACGGCATGGTGCTCGCCTGCGGACTACGTGGCGATACAGATGGCCGCAGTACCTGGCTGGCCAGGATCGGCGAGTTGCTCGGCGCGGGCGCCGCTGGACCGTCACCCGGCCAGATGGCAGGGCCAGCGACCGTCGTGGGCACGAACCTGGTCTGGGCTGCTGCGTTCGCCGACGCCAGGATCGCGATGCACGGCGGGCCGGTCGAAGCGGCCGTCGCGGCCGTCGGTGACCTCAACGGGGCAAGACAGCCGTGGTACGAGGCGCCGCGCTGGTATTCGCTTCGTCCCTACGCCTGGGCGGTGGCGGCCGAGGTCGCCGTCATGGCCGGCCTGCCAGACGCGGACGCCCGGCTGGCGCAGGCCGCGCCTGCCGGGGCGGAAAACTACTGGGCCGCCGCCTGCCTGGCCAGGGCGGCCGGCCGGCTGCACGGGGATCGAGCCTCGCTCGAACGGTCGGTGGCCGGCTGGGAACGGATCGACGCCAGGTTCGAACGCGCGTGCACGCTGCTTTTGCTGCCCGACCGGGCCGACGAGGGGCTGGCGGAACTGGCCGCGCTCAGATGCGGGCCGCCGAACGTGGAACGGGGCGGGTGGTGAGCCGCTCTCGGGTCCACCGCCCGCCCCAGTTTGAGTGGGCCAGCCTGGCTACGGCGTGGCGAGGAAGCCGTTGGTGTTGCCGTGCTTGCCGACGTAGAAGCCGACCAGGTCACCGGCTGAGTTGATGCCGTTGACGAACGTGTTGCCGACGCCAAGCGGGTCGTTGATGGTCTGGAAACCGTGGCCGCGGCTCCAGGTGAAGCCGAAGCTGCTCGAGCCCTTGGTGTAGACGCCGACCACGACGCCGAACTTGTTGACGCCGAACGGCATCGTCGAGTCCGAGTGCGGCACGTTGATGATGATCAGGTGCGGTGCGGCTTTCCTGACCAGGAAGCCCTGGACCTTGCCCGTCGAGTTGGTGAAGAAGCCGGTCACGCTGTCCGGGTCGTTGATGCCGGTGGGCGTCACGCTGGTCACGCCGGAGATCGGCAGCGACTCGCCGATGTACTTGTGGGTGTTGATGTCGTACAGGTAGCCGTGGCTGTTGCCGCCCGAGTCCAGGTAGAAGCCCACAGCGAGGCGATGGTTGTTCACGCCGAGCAGCTGATCGACTGGCGGGTTCTGCGGGTGCTTGGCCGGGAAGTTCACCTTGTGGAAGTGGCTGCCGTTGATGGAGTAATAGCCGAAGTTGTTGTTGTTGGCCGGGTTGGCTTTGTTATTCGTTGAGTAGAAGCCGACCTGGATGCCGTTGGTGTTCAGCGCGGTGACCTGGGTCTGCTTCGAGCCAGGGAAGTTCTGGTTGCGGTAGTTGACCTGACGGTAGGGAGGGGTAAGCGTGTAGCCCTTGTTCGGGTGTCCGGCGACGCCCGATCCGAAGTAGCCGGCGATCTTGCCCTTGTCGTTGATGCCGAGCAACTGGTTGAACGTGGTGTCGTTGCCGTTGTTGATGGTGCGGAAGTGGTAGTGAACCCTGGCCGCGGCGGTCGGGCTGGCCTGCGCGGAGCCGCTGGCCAGCGCCAGCGACGCCGTCATCGCGGTCGATGCCAGGGCGGCGATCACGGCCAGAACGCCGGCTGACCGCCGATGCCGGACCTGGGACTGGACGATGGGCTTCATCACAGCTTGTTTCCTTTACTAATCCTGACCAGCCTTTTTGCCGGTGCCTATCGATAGTCAGGCCCAGCGGCCTCCGCTCCCAGTCACAGCGCCCCGACGTCACCCATACGTCGCTATGCGTTCCTTGGCGCGGTCGCGGCGCCGGCGTCGGCGGGGACGGTTGAGCCCGGTCATCGCCATGCTTGATTTGCCCAGCATTGATCCGTTGCCGCAGTATTAGCGAGGTATTGCGGCTATCGTCGGGCTTATGGCAGCATCGACTCCTGAGGCGGATGCCTTTGTCGCGGTTACTTCCGATGGGCCGATCGTGGGTACGGCCCGCGGCTCAGGGCCGCCGTTGTTGTTCTTGCACGGCGGGCCGGCTATCTCCGATTACGTGCGGCTGATCGGCGCCGAACTAGACGGCTGGCGGTCGATCAGTTACCAGCAGCGCGGAGTGGCGCCGTCGGTGACCGGCGGTTCGTTTACCGTCGAGCAGCACGTCGCCGATGCGGTCGCCGTGCTCGACACGGTCGGTGTCGGACCGGCGGTCGTGGTCGGCCACTTCTGGGGCGGTCACCTCGCGCTCCACCTCGCGCTTGAGCACGCCGACCGGGTGACCGGGCTGGCAATTGTCGATCCGCTCGGTGCCGTCGGCGACGGCGGCGTCGCCGACATGGGGCAGAACCTCGGCCTGCGCTTGCTGCCTGGGGCTGTCAACGAGTACGCCGAGGTGGCGGCCCGGCTGGCCGGGCCTGATCCGACCGACGCGGACATGCTCACCTCGCTGAAGTTGCTGTGGCCAGGCTACTTCGCGGACCCGGCGACCGCGCCGCCGATCCCGTCGTTCATGCGGGCATCGCCTGGGCCTTACGTGGCCACCTTTGCCTCTGTCGCCGAGCACCTGGCGGCTGGCTTCGCGGGGAAACTGCGCGACTTGCGCGTGCCCGCCGTGTTCGTGCTCGGCGAGAGCAGCCCGATGCCCGTGTCCCAGGGAGAGCAGACGGCCGCTTTGCTTCCGGCGAGCGAAGTGCGGATCATCGCCGGCGCCGGGCACCTGCCCTGGCACGAACAGCCAGGCTGCCTGCGCGCCGCGCTCGACCGCGTGCGGGAAATAGTGACCGTCGATGACTGAGCAGACTCAATGCGCCCCGGGTGCTTTCACCTCACGGAGCCGCGGCGGTGACCCACTTCTCGCTGCAGTCCCACAGCGTGGCGGCCAGTTCCTCGGTAACGGCCTTGCCTGGCTCGGTGACCTGGCACTTGTCGAAGTACTTGCCGGAATCGCCGTTGACCTCCGACGAAGTCGCGCAGTACAGCGAGGTCCGCGCGCCTTGCTCTATGGTGAGCATTCTGCTGGTCAGGATCTGCCGAGCCGGCCATGGCACCCGGCGCCAGATCTGCGACGCGACCACGCCGGGATGCAAGCTGTACGCGGTCACGTCCGAGCCGGACAGGCGCCGGCCGAGTTCGGCCGCGAACAGTACGTTGCAGAGCTTGGACACCGCGTACTCGCGCATCCCGATAATGCTCTTCGTGCGTGAACGCAAGGCGTCGAAGTCGATGCCCTTCGCCTGATAGTGCGCGTCGCTGGCGACTGCCACGACCCTGGCCTGTCCGCTCTCGCGCAGCAGCGGAAGCAACTCCTGGGTGAACGCGAAGTGACCAAGGTGGTTCACCCCAAACGCCAGCTCGAACCCATCGGAGGTGATACCGCGCTGGCCGGCCAGGCCGGCGTTGTTGATCAGGACGTGCAGCGGCTCGCCAAGCGCGATGAATTCCTTGGCGCTCTGCCGCACGCTGGCCAGGCTCGCCAGGTCAAGCAGATGAAGCCGGACCTGGTCGCTGCCGGTCTGCTCCGAAATCATGGCGACCGCCGCCTCGCCCTTGGCCTTCGACCGGCACGCGATGTGCACCCGGCCGCCACGCCGAGCGAGCTCGGTGGCCGTGGCCAGGCCGATGCCAGCGTTGCCGCCGGTGACCAGAAACGTCCGTCCAGCAAGATCAGTCATCGCCGCGCTCCAGGCCGGCCCGGCTCAGGGGAATAGGTGGATTACGGCACCGGCGTGGTCAGGCTATCGCGCCGCGCATTCCCGGCAACGGTTGCCAGCTTCTGCCAGCGGCTCCGCGCCTGGCGGCAGGCGGGCTCGCTAGCAGGAGCTGGCCTCGGCGATGTTGTAGCGGCCGGTCTCGAGCGACCAGTACAAGTTGCCAGCCATCCACGAGCGCAGTCCATCGAGATAGCCGAGTAGCTCAGGTCCAGCGTGCCCGCGAATCGGCTCCTCGGCTTCGAGATACCTGTCCACTTCTGAGTCGTGCATCGCGGCCGCGACCACCATCGCCTCGTCCATGGGCAGATGCCGCTCGTCGGCTAGCACGGCCGGCAGGCTGTGCACCTTCAGGCTGCGCTCAGCTTCCTTGGGAAAGGACAGGATGTCGTTGGCCCAGCAGGTCACGTTGACCGCGATGTCGCTGAGCGCGCGCACGTCGCCACGCCAGAACAGGTCCTCGGGCACCTCGAAGCCGTCGGCCACGTCGATCAGCGCCACGCAGGTCGGGACGGCGCCGCTATGCCGGCGCATGGCCATGTATTCGGCTAACCCGGCCGGCTGATCCGCGGCCCGGTGTCCGGCTTCCCAGAATTGGGCAAGGAAATAACCGCGTACCGCAGTGATGAAGCGGTTGACCTGCGAGTCCGTCGCCATCGATGCGAGCCTGGCGAGCAGATCGCCGAGCGCCGTGGTAAATGGACCATTCCTATATCGCGAATCACCGGCATTATCGAGCACCAGCATAAACGCCGTCACCAGCTGGCTCAGCCGAGCCAGATCCGCTCCAGTTGCTGACTCGTCACAGTATTGATCGTCAAAGAGAAATAGCCACATCTGCCAGTCGGCTAGTAACTGGAGAGCCTCCGTGCTTGCCCTGGGCGCGGTGCGCGCCGCCAGCCTGCCTACTTTTGTGACGCCGAGCCTGGTCGCCTCGGATTCGTCCTTAGGTAAGCCGAAATAATGCGCCCAGTCAACGACGTGCCTGTCGATGTCGTCGGCATGCGGGCTGATTTGCTCCCCGAATGGGCAGGACAGTTCTGGCGTCGGTAATCTGGCTAGCATGACGGTCGGCCTCCGGGTGGGGCGGAAGAGCGCGGTCAGCCGGGGGCTGGCTGACCTTCGGTGTCTAGCCTGGCGATGAGCAGCGCCACGTCGTCGCCATGGCGTCGTGATCGCCGCACGCTGGTCAGCAGGTCGTTGGCCAGCTCGTCCAGGTCGTCCGTCGGAGCGGTGGTGAGCACGCCTAGCAGGCGGCTCAGGTTGTAGTCGTCGCCGGAATCTGTCTCGAGAAGTCCGTCCGTGGTCAGCACGAGCACGGAACCTGGGTCGACCCGCGACTCGACAGTCGAGTAGTCGGCGTCGGCGTCGATGCCGAGCGGCAGCCCGGCGTCACAGTCGACGATCCGCGGCGCCGACCCTGGTGCCAGGAGCACCGGCGGCGGATGCCCGGCCCGGCAGACGGTCATCCGCCCGCTGCTGGGGTTGATCACCACGAAGCAGCAGGTCGCGAACAGGGCGATGCCAGGATCGGCGTTCAACTCGGTCAGCCAGCCATTGACCCTGGTCATCACCTGTGCCGGACCGTGGCCTTCCCTGGTGTACGCGTGCACCGCCGTCCGCAGCCTGCCCATCAGCGATGCGGCGAGCAGGTTATGCCCCTGGACATCCCCGATCACCAGTGCGGTCTGGCCGTCAGGGCACTGTATTACGTCGTAGAAATCGCCGCCGATTTCGATGCCAGTGGTCGCCGCCTGGTATCTGGTCGCGATGCTGATCCAGGGAGCGGTCATCGGCCCGCGCGGGAGCATGCCGCGCTGCAATTCGGTCGCCAGCGCGTGCTGCGCCTCGTGCATTCGTGCTCGCTCCATCGACTGGCAGAGCAGGCCAGAGGCCGCGTAGAGCGAGGCGCGCTCATCAGGGGAGAAATCATGGCGTTCTCCGAACCCGAACAAGTACGCGCCTATCTTTCCCTGCGAATCTTCGACGGGAAGTGCTGCCCAGGCGCGCTGCGCCGACCGATCGAGCACGTCGGCTAGGTGCGGAAAGTCATCGGCAAGGCTGGCCGGCGATGACAGGTAGACCGGCGCCCGCCAGGAAATCGCCACCGACAGTGGTGTCGGGCGCGCCGGGTCGAGGCTGCTCAGCGCTTGTGCGCTGGCGTCGTCGAAACCGCAGGAGGCGACCGTCTGCAGGCGGCCGTCCCGCATCGCCATCAAGATCAGGCTGTCGGCGCCATACGCGCGCAGGCCCGTCCTCGCCGCCTCCACGATCGCGTCAACCGTGCTCGCCGATGCCAGCGCCGCGGTGAAGTCGCGCGACCTGTTCGCGCGGTCAGCCGCCTGCCTGAGTTCGCGCTCAGCGGCCTCGCGCTCGGCCCTGGCGGCCGTGGTGTCCATCACCAGGCCCATCATCCTGGCCGGCCGCCCGTCGGGGCCTGGCATGATCCGGCCGCGCGCTTCCATCGATCGCAGGCTGCCGTCTTCGCCGAGTACCCGGTACTCGATCTGGTAAGTGCCCGCCGAGGCCACCATTGTCGCCATCGCCGCGCGTACCTGAGCTAAATCGGAGTCGGGCACCCGGGCCAGGAATGTATCCATGGTCGCGACGAGATGATCCTTGAGCCCGTGCATCCGGAACGTCACCGGATCGCAAATCACCTCACCCGAAGCAATGTCCCAGGTGAAGAAACCGGCTTCGACGCTGGTCGCGTTTGGGTGGAAGACGGTCAGGGCGACGTCGGCCAGGATGTCTTTTGCGTCGAGGGCGGCCGGACTCGCGCGCTCTGAGCCGACGATCGGCTCAGTGATTTCCCGCTGACCGCGTTTAGTCATTTCTTGCCCAGTCGCCGTGGTTCTTTGTCCCACCGCCCGGGGAACCGGGCAACGAGTATGTAAACGTTAAGCATAATCCACGCAATGCCCAGTATGCGGGATGGTTTGGTGGATTTTTTCACACTCTCGTTGTTCGCGCCAGCACAGCGGTTGACTCCGTACCGGCGCGGACTCCTCGCGCGGAGTGAGCACGCCGGGAGTAGCGGAGTTGGGTAAGCGTCAGCGAGTAGGTTATGTTCGACTACGCGAAATTATTCGGCCGACAGCGAGGTGTTCGTAGATGACCGGCAACCGTTCTGAGGTAAGCCAGGAGCCACCTGACAAGCTTGATGTGACGGTTCCGCATTCGGCCAGGATCTGGAACTACTGGCTTGGTGGCAAGGACAACTACGAGATCGATCGCATGGTCGGCGATAAGGTCGCGCAGTTGTTTCCCGCCATACGCGAGACGGCCAGGGTTTCCCGCGCCTTGCTGAGCCGGGTTATCGGCTACCTGGCCGCCGATGCGGGAATCCGCCAGTTCCTTGACGTCGGCACCGGCCTGCCGACCGTGGACAACACCCATCAGGTGGCGCAGCGGATCGCGCCGGAGTCCAGGATTGTCTACGTGGACAATGACCCGCTTGTTCTCGTCCACGCCAGGGCGCTGCTGACCAGCAGCCGCGAAGGCGCCTCTGACTACGTCGACGCGGACCTGCACGACAGCGAGCGGATCGTGGCCGAGGCCGCAAGGACGCTGGACTTCGCCAAGCCCGTCGCTTTAATCCTGCACGGGATCATGGGACACGTCGAAGACGACGGCGAGGCTCAGGAGTGCACGCGGCGACTGGTTGATGCTCTGCCCTCTGGCAGCTACCTGGCGATGTCGGACGGGGCCAACACCGACGAGGCCGCCGTGCGCTCGATGGAGTTGTACAAGGACAGCGGCGCGGTCCCGTACCACCTGCGCAGCCCGGCCGCGTTCGCGGGCTTCTTCGATGGCCTTGAGCTAGTCGAGCCCGGGATAGTCCCCAGGGAGGACTGGCGGCCGTCCTCCGCGCTTCCCCCAGGCGCCCGACGTCTTCCAGGCCTCGTTGGCGTCGCCCGCAAGCCGTAGCCAGCGGCCGGACCGCGCGTTCGGCGGCGCCGTCTAGGTTGATCTGTGCCACCGGCAGCGGTTACCTTGCCGGCATGGGTGCTACCCCTGCCGCCGGGCAGCCCGCCTGGATTGACTTCCACTTCGACCTCATGTGCCCGTACGCCTACCAGACCTCGCCAGGCAGATCGTCGCCGGGCTCGGGCATGATGCCGGGCTCGTGGACGCCGCCATCGCCGACCCGACGACTGGCGATGAGGTGCTTTCCGAGCATCGCCGGGTGGTTGACGAAGGCCGATCAGGAGCAGATCGTCCAGGCGTTCCTGCCTTACCTACAGGGAAGGGACTGGGAGTCGCGGTGACAGGTTCGGCTGCCGACAGGGCCGAGCTGGCCGGCAAGGAGCGCGTTGTCGCCCTGCTCGGCGAGGAATGGTCAGCGATCGCCGACCTGGCCGCGAGCCTTGACGCCGATGCCTGGTCGGCTCCGGCGCTGCCCGGCTGGGACGTCCACGACGTGATGGCTCACCTGGTCGGCACCGAGACCATGCTCGACGGCGGCGCTATCCGCGGTCCCGGCCGGCAGCGACGCCGGCGGTCACGTAAGGAACGACATCGGCAAGGCTAACGAGGCGTGGGTCATCGCGCTGCGTCATCGCTCGCACGCCGAACTGCTCGCCGACTTCCGCGCGATCACCGGCAAGCGGCTGGCCAGCCTGGACGCGATGTCGACCGACGAGTTCTACCGGCCGTCGTGGACGCCGGCCGGGGATGGCACCTACGGCCGCTGGATGGAGATCAGGGTCTTCGACTGCTGGATGCACGAACAGGACATCAGGGCGGCCGCCCAGCGTCCTGGCAACGAGGGCGGCCCGGCGGCCGAGCAGGCGCTCGCCGAAGTGGTCGGCGCGCTCGGCTACATCGTCGGCAAGCGCGGCCAGGCGCCCGACGGCAGCTCGGTCCTGATCAGGCTGACCGGGCCGATCGAGCGCGACCTGTACGTGGTCACCTCGGGCCGCGCCAAGGTGGTCGGCGCGCTGGACGGCGAGCCGACGGCGACGATCGCGCTGCCGTCGCCGCTGTTCATGCGGCTGGCCGGCGGGCGTAAGGACCCGGCGGCGGCGCTTGGCGAGATCACGCTTGGCGGTGACGTCGGACTGGCCCGCCAGCTAGCGACCAATTTCGCGTTCACCATCTAGCGACTGTCCGGCCGCGGCTGGGCCGGCTGGGATTACAGGGTCGCTGACCACGATCCTGGTCTCCCGCGCCGCGAGCCCGGCGCACGCCGCCGCTACGAGCACGCCCGCTGCCAGCAGGAACGCTGCCTGGTAGGACACCGAGTCGACCAGGAAGCCGACCGCGATCGGGCCGCTGACCGCGCCGACGTCGCCAGCCATCTGGTAGGAAGCGACGATCATGCCCCCGGCATCGGATGTGCGGCCGAGCACGTCGCCGATCATGGCCGATGGAGCGACGTCGAGCAGCCCCGACGAGATTCCTAGCGTGGCCATGGCTATGACGAACCCAACAAGCCCGGGCGCGAACGCGAGCGTCGCCATGCCGGCTGCCGATCCTAGGCAGCCCGCCACGATGACCGGACGGCGTCCGAGCGTATCGGCGAACCGGCCGGCGGGCAGCAGCATGGCCGCGTTCAGCGCGGCGACTACCCCGAATCCAATGCCAGTCCAGGTCGGCGGCTTGCCCAGTACCTCCTTGACGAACAGCGGCACGATCGCGCTGCGTACTCCGATGACGGTAAAGCCGTCAGCCAGGTTGGCGGCTGCCGCCGCCTGATACGCCCTGCTGCGCAGCACCTGCGCCATCGCCGCCAGCGGCCTGGTCGTGCCCGTGCGATCGGCGTGCTGGCCAGCTGGCAGGTCGGCCGCCGCGTCGCGGGTGCCCCGTGCCCGGTTCGGCCGGTCTCGCAGTACCGCGAACGCGATCCCGGCCGGCACGGTCAGCATCGCGCCATAGATGAAGAAAGGCGCGCGCAGCGACCAGGCCGCGACCAGGCCGCCGATCGCGGGGCCGCTGATGCTGCCGAGCAGGAACCCGCCCGTATACAACCCGCTGGCCCGGCCCCGCTGATCCGATCTCACTGAGCTGAGCAGCAATGTCTGCCCGCTGACGCCGAACATCGCCGAGCCGATGCCGCCCACTCCGCGCAGCACGATCAGCTGTAGGAACGAGCCGGAGAATCCGGCGAGCACGCTGCTCGCCGCGACGATGACAATGCCGGCCGCCATCGTGCGCCGCTCGCCGAACCGATCGACCAGCCGCCCGGCTGGCAGCGCGCCGACCACCCGCATCAGCGCGAACGCGCTGATCACGCTCGCGGCCGCGGCCGCGCTCACCCCGAACTGCCTGGCGAACGCCGGGATGCTCGGGGCGACGATCCCGTACCCGAGTGCGACCGTGAATGACACCGAGGCCAGGATCGCGACCTCACGCGGCAAGCCACCGAAGAGTCGGCGACCAGAGCGCGGCACATCAGGCACGACAGGCATTCTGCCAGCCGCCTCTGACGGCGCCGCCGGGGATATTACAGTGGCGAGAGTGTCGGCCCGCACTGTGATACTGGAGTAGTGCTTCAGATTCGGGGAAACAGGCTGGTCGGCAGGGAGGCCGAGCTTAGTCATCTGCGGACGCTGCTGGACGCGGCCGCCCAGGGCCAGGCGGTCGGCGTGCTGGTCAGCGGCGACGCGGGCGTCGGCAAGACCCGTCTGGTGGCAGAGCTGGCATCCCTGGCCAGAAGCAGAGGCTTTACGGTGCTCTCCGGCCGGTGCGCCGAGATCGGCGACGCCGTGCCTTATCTGCCGCTGGCCGACGCGCTGAGGGACGCGACCACTGGTCCGTCTCCTGGCGGAGTGCTGCTTGACGCGCTCGCGGCCCGACCCGTGCTGTCCAGGCTGCTGCCCGACAGGAACGAGAGCCAGCCGGCCGGCGGTGACATGCCGGGCCTGGTGCAGCAGCAGCTCTTCGGCGCCGTGCTCGGGATGCTCACCGAACTCGCCATCGCTGCGCCCGTGCTGCTGATTCTCGAAGACCTGCACTGGGCCGATCAGTCAACTCGTGACCTGGTGACGTTCCTGAGCCGGATGCTGAACTCAGAGCGTATAGCGATGGTGGCCACCTTTCGCAGTGACGACATGCACAGACGGCACCCGCTGCGCCCGGTGGTCGCCGAGCTGCTGAGGCTGCCGAGCGTCAGCTTGATCGAGCTTGGGCCGCTGACGTCTTCGGCGATGGCCGAGTTGCTGACATCACAGTCCGGCCGGTGGCTGGACGCGGCCACGATCAGCCAGATGATCACGCGCGCTGAGGGTAACGCGTACTACGCCGAAGAGCTCCTCGCCGCCTCGTCAGATGGCAGCCACCTGCCTGCTGGCCTGGCTGACTTGCTCCTGGCCCGGGTAGAACAGCTGTCGGCACAGGCGCAGCAAGTTCTAAGGACAGCGGCCGTAACCGGCCGCCGGGTAGACGACGAGCTGGTCAGGCGGGCGTCTGGACTCGACGAGCAGCTTTATGACGCCGCGCTCAGGGAGGCCGTCGCCAATCAGCTGCTCGTGCCGGACGGCGACCAGGGCTACTCGTTCAGGCACGCGCTGCTTCGCGAGGCCGTCTACGCCGACTTGATGCCAGGCGAACGGACCAGGCTGCACGCCAGGCTGGCCGACTTGCTCGCCGACGACCAGCGGCTCGCTGACGTTCCCGGCACCGCCGCTGAGCTGGCGCACCACTGCCTGGCCAGCCACGACATACCTGGAGCGTTCACCGCTTCGATTCGAGCCGGACGCGAGGCCGAGCGTCTAGCCGCTCCCGCCGAAGCGCACAGGCATTACGATCAGGCGCTTTCGCTCTGGGAGCGGGTTTCAGAGCCCGAGCGGCTCGGCGGCATCGGGCGAGGCAAGCTCGCCTATCGCTCGGCGATCAGCGCGGCGGACGGCGGCGATCTGGCCCGAGCCGCCGGCCAGCTACGGCGGCTGCTGCGTCGGCAAACACCGGAAGAGCGGTCTGCGGACGCGAGTCCGCAGACCGAACTGAGCTATCTCAAGGACGACGATGACAAGGCGCTGCTCAGCCGCGTGAATGAACGGCTCGCCTACTTCCTCAACGATCTCGGTGAGGACGCGCAGGCTCAGCAGGTGGCGCAGGCCGCCGTCGATGCCCTGCCGGCTGAGCCGCCGCGGTGGGAGTACGCGCGGGCTCTGGCGACGCACGCGAGATCGCTGTTGTCGCTGTCCGACCTTGAGCCTGCCAGGGCGCGGGCCGAGCAGGCCAGAGCCGCGGCCGGGGCCGCGAGCGCGCCGTGGGTCCAAGCCGATGCGCTTGTCACGCTCGGCCTGATCAGCGAGCGATCAGGGAAAATCGACTCAGCGGCCGAGTTGTTCACCAGGGCCCACGAGCAGGCGGCCGAGGCCAAGGTGCTTGGCGTGCAGCTTCGAGCCACTTTTCAGCTCGCCAGGCTCCAGCTTGAGCAAGGCGACCTGGCCGCCGCGGCGGCGACCGCTCACGAAGGTACGGCCGCGGCTCAGGGCGCCGGTCTCGGCCTGGCGCAGTACGGGATCGACCTGCAGTACGTGCACTACCTGGCGCACTTCGCCGACGGCCGGTGGGATCACGCTCAGGAAATCGCTGACGGCTTCGCGGTGCGGGTGACCAACGCGGCCGAGGCGCGGCTGTCGGCGATGGCACTGTTCCTCGCCGTCGCCAGGGGCACGGCGGCGGTGCGGGAGCGACTCGGCTGGCTTGAGCCGATGTTCCGCCGTGACCAGTTCGTCGAGTACATCGCGCGGGGCCTGATGGCCGAGCATGCGCTCTGGGGCGGCGACGCGCAGACCGCGCTCGCGGAGGTCGACGCGACGATCAAGGCTGCTCGTGACATCGAGGCCGGTGACCACGGGCCGCAGGTCATCCGGGTAGCCGCCGTCGGGCTCAGCGCGGTAGCGGATCAGTCGGCCGCGGCCAGAGCAGCCGGTGACAGCGCTGCCGTCGCGGCCGCGCTCGACAAGGCCGACGAGCTAGTCGCCGTTGCCCGCGCGGGCGCCGCCTACAGGCGCATGCCGGGGTTCGCGATCGGAGTCGACGGACGCGGCTGGCTGGCCAGGGCCGAGGCAGAGTGGGGTCGCGCGAACGGCCGCAACGACCCTGCGGCCTGGCGCCGTGTAGTCGACGCGTTCGGGCCGGGATTCGTCTACGAGACAGCGAGGTCGCGCTGGCGGCTCGCTGAGGCGCTGGCCGAAGCGGGTGACCGGGCCGCCGCCAGGGCGCAGTGGCTGCTCGCTAGCAGAGCGGCCGATCAGCTCAGTGCGCCGCCGCTGATGGCGGCGCTCGCTGATCTTGGACGCCGGGCGAGGCTAGCCGGTACCGACAAGGAGGTCGGCGACGTCCACGCCAGCGCGGGTCCGCTGGCCACCCTGACCGGCAGGGAACGTGAGGTGCTGCGATTGCTGGCGGCGGGCCACAGCAACAAGGAGATCGGCTCTGAGTTGTTTATCTCTCCAAAGACAGCCAGCGTGCACGTCTCCAACATCCTCGCGAAGCTGCACGCGGCGAGCCGCACCGAGGCAGCAGCTATCGCTCATCGTGACGGGCTATAGCCACCCCGACTCGGGGACCTTGGCCAGAACCTGTGCGTGGCCAGGACCTATGCGGTGGCCAGGACCTACGCGTGGCCAGGACCTATGCGGCCTTGGCCGAGATGGGCTCGCGAACGGTCGACGGCGGGCATGGCAGCTGCGGGCATGGCCGCAGCGCCGGGGCCGGGGTCGTCGCCACGACGTGGCCGCGCCGAGCGCGGCGTGCCTGACGGGCACGCCGCGCTGCGGCCGCTTCTGCCCGCATGTCCTTGACATGCTGGACAGCAAGCTGCTGAGCCAGATGCGGATGCATGACAACCTCCTGGGTTCTGCCGGACTGGCATTAGCCCGGCACAATCCAGGGTCGTCGTAAGACCCCTCCCGCCGCATCGGGAGTATGCCTTATCTCTGCGTACTCGCCGCGTCTTAGGCGCGGTCGGTGCTGGGCTGCCGGAGCTCAGGACCGGTGCTCAGGACCGGTGCTCAGGGCGCAGTGGATGACCGGGCGGAGGATTGCCGTGTGCACTGCGGATGATTGCCGCGCCACGGAAAGCTGACCGCGTCATAGCACGAAAACCATCCGTAACGCGGCAATCACCCGTGATTCACCCGGAAACCTTCCGCCACCGGCACGGGAAGTCTCCGGAACACGCCAGTCATCCCTCACGTCGGACGCAAAACCTGACGTCATCGCGGGCCGATAGCGGTGGCCAGCGTCGATAGCAGCGCTCCGCCAAGCAAGAATGGTCCGAAGCTGATCGGACTGCGCATTGTCATCCTTCGCCCGGTCATGCTTCGCGCGGTCATGCTTCGCGCGGCGAGCAACGCCACGGTTGCGGCGGCGGCAAGCACGAAGCCGGCGCACGCGCCGGTGATCAGGGCGCGCCAGCTCAGCCAGCCGAGCAGCAGGCCGATCAGGCCGGCCACCTTGACATCACCGCCGCCGACCTGGCCGCCGCTGGCGAGGGCGAGCACGAGGTAACCAGCGCCGATGGCAAGGGCGCCGAGGACCGCGCGAAGCAGCGCGGCCCAGTCGCTGCCTGTGGCCGCGGCCACGGTGAGCAGGACGATGAGGGCTGGGTAGGCCGGCAAGGTCAGCCGGTCAGGCAGTCGCTGCACGGCGACGTCGATCTGGGTCAGCGCCACCCCGATGATGGCGAGGTAGACGAAAGCGGCCACCGCTGGCTGGGCGCCGAACTTGGCGAGCAGTAACGCGGTGATGGCCGCAGTGGTGAATTCGAGCGCGATCGGCGCTCCGATCCAGCCAGCGCAGTGCTCGCAGCGCCAGGCTGGCTGACCTGGCAGCGGCGCCGCACAATCGCCGCACGAACCTTGCTCGGGCTCACCGCCGCGAACGGACAGCCGGACAATCTCGCCCCGTAGCGATAACCCGGCGAGAAGTCCGGCGCCCGCGCTGGCTACGGCGGTCACCGCCGACGTAGCCAGCGCGGTCCAGATCATGTGCGGGCCGTCCTAGTTCAGGCCCCAGAGTTCGCCCGCATCTCCGTAGCAGTCGTTCTGGACGACCACGGTGCCAGGCCCGCCATTGCCCTTATCGGCTAGGCACTTGTTGAAGCTGAGGTTGATCAGCTGACCGCCAGGACCTGTCTCCCATAGCTGCGCGAAATTGTTATCGTCGCACGGCTCAACGGTCACAGCGCGCTGCGAGAACTGGCCGTTCACCGCCAGGCATTCCCCGTTGCTGTCGCTGATCGTGCCGTCGCCTTCGAGCGACCACAGCTGGGTCAAGACCGTGTTGTAGGCGCAGTGGCTGACCTTGACCTGACTGCCGCTCGGGTTGTTCAGGCAAAGCGACCCGGCACCTTCGATCAGCGGGCCACCTGGCAGGTTCCAGGTCTGCGTGTCATCGAACGTGCAGTTGGCCGTGTCGGCCTGGGTGCCAGCCGTCTCGCTCGGGACCGCCAGGCAGCCAAAGGTCTGCAGGTTGAACAGCGCGCCGAAGCCGAGGTAGCCCCACAGTTCCTTGGTTGCGCCGTTGCAGGTGGCGAGCACGACCTCCGTACCGCTGCCGATGCTCAGGCACTTGCCGGCGATTCGCACGGTTCCGTTGTCGTCGGGTGCGCCATCAGCGGTGTACACCCAATCCTGGCTGGTCGGGTTGCCGCAGTTCTGGATCGTGACCGGCTGAGATGCCGCGCCGGTGCCGTCGTCCAGGCACAGGCCGGAGTCCGCGAACAGCGCCACCGGGCCCGACGGCGGGTTGGGCCCGGCCAGGTTCGGCGCGATCACGATATTGAAGTGGGTGGTGCCGGTCGTCCTGTCGTCCTTGCCGGTGATCGTGACGTGGTAGGCGTGCGCCCCGGTAGGCAGCCTGCCGGTGATTTTGCCGTTGGTCGAGTGGGCGACCGCATGAATGGAAAGCCCGGCAGGAAGGCCGTTGGCGCTCCACCGCAGCGACGACGCCTGCCTGGTGTCGAGGCCGGCGATCGTGAGCGAGAAGCGCGCGCCTCTCGCCACATCCTGGGTGCCCGGGTCAACCAGCGTGACTCGGTGCGCCGAGTTGTCTGTGAACGCTCCGGTCCCGTTCGGTGTTCCGAGACCAGTCGGTCCGTCGTAGCCGCGCTTGGCGTGGCATAGGTACTGGCGGTAGCTCTCGCACTTGCCATTGCTGCCGAAGGTGACATCGAACAAGTGCTTGGTGTGCAGGTACGGGTACTGCGCCGGGTAGGTGCCGCGAGTCGGCGTCCCGGCTAGCGCGTAGATCGCGGTGATGATCGGCGTGGCCGCGCTCGTGCCGCCGATCTCGAACAGGCCAGGGTTCCGGTAGGTGTCGTAGATCAGCACCCCGGTGTTGGGGTCGGCGACTGCGGACACGTCGTTCTCCGTGCGCAGCAGGCAGCCGTGAGCGGCGGTCGCGTCAGCCCGCTGCCAGGATGGCTTCGGCTCGAGCGCCGAGCAGCCGCCGCCGGTGCCGTCCTGCGTCTGCGGCGAGGTAGGCGTGCCCCAGACGGTCTCGCTCCAGCCGCGCCCGTTCCTGGCATGCCGCAGTGACGTGCCGCCGATCGCCGTGACGTACTGCAGGTCGGTCGGGTACGCGGGGGCGTAGCCGAAGTCGCCCGCGGCGAAGTCCACGACGTGACCGGGGTGGTTGAAGTCACCGTTGAACACGTCCTGGCCGAAGAACTCGGGGCCCGACCAACTGTTGGACACGTACTTGGCGCCCTTGGCTGTCGCGGTCTTCTCGGCCTGGCCGAGGTTGTCCGTCGAGTTGGTCTTCGCCTCGACCAGCAGGATGCGGCACTTCGGGCAGATCGCGGAGACCATGTCGAGGTCGAGCGACTCTTCTGTGGCCCAGTCCGAGTTCGCGGGCGGCAGCGGGCTGGTGTGCCCGTTCTGGTTCACGATCGTCAGGCAGCGGTTGTGCTTGGTGCACGCGCTCAGATGGAAGTGCCGGCGGTAGGTGGCCAGGTCGGATGCCGCGTTGGGGTCCTTGAACGCGTCCACGATCGCCACCAGGCGACCGCCCCCCTTCCTGGCGGCGGCAGACGCGATCTTGTAAGCGCTGCGCAGGTCGGAAGGGCCGTAGGAGTTTGACGCCCTCGCGGGGACGGCCCAGCCGGTCGCGTTGTGCGGCCTGGAAGCGATGATCGACATGCAGGTCATCTGGCCAGGGCGAGTCGGAGCCGGGCAGACATAGCGCTGACCGGCCGGCAGGGCTGGCCGGCGCATCGCTTCGAACGGCTGAACTCTGCGCGCTGCGACGTCAGGCTTCGGACGGGCCGCTATGGCGTGTACGGGCGACGCCAATGCGGCTGGCAGGGTCGCGCCGAGTGCCCCGACGACGGCGACCACGGCGGCCATGACCACCGGTCTGGTGAGCGATGTTGTGCGCACAGATCCTCCCGTGAGATGGCTGACACGGCTATGTGAGCCATCCGACATATATCAGAGGTCAGAGCGCGAAATTCTGCTTTTTTAAATAAGAAAATTAACAGTGCGGATTGTCCGTGCCGCCAGGCTTGCCTGGTCAGCGCGGGCTGCCGGGGCGACCCGCTTGGGCGCAAGGAGGGATTGACGAACCCTGGCGTATCGGGTTGGCAGGCCACTAGGGCGGTGTGCGGGCGCGGGCGCGGGGTGCGGGGCAGTGTCGGCTGATGCGATGTGCGTGGCGGTCGCGCGCCGGTTTGCTGGCTGGCCGTGCCAGGCCGGTCGGGCGGCGGGGTTCCGACTGGTGCGGCCGGGTCGCCGCACCGCCGGGTGCTGGGTTTCCTGCGGTGCGGGTTGCCGAGGTTGGCTGCGGTGCGGGTTGCCGAGGTTCCTGCGGTGCGGGTGGCCGAGTTGCCTGCGGTGCGGGTTGCCGTGGTGCGGGTTGCCGTGGTGCGGGGCGCTGGCGGCGTGCTCTGGCGGTCTGCTAACCCGTGGTGCGATGAGTTGCCGGTTTCATCGCCCCGGGCTGGTCCAGTGCCGCGATGGAATGCCGTATCCACACCCGTTTTCCCTGATGAAACCCCGGATCCATCGCACTGGACCGTACGGGACTGGGCGCGCGGCGCGCGATGGATTCCCGGATCCATCGCACTGGGCCGCACGGGACTGGGCGCTGGGCGCGATGGATTCCCGGATCCATCGCACTGAGCCGTGCGGTGAGGGGCGCGCTGGGCGCGATGGATTCCCGGACCCATCGCACTGGACCACGCGAGACTGGGCGCTGGGTGCGACGGGTTGCCGGATCAATGCCGCTCAGCGTTAGTTGATCTTGGAGATCCGCAACGTCGGCCCCGAGTCGCTGCCCCGCCCGATTCCGGGAATTCGTGAAGCGTTGCGTGGCTGCCGTCCGGCTTGCTTGCGCTGGTCAGCGCCCGGCGTGAGTGGCGGCGGAGTGGCGTGATGGTGGGCGGTGCAGGTGACGTGGCGTGACATTGGCGCTGGCGGCCGCGCCCGGGCTTGCCTGCGGGGTGGGGCGCGGGGCGTGGCAGATGGCTGGCGCGGCACGTATCACGGGCTGGCGTCGTTCCGGTGGGCCTTTTGCGGCTTTTACGGAGACATTGACCGTGATATGCCTCTTCATCCCGGTTGGGGACGGCTGCGGCGGGCGGAAATCCGGCCCGGTCCGGCCGGCGGCGTGCTGGCGCGCGACAGCGTTGTGCACTGTGCTGTCGTGGGGACAGCAGCGTCGGACCGTTGCTGCTGTCGCCGGCCGCGCGGACCCGGTCGGCGTGGCGTATTGCCCGGCCTGCCGGCCGGCGGCGGTGCCGGGAGCGTTCTCGTCGCGGCAGCCGCTCGCACCTGCTGGTCATCGCGGGTTTCCTGCCCGGAGTATCCGGCCGCTCAAGGGGCAGGTCACGACCTTGATCAACTTACGCCAAGTGGCAGTGGTTCCCGGATCCATCGCATCGAACCGAGCCCGGGCGGGGCGTCGGGGTGCGATGGACGGTCGGTTACATCGCGCCCAGCGGTTGATCATGGAGAAGTGGGGATTGTCCCGCATGGTCACATGGCAGCAGCCGAAGCCACGCTGTCCCGGTCCGCTACCGGCACAACCCTCGCCGGACCTCGTCCCACCCGACCACCGCTGACTTTCACCCAACCTTCCTAGCGGCTCGCTGCGGTCAGCCGGTGGTGAAGCGCCGCATGCTTACCGCGTAGTCGCAGCCGGCGCCTAGCCCGACGTAGCCTGCCATGTCGCGAAGAAACTGGTCGGGATCGAACTCGCCGCCGAGACCCTCGATGTAAGCGCGATGCTCACGAAGAGAGGCGATGCCAAGCTCGATCGTGTTGGTGACGTCCACGTAGTGCGTCGGCTCGGCATTAGCGATCACGTA
>DATNEK010000093.1:0-7786 GCA_035553055.1 Streptosporangiaceae bacterium | reverse complement strand
TGGGGTTAGGCGCCGTAGCCGACTCGGCGCAGCTGCGCGCCTGAGATCCGCTCGACCTCGGCGAGCTGGCCAGGGCTTAGCAGCTGCCTCCAGCCGCCTGCCTTCCCCCGGCGGGGCACATCGATCTTGCTGACCTTCGCGTCGATGAAGTCAGCTAGCGCGTGCGCGGCCGCCTGCGGATCGGCGATGACCTGCTCGTAGCGGAACGTGGTGAGCTGGTCGGCGCTGAGTGAGTTACGGAGCCTGGCCAGCTTGTGCACTGAGCCGCGCCATCGCATCGCGCACTTGCCCGCCGGCGACAGCTCCTGCCAGCCATCGCGGTCGGCTTCCGTTTCCGTGCCGAAGAATGGGTTAGGGAACTCGGTCTCTACGTTGGCCAGGCCCGGCCTGAACCAGGCAAGTTCCGCCGGGTCGGAGAGCATGGCCGCGACGACGTCGCGGCCATCCCTGATGATCTGCACGATCTTGGCGTCGGGGAAGGCCTCGATCAGCGCTTCCGCGCAGTACATGAGCGCCGGTGTAGCGTCGCCGTATCTGGTGATCTCGCGTTCGTCGACGCAGTTGCGCTCGCTCGCGTGGACCATGGCCCGCTGGCATTCCGCCTGGCAGGTCTGACAGGAGTCCGGGGTGACCTGCCAGGCTTGCGCGAACGCGTCGCGCAGCACGGTCGCTGCCGCCTCTCCCCTGCCCTTCTGAATCGACGGCGCCCTGGCGAACGCGTAGGCCACGCTGATCACGCTCGGCTGCCCGACCGTGAGGTGGAACCCTTGACTGCGCTTGAGCGCACGCGCGATCAGGTCCGCTCCTGAGTGCGGAGCGCCGATTACGAAGACCGGCTGGCGGACCTTTCGCCCATTGACGACGAGGATGTACGAGCGTGTAGGCATGGCTGGCAACAAGTGTGACACCGCACCCGCGCGGTCTGGACCAGAGGCCGCCGACCCTGAATAGTCCGCGCGAATCGCGGTAGTTAGCCGACCATGCTCACGTACATCGTGATCCTTATCATCATCGGGCTGATCGCCGGAGCCGTCGCCCGGCTGCTCGTCCCAGGCCGCGACCCGATCGGGATACTCGGCACGATATTGCTCGGGATCGCCGGCTCGTTCGTCGGTGGCTTCTTGTGGAATCTGATCCAGTACCACAGGCTCGCGCCGCATCACTACCACACGGTCGGCATCATCGGCTCGATCATTGGTGCGATCGTCGTGCTGCTCCTGCTACGCGTGTTCGGCGTCGAGCGCGGGCACCGGCGGGCCTAGCCGTTGCCGGCTGCCCATGGACCGGCTGCGACGGGGTTCTCAGGCTGGCGCGGGAGCGGCGACCGGCTGCGCCGCAGCGTGCCCTGCTGCCTCCTGCCCCGTCGCGGCCTGTACTGCTGCGTCGGACCCCTCCTGGCTCGCGAACTGCGTCAGGTACAAGTCACGATAGAGCCCGTCCACCGCGAGCAGTTCCGCGTGAGTGCCGCGTTCGACCACCTGGCCGTCGTCAATGACCAGGATCTGGTCGGCCTGGATAATGGTCGACAACCGGTGCGCGATCACCAGTGAAGTCCGGCCGGCGAGCGCGGACTTGAGCGCCCGCTGGACGGCCAGCTCGGACTCCGAGTCCAGATGCGCGGTCGCCTCGTCGAGCACGACTACGGACGGCGCCTTCAGCAGCAGCCTGGCAAGCGCGATCCGCTGCTTCTCGCCGCCTGACAGCCGGTAGCCGCGGTCCCCGACGATCGTGTCGAGCCCATCGGGCAAGCCGGAGATTAGCTGCCAGATCTGGGCGCCTTTGCACGCCTCGATCAGTTCGGCCTCGGTGGCGCCGGGCTTGGCGTAGCTAAGGTTCGCCCTGATCGTGTCGTGGAACATGTGCGCGTCCTGCGTCACCACGCCGACCACATCGTGCAGCGAGTCCTGGGTGACGCCCTTGATATCGGTATCGCCGATCAGCACCCGGCCCGAACCCGGATCGTAAAGCCTGGCGACCAGTTGAGTGATCGTCGTCTTGCCCGCGCCCGAGGGGCCGACCAGCGCGGTGAGCTTCCCGGCCGGCGCGTGGAAGGACACATCACGCAGCACCTCGGCGTTCGGATCGGTGTGCTCGGGAACGGGCAGCGCGATCGACTCAAGCGAGGCGAGCGAGATCTCGCCCGCGGTCGGGTACCTGAACCAGACCTGGTCGAAGTCGATCGCCGGCGCCTCGGGCCCAGTTTCCAGCCGGGCCGCGTCCGCGGCATCGGTGATCAGTGGCTTAAGGTCGAGCACCTCGAATACCCGGTCGAAGCTGACCAGCGCGGTCATCACGTCAACCTGGACGTTGGACAGCGAGGTGATTGGCCCGTACAGCCTGCCTATCAGCGCGGCCAGCGCGACCAGGGTCCCTATCCTGAAAAAGTTGTCGATGACGAGCACGCCGCCGAGCCCGTAGACCACCGCGGTGGCAAGCGAGGCGAGCAGCGTCAGCGCGATGAACAAGGTCGACCCCCACATCGCCGTGCTGACGCCAATGTCGCGAACTCGGCCTGCCCGGCGGCCGAACGTGTCGACCTCTTCGGAAGGCCGACCGAACAGCTTCACCAGCATCGCGCCAGCCACGTTGAACCGCTCGGTCATGGTCGAGCCCATCGCGGCGTCGAGCTGCATCGACTCCCTGGTGAGACGCTGCAGCTTGCGGCCGACAAGCCGCGCGGGGAATATGAACGCCGGGATCAGCACCAGTGCGATGAGCGTGACCTGCCAGGACAGCAAGATCATCGCGCCGAGCACGAGCGCGAGCGACAGCACATTGGCGACCACCGATGACAGCGTGGAAGTCAGCGCCTGCTGGGCTCCGATCACGTCGCTGTTCAGCCGGCTCACCAGCGACCCGGTCTGAGTCCTGGTGAAGAAGGCGATCGGCTGCCGCTGGACGTGGGCGAACACCTCGGTACGCAGGTCGTAGATCAGGCCTTCGCCGATCCTGGCCGAGTACCACCGCTGAGCGAGGTTAAGCAGCGCGTCGAGCAGCGCAAGCCCGGCGACTGCCGCGCCGATGGCCAGCACAACGCCGGTCTTCCTCGGCAAGATGCCGTCGTCGATGAGCGCGCGCAGCATCAGCGGCACGGCCACGGTGGCCACCGCGTCGAGCGCCACGATGAACAGGAACAAGATCAGGTGGCGCCGATACGGCCTGGCGTAGGAGAGTATCCGGCGGACCGTACCAGGCTTGAGCTTCTGATGCGCTATGTCCCTGTCACGAGAGAACGACCGCATAGCGTGCCAACTGGCGAATGTCATGGTTGACGCAACCGAGCGCCTCGCGCCCGCCTTCCTGAGTTTGCTTAGGGCGTAATAACGTCGGCCATTACCTGGCGACCCGGCTGCGCAGCAGCTCAGCCTGGGCTCGGCGTTCGGCCGCTGCCTGCTGCTCACGGGTGTTGCCCTGCGCCTGCGCCAGCAGCGCCTTGGTCGCACGCGCCGCCGCCGCGTCTGTCTGCAACAGCGCCGCGACCAGGTCGGCAACGGCCGCGTCAAGCTCGGCGCCGGGCACCACGAGCTCGGCCAGGCGCAGCAACAGCGCCTCGGCCGCGTTCACCGTCCGCGCCGTGAGGCACAGCTCGATGGCCCGAGGCAGGCCAACGATGTCGACCAGCGGCTTGGTGCCGGTGAGGTCGGGCACGAGGCCGAGTGCGGGCTCCTTCATGCACAGCTTCGCGTCATCGGCCAGGATTCGCAGATCGCATGCCAGCGCGAGCTGAAAGCCTGCCCCGATCGCGTGCCCTCGCACGGCCGCGATCGAGACAATCGAGGGGTCGCTGAGCCAGAGGTAACCGGCCTGGTACCCAGCGACCTTGTCCTCGAAGTCCGGGTCGTCCGGCCTGGCGATCGGTTCTTCGCCGTCCCCGCCGGAGAGTACCGCCAGGTCGATCCCGGCGCAGAACGACGGTCCTTCGCCGCGAACGACGACCACTCTGACGTGGTCGGGCAGGTCAGAGCCGATCGCGGCGAGGCCATGCCAGACAGCGGGTGTCAGCGCGTTCCTGCGCTGCGGCCTGGCCAGCGTGATCGTCGCAACCTGGCCGTCGATAGCCAGCTTGAGCGTCCCTGCCGCGAATTCAGCCTGGCTGCTCGTCACCCGACCTCCCCAGATCTGTTCTAGCTTTTGGCCTTAGCGCGTCCTCGGGTGGCACCGCCGCGGCTGCGTAGCGTGACGCCAGATTCAGCAAGTATGCGGTGGATAAAGCCGTAGGACCTGCCGGTCGAGCTGGCCAGCGCGCGGATGCTCTCCCCTGCGCTGTACCGCTTCTGCAGCTCCGACGCAAGCTTGGTGCGATCGGCACCGGTAACTCTGGTGCCCTTCTTGAGAGTTTCGGTCACGCCTTCCTCCCGGTGAACTCTGGCCGCCGCTGCGCTGCCGTATCCCGCCATGATCACGCATGAAGTCGTTGATCGGCTACCCACACGGCGGCAAAAGATCGCGACATTTGCGGCCCATCGTGTCGGCGCACGTTCCGCCGATGTCGATAGCCGCCGTGAGCAGCCAGTCGGCGAATTTTCATGCCAGCGCGACCAGATCGGCTAGATCAGAACTCCAGATGTCTTCAACGCCATCCGGCAGCAGCAACACACGTTGCGGCCCAAGCGCCTCGACCGCCCCCTCGTCGTGGGTGACCAGCACTATCGCGCCGCTGAAGCGGCGAAGCGCTGACAAGATCTCGGCTCTGCTCCCTGGGTCGAGGTTGTTAGTCGGCTCGTCGAGCAGTAGCACGTTCGCGCCAGAAACGACGAGCAGCGCGAGCGCCAGCCTCGTCTTCTCCCCGCCCGACAGCACTCCGGCCGGCTTGCTGACATCATCGCCGCTGAATAGGAACGAGCCGAGAATGCCGCGCTGATCGGCCTCGGTCAGATCCGGTGCCGCCGAGCGCATGTTTTCCAGCACGGTCCTGGCATTATCCAGGGTTTCATGTTCCTGTGCGTAGTAGCCGATTCGCAGGCCATGACCGGGCCTAACCGCACCGGTATCGGGTCGCTCTACTCCGGCGAGCAGCCTGAGCAGCGTGGTCTTTCCCGCGCCATTCAGGCCGAGCACGACGATTCTCGCGCCCTTGTCGACCGCCATATCGACGTCGGTGAATACTTCCGTCGAGCCGTAGGACTTGGACAGGCCCTCGGCGGTCAGCGGCACCTTGCCGCAGTGCGCTGGCTCGGGAAACCTGAGCCTGGCTACGCGGTCAGGTTGCCGGTCGGCGCTAACTCCCGCGAGCAGCTTCTCCGCTCGCTTGGCCATGCTCTGCGCTGCCTTAGCCTTCGTGGCCTTGGCCCGCATCTTGTCCGCCTGGGCGTTGAGCGCGGCCGCCTGGCGCTCGGCATTGACCCGCTCCCTGCGCCGTCGCCTGGCATCGGTCTCCCGCTGATCGAGGTAGGCCTTCCAGCCGACGTTGTAGATGTCGATCACGGCCCGGTCGGCGTCCAGATGGAACACCTTGTTGACAACGGCTTCGAGCAGGTCGGTGTCGTGGCTGATCACGATCAGGCCGCCGCGGAACGTGCGCAGGTGGTCCCTCAGCCAGCTGACCGAGTCCGCGTCGAGGTGGTTGGTCGGCTCATCGAGCAGCAGCGTCTTTGACCCGCCGAACAAGATCCTGGCCAGCTCGACCCTGCGGCGCTGTCCGCCTGACAGCGTGTGCAGCGGCTGCTTGAGCACTTTGGCTGGCAAGCCGAGGCTTGACGCGAGCGCGGCTGCCTCCGCCTCGGCCGCGTAGCCGCCAAGGATCGTCAGCCGCTCCTCGAGCAGGCCGTATCTGCGCACCGCGGCGTCGCGCCTGGCCGGGTCGGCGTCGGCCATCCCAGCCTCAGCGCGCCGCATGCCTGCCAGCACCTCATCAAGACCACGCGCCTGCAGTATCCGGTCGGTGGCCAGCACATCGAGATCGCCGACCCTGGTGTCCTGCGGCAGGTAGCCAATCGTGCCCGCGCTCTTCGCGGCGCCAGCGGCCGGCTGCGCCTCGCCGGCCAGCACCCTGAGCAGCGTGGTCTTTCCTGCCCCGTTCCTGCCGACCAGGCCGATCTTGTCGCCCGCGGCGACCTGGAATGACACGCCTTCGACCAGCAGGCGCGCGCCAGCGCGCAGCTCCACATCAGTGACCGAGATCATCGGGGATCACTCGCTCCAGAACTTCTCTTACGGAATCGGGCTTTTAGGACAAAAGGGATACCTGCCGTCAGACGCCACCCCGGGCGTCACCCATTCCGCTACGAGCAGAGCGATTGCATGGCGGCGAGTCTACCCGACCCGCCGCCGCGTCAGCGACGCGATTACCTGGCGGGCAGATGCCAGGAGAAATTACGTTCTTGCGCGATCGCGTTCCCGGCCGCTGAGCGAGGGACCCCGGTGATCGCCGAGACCTCGGCGAATGGCGGCTACGAGATCGACGACCTGACACCAGGCCGGTACCAGGTCGAGTTCACCGCGGGCCGCGGCGGCGATCGGTACACCGCCCAGTGGTACGACGGCGCGCGGACAGCGGCAGCCGCCGCCATTCTCCGCGTTCGCAGCGGCGCGATCACCCTCGGGATCGAGGAAGGGTAACCTGCGGGCTGCGGGCCGACGTCGGCTGGCCGTCGTGAACGGGGGCTGACGAGCAGCCGCCGTGCCCGTAGAAGCCAGGGCCCGCGAGGCCCGGGCCGGTGATCTGCGGCCGGTGCCTCCCGCCACCAGCTGGATACGGGGTGTCGAACCACTGCGCGAAGAACTGGCTGAGCCGCGACCGGCAGGCGGCGCTGTTGACCGGCAGCCAGTGGCGGAACACCGCCTCGAGCTCAGCCTCGGTGATGGCGCGACCGCCGTATCTGCGCTGAATCCGCTCCAGAGCCTGGGTGAAGTTGCCGTGCCCGAGTATCTGGCGCAGCGCGATGTAGGCGATGCCAGGACGCAGATAGGTGGAATCGCCGCTGAACAGGGTGAACGGCATCGGGTTCGATGGCGCGCCGGTCCAGAACGTCTTGCCGCTGCCGTAGATCCCGTTGAAGGTGCCGACCAGCGTGGCCTGGAACGCTGCCTGGCCCTTGCTGCTGTACGGGCCTCCGGCCTTGGCCTCAGCCTGGCGCGCGGAAAATAGGAACTCGGCCAGCGTGGCCAGCCCCTCCTTGAAGAAGGTCAGGTTGTAGCCGCCCTCGGTGACGTTGTCACCCCACCACTGGTGCATGTTCTCGTGGTACAGGGTGTCGGCGTCGATCTGGCCGCCCGCGAAGGCGATCATGGTCTGCATTTCCTCGTCGAAGCTCACCGAAGGCGTGCCGATGATGATCCCGTCCGAGGTGAACGGGAACGGGCCGCTGAACTGGCTCTCGAACTCGGCGATGTTCTGCTGCAGGTTCATGATCGCCTGGTTCTTCACCCGGTGCCTGGCGCTGATACCGGCGTCTTGCACTTCGTAGAAGATCGTGCCGTTGTCGGAGGTGCGTTCGGTCAGGCGGTAGTTGCCAACGCTGTTCTCGACCAGGTAGCTCGCGATCGGCGCGTGTGAGTGCCACCGCCAGGTGACCGAGCCCCGGCGGAACTCCCGGCTCGGTCCTCGGCGGGTGACCGAGACCAGTATGCCGTTGGCGATCGCCACCTTGCCGCCGTTGACAGTGTCGGAGAAGTCATACGTCGGCTTGGCCGCCGGGTAGTCGTTGAGCGGCATCCAGTCCTCGGTTGCGACCGGTTCCGTCGTCACGAAGCTACCGTCGGGTGCGCGGAACCAGCCTTCTGTGGTGCCGTCGCCGTCGTTGTGCACACCTGGCCTGCCGGTGTACCTGACCGTAACTCTGAACAC
>DATNEK010000092.1:0-11218 GCA_035553055.1 Streptosporangiaceae bacterium | reverse complement strand
ATGCACGCCGACCGCAAGATCAGGTCGCTGATGGCCGAGCGCCGGTCGATCTACAACCAGGTCACCGAGCTCACCAACAAGATCAAGCAGCAGGCCCTCCCGACTTGACTGCGCCCGGCTGAGATCATCTCCGCGCCACCGCCACATCACCGAGCGGTCAGCCATCTGTCGTGACTTAGACCGGCAGGAAGCGCTCCGACGCGCAGAGTAACCATCTGCTAACGCAACGACGCCTGGCATCACTATCCGTACACACAGGCTGTGGATGAGCTTGTGGATGAACCTCTGGATAGGTCGGGAAGGATTGGGACTGCCCGGGGGATAACCTAGCGCCGCCGCCACGCGCTGACCGCGCACTCCACAGACCCTCGGCGCGCACCCCAAGTTATCCACCACTGTTGTGCACTAAGATGCGGCGCTGACCTGCGCAAACTCTGCTATCCCCAGAATCCACCCCTGCTATGACGACTACTTTCTCTAGTCATTCAAGTGACCAAGAACCAAGTAGCGTCACGCGCTCAAGCGAACCACCGAAACACATTCATGCCGGGGAAGGCCAGCCGACCGGCCCGCTCCAGGCTAGGCTTTCCGCGTCAACGTCCAGCATTGAGCGCGTCCAGCGGCTGGCCGACCGCCACAGGTGAGCGTCGCCAGCACACGTGAAGCACCGCTCGTGCCGCCCGGGGAGCGAGCAGGAAAGGCGGCTTGCCGTGCAAATCCTCGTCGAACGCGATGTCTTCGCCGATGCGGTCGCTTGGACGGCCCGCGCGCTTCCGGCTCGGCCGACGGTTCCCGTGCTCGCCGGCATGCGCCTGCACGCGGCTGATGACGAGCTCACGCTCTCAAGCTTCGACTACGACGTCTCCGCGCAGGCGAAGTTCCCCGCCGACACACAGGACGCTGGCAGCGCGCTGGTCTCAGGCCGACTGCTCGCCGAGATCAGCAGGAACCTGCCCGGCCGCCCCGTCCAGATCAACTCGGACGGCGGTCGTGCGGTGCTGACCTGCGGAAGCGCTACGTTCAACCTGCTCACCATGCCAGAGGACGAATATCCGGCGCTGCCAGAAATGCCTCCGGCGGCCGGCACAGTTGGCAGCGACGCCTTCGCGACGGCCGTCATGCAGACCGCCGTGGCGGCTGGCCGCGATGACACGCTTCCTTCGCTGACCGGAGTGCGGATCGAGATCGAAGGCGACACGCTCACCCTGATCTCAACCGACCGGTACCGGCTCGCGGTACGCGAACTGCGGTGGACGCCAGCCAAGCCGGACATCTCCGCAGCAGTGCTCGTTCCCGCCAAGGCACTAACCGACACCGCCCGCTCGCTGACGACCGCCGCCGAAGTCTCCATCGCACTCGCGCTGCCTGGCGAGGACGCCCGTGGTGAGCAATACGGTGGTGGTGGCGACGGCATGATCGGCTTTGAGGCTGGCGGCCGCCGCACCACGGCGAGACTGCTCAGCGGCGAGTTCCCCAGGTACCGCGCGCTACTGCCGAGCGCGGTGACCTCCAACGCCGAGATTTCAACAAGCCTGCTGATCGAGTCGGTCCGCCGGGTCGCGCTGGTCGCCGAGCGCAACACCGCGGTCAGGCTCACGTTCAGCCAGGGCCAGCTCGTACTCGAAGCCGGGACCGGCGACGAGGCGCAAGCCGACGAGGTCATCGAAGCGGGTTTCGAGGGCGATGAGCTGTCGATCGCGTTCAACCCCACCTACCTGCTCGACGGCCTGACGGCGATGGACTGCGACACCACCAAGATCGCGTTCACCGAGCCGGGCAAGCCTGCCCTCCTGACCGGGAAGCCGGGTCCAGACGGCACCCCCGACTACCGCTACCTCCTGATGCCGTTCCGCCTGAATTCATGACCAAACCGCGCGTGCGTTAGCGGCGCCCCCACCGGCGGATAGGGTCAAGCGTGCACCTCGCCAGGCTGACGCTGACTGACTTCCGTTGCTATGAAGCAGCCGATGTCACGTTCGGTCCCGGCGTCACCACGTTCACAGGCCCCAATGGAGCGGGCAAGACCAACCTGATCGAGGCGGCCTGTTACGTCGCCACGTTTGCCAGCCACCGAGTCTCGGCCGACGCCGCCATGATCAGGTCAGGCGCTGACCGGGCAATCCTGCGAGCGGCGATCAGGTTGGCCGCCCGCGACGCTCTGGTCGAGATCGAGCTCAACGCCGGCCGCGCCAACCGGGTCAGGCTCAACCGAGCGCCGCTGAGCAGGCCGAGAGACGCGATCGGCGCGCTGCGATGCGTGCTGTTCGCGCCCGAGGATCTGGCGATCGTTAAAGGCGACCCGGCCGAGCGCCGCCGCTACCTCGACGACCTCCTGGTGGCCAGCCGGCCGAGGTACGCCGGCGTCCGCGCCGACTACGAGCGCGTAGTCAAGCAGCGAACCGCACTGCTCAAGTCCGCCAGAACGGCAGGTCGCAGCCAGCCGCCGGGCCTCGACGTCTGGGACGACCAGCTTGTCAGCAAGGGTGCCGAGCTCACCGCCGGCAGGCTCACGCTGGTGGCTGCCCTTCGCCCGCTCATCACCTCGTACTACGCCGATGTGTCGGCCGACCAGCGAGGCACCTCGATCAGCTACCGGCAGGGATCGGAGCGGTCGGCTACGAGGGACCCAGACCCCGATCAGGACAAGCTGGCTGGCGCCATGCGCGAGCAGCTCGAACGTCTGCGCAGGGCCGAACTCGACCGTGCCGTGTGCCTGGTCGGGCCGCACCGGGACGAGTTCGAGCTTGGGATCGGCGAGCTGCCAGCTCGCGGTTACGCCAGCCACGGCGAGTCGTGGTCGCTCGCCCTCGCGCTCAGGCTCGCCGCTTTCGGTCTGCTGCGCGCCGACGGCGAAGACCCCGTGCTGATGCTCGACGACGTGTTCGCTGAACTCGACGCCGGTCGCAGGGATCGGCTGGCCGAGCTGGCCGCGGGCGCCGAGCAGGTCCTGGTAACCGCGGCGGTCGCTGATGATGTGCCATCACGCCTCGCCGAGGTCGGCTCGTCCTATAACGTCGCAGCCGGGGTGATCGAACGTGCCCGCTGAAGAAGACCGTGCCGAACTCGCCGCTCGCGCGCTCGCCGAGGCGAAGGCACAAGCGCAGGCCCGCCGGGGGGTCGTTCCCCCACGCCAGCACGGCGGGGGGATCCGGGGGGTCGGCCCCCCAGGCCAGCACGGCGGGGGGGCCCGGGGGGTCGGCCCCCCAGACCAGCACGGCGGGGGGCTCCGGGGGGTCGCCCCCCCAGACCAGCACGGTGGGCGAGACAGCCGTCATGGCGGACCGGCCACGGACTTTTTTTCAAAAAGCGATCCCAGCACCTCATCGTCGGCGGGACTGAACCAGCCAACCGGCCGCGCTCGGCGCGACGACCCGGCACCGCTGGATGCCGTGATCGATGGCCTGATCGCTGAGTCCGGCTGGGGATTTGCCGTGGCCACCGGGTCGCTGTTCGGTCGCTGGGCACAGATCGTCGGCCCCGACCTGGCCGCGCACACCACCCCGGACCGGCTCGCCGATGGGGAACTGGTCGTGACGGCGGACTCGACGGCCTGGGCGACCCAGCTGAGGCTGCTGGCATCGCAGCTTATCCGCAGGCTGAACGCCGAACTTGGCGACAACACGGTCCGAAGGGTGCAGGTTCGCGGACCGGGAGCCGGGACCAGGCGGCCGGGTCAGTGGCGCGTCAAGGGAAGCCGCGGCGACCGCGACACGTACGGCTGACCTGCACTCGCATGCGGCTGAGGCTGACGGCGCAGCCAGGTAAAATAGGTAAGCGTACCGGGACAGCCGCAATCGGGGAAGAGTCGCGGCGACTCCGGCGCGCACGCTGATCGCGAACGTGGTCAGCGTGGTCAGTCCCGGTCCGGCTTGACAGGAGCGAATCGCTTGCCCTACGACGCACGCTCAATCACAGTCCTCGAAGGCCTAGAGGCTGTGCGCAAGCGCCCCGGCATGTACATCGGCTCGACAGGCGAGCGCGGGCTTCATCACCTAGTCCAAGAGGTCGTAGACAACGCCGTCGACGAGGCGCTCGCCGGATACTGCGACCGGATCGAGGTGACGTTGCTCGCCGACGGTGGCGTCAGCGTGTGGGACAACGGTCGTGGCATCCCAGTTGACAACCATCCGGGCGAGAATAGGCCAGCCGTCGAGGTCGTGATGACCACGCTGCACGCGGGCGGCAAGTTCGACAGCAAGTCATACGCGGTCTCCGGCGGTCTGCACGGCGTCGGCGTCTCGGTTGTCAACGCGCTGTCCACCAGGCTGGACGTGGAGATCCGCAAGGACGGGCACGTCTGGCGGCAGTCCTACGCCGTCGGTGACCCGGCTGGGCCGCTCAGGAAGGGCGAGCGCACCGACGAGACCGGGACGATTATCACGTTCTGGCCCGACGACCAGGTCTTCGAGACAACGACGTGGGTCTTCGAGACGCTGTCGCGGCGGCTGCAGGAGATGGCGTTCCTCAACCGGGGGCTGTCCATAAGCCTGACCGATCAGCGGCCGCGTGACCCGCAGACCGAGCAGCTGGTCGAGGTGTCCTACCGCTACGACGGCGGCATCGCGGACTTCGTGCGTTACATCAACAAGTCCAAGGAAGCCGTGCACGATTCGGTGATCGAGTTCGGGGAGGAGGCGCCAGGGATCTCGGCTGAGATCGCGATGCAATGGAGCGGCTCGTACTCAGAGTCCGTGCACACTTTCGCGAACACGATCAACACAGCCGAGGGCGGCACCCACGAGGAGGGGTTCAGGGCCGCGCTGACCTCGATCGTGAACAGGTACGCACGCGAGCAGAAGCTGGTCAAGGAAAAGGACGAGCCGCTCACTGGCGACGACGTGCGCGAAGGACTGACCGCGATCATCCACGTCAAGCTGGCCGAGCCGCAGTTCGAAGGCCAGACCAAGACCAAGCTCGGCAACACCGAGGCCAAGTCGTTCGTGCAGAAGACCTGCAACGATCATCTGCGCGACTGGTTCGAGCGCAACCCGGGCGAAGCCAAGTCGATCGTGATCAAGGCGACCCAGGCCGCCAGGGCTCGTATCGCGGCTCGCCAGGCCCGCGACCTGACAAGGAAGGGCCTGTCCGGCGGGTCGGGGCTGCCAGGCAAGCTTTCCGACTGCCAGTCGGGAGATCCGGCCAAGTGCGAGATCTACGTCGTCGAAGGTGACTCGGCTGGCGGTTCGGCCAAGGGCGGCCGCGACCCGATGTTCCAGGCCATCCTGCCGATCCGCGGCAAGATCCTGAACGTCGAGAAGGCCAGGATCGACCGGGCGCTGAAGAACAACGAAGTGCAGTCGCTGATCACCGCGCTCGGCACTGGCATCCACGACGAGTTCGACATCGCCAAGCTCAGGTACCACAAGATCATCTTGATGGCGGACGCGGACGTGGACGGCCAGCACATCACCACGCTGCTGCTCACGCTGATGTTCAGGTTCATGAAGCCGCTGATCGACGCCGGGCACATGTACCTGGCGCAGCCGCCGCTCTACAAGATCAAGTGGGAGGGGCGCAACGTGGCCGCGAGCTACGCCTACTCCGACAGGGAGCGGGACGCCATCATCGAGGCGGGCATGGCCGAGGGCAGGAGGGACCCAAGACCGCGCGACGGCGTGCAGCGTTACAAGGGCCTTGGCGAGATGGACGCTCACGAGTTGTGGGACACCACGATGGATCCGGCCAGGCGGGTGCTCAAGCTGATCACGCTGGATGACGCGGCGCAGGCGGACGAGCTTTTCAGCGTGCTGATGGGCGAAGACGTGGAGGCCAGGCGCGCCTTCATACAGCGCAACGCCAAGGACGTCCGCTTCCTCGACATCTAACCGCCGACTGGCCACCGCGGCTAACCGTTTTACTTGATGTGCTTGAAGGAGATCCGCATGAGCGTGGACACGCCAGAGGCTCAAATGGCCGGGCAGGAAGGACCGCCAGGTGCCGACGGCCCCGGCGAGCCAGGGGGGCCGGGCGGGCCTGGCGGACCTGGCGGTGACAACGACGGTCCTGACGAGCCAGGTGGCAGGCTTGAGCCGGTCGACATCCAGGTCGAGATGCAGCGCAGCTATGTCGACTACGCGATGTCTGTCATCGTCGGCCGCGCTCTCCCCGATGTGCGCGACGGTCTCAAGCCTGTGCATGTCCGGGTTCTTTACGCGATGTATGACGGCGGGTATCGGCCAGATCGCGGAAGGTCCAAGTGCTCTCGCGTAGTCGGCGACGTGATGGGCCAGTACCACCCGCACGGCGACTCCGCCATCTACGACACCTTGGTCAGGCTGGCCCAGTGGTGGTCGATGCGCATGCCGCTCGTCGACGGCCAGGGCAACCTGGGTTCGCCGGGCAACGACCCGCCGGCCGCGATGCGGTACACCGAGTGCCGCCTCGCGCCGCTGGCGATGGAGATGCTGCGCGACATCGACAAGGACACGGTCGACTTCCGGCCGAACTACGACGGCAGGTCGGCCGAGCCTGTCGTTTTGCCATCCAGGTTCCCCAACCTGCTCGTGAACGGGTCGGAGGGCATCGCCGTCGGGATGGCGACGAAGATACCGCCGCACAACCTGCGCGAGCTGACCGAAGGCGTGCACTGGTACCTGGATCACTTCGACGCCAGCGACGATGAGCTGCTCGAAGCGCTCATCGAACGGGTTAAGGGTCCCGACTTCCCCACCCGCGGGCAGATTGTCGGCCGCCGCGGCATACTCGACGCCTACCGGACCGGACGCGGCTCCATCACGATGCGAGCGGTCGTGACCGTGGAAGAGGACCGAAGGGGCCGGACGTCCCTGGTCGTCACCGAGCTGCCATACCAGGTCAACCGGGACAACCTGGCCGCCAAGATCGACGAGCTGGCCAAGGACAACCGGATCGCCGGCATCTCCGCTGTGAACGACGAGAGCAGCGACAGGACCGGCCAGCGGCTGGTTATCACGCTCAAGCGCGACGCCGTGCCGAAGGTTGTGCTGAACAACCTGTACAAGCACACCCAGCTGCAGGAGACGTTCGGCGCGAACATGCTCGCGCTCGTCGATGGGGTGCCAAGGACGCTTCGGCTCGACCAGTTCATCAGGTATTGGGTCACCCACCAGATCGAGGTCATCGTCAGGCGCACCAGGTACCTGTTGCGCAAGGCCAGGGAGCGGGCTCACATCCTGGTCGCGCTGCTTAAGGCGATCGACCAGATCGACGCGGTGATCGCGTTGATCAGGGCCAGCGAGTCCGCCGCGGTCGCGCAGCAGGGTCTAATGGAGCTGCTCGACATCGACGAGATCCAGGCGCGGGCGATACTCGACATGCAGCTGCGCAGGCTGGCCGCGCTTGAGCGGCAGCAGCTCGCCGACGAGCACGACGAGTTGATGGCGCAGATCGCCGAGTACGAGGCGATCCTGGCTTCACCGGAGCGGCAGCGCGACATCATCGGCACCGAGCTTGCCGAGATCACTGCGAGATACGGCGATGACCGGCGCACCCAGTTCGTCGCGTGGGACGGCGAGGTCTCAGAGGCCGACCTGATCGCCGAGGAGGACGTGGTCGTCACGATCACCCACGGCGGCTACGCTAAGCGCACCAAGACCGCGATGTACCGCGCCCAGCGGCGCGGCGGCAAGGGCGTGCGAGGCGCGCAACTGCGCACGGACGATATCGTCGAGCACTTCTTCGTGACGTCGACGCACCACTGGATTCTTTTCTTCACGAACAAGGGTCGGGTATACCGGGCGAAGGCCTATGAGCTGCCGGACGCTGGGCGCGACGCCCGTGGCCAGCACGTGGCGAACCTGCTCGCCTTCCAGCCCGACGAGCGGATAGCCGAGGTTCTGGCGCTGCGCGACTACAACGTCGCGCCCTACCTGGTGCTCGCCACCGCGTCTGGGCTAGTGAAAAAGTCGCGGCTGAGCGAGTTCGACTCGTCGCGGGCCGGCGGCATCATCGCGATCAACTTGCGCGAGGACGACGAGGTCATCGGGGCTCGCCTGGTGTCCCCGGATCAGGACCTGCTGCTGGTGAGCCGGCATGCACAGGCGATCAGGTTCCACGCGAACGACGAGGCGCTGCGGCCGATGGGCCGCGCCACCTCCGGCGTCATCGGCATGCGGTTCAGCGACGGCGACCTACTGCTCGGCATGCACGTCGTCGACGGGGGGGCCCAGACCGACGTCCTGGTGGCCACCCAGGGCGGGTTCGCTAAGCGGACCCAGGCCGACCAGTATCCGGTGCAGGGTCGTGGCGGCCTCGGTGTGGTCACGGCGAGGATAGTGGAGGCGCGCGGTGAACTGATCGGCGCACTCATGGTCGGTCCAGAGGACGAGGTCTTCGCGATCACGTCGGCAGGCGGCGTGATCAGGACGACCGCCGCCGAGATCAAGCAGTCTGGCCGCCAGACGATGGGCGTTAGGCTGGTCAACCTGGCAGCCGGGCAGACGCTCGTCGCGATCGCGAGGAACGCCGAGATGGGCGTGCATGACGAGAACGGCCAGGATGACGAGCTCGGCGAAGGTGACGACGTCGACGTGGCCGAGGCCGAGGCTGAGGCCGGCGACGTGGCTGAGGTCGGCGACGTGGCCGAGGCCGGCGAAGCTCAGCCCGAGGATGATGCTAGCCCGGACGATTCTGAAATCTAATGGAGCGGGAATAGCCTTCACGTTTGCGGAGAGAGCTAACCCATGCCGCAGTGGGCAGATGCTGCGACCGCAGGTCATGGGCGCAACTATATGAGCCACTGCGTCGTCATGAATTGTGTCTAGGTCGTGACGATACGGCTATCCGCGGCGCGGGCAGTGCCCGTGGCGGATAATGTCGAGGTAGCAGATAGGCGGGAGGACGGGTGGACGACAGGGTGGATCCAGGTGCGGTTTCGGCCGCTGCGGCAGGCAGCGTTGCTGCTCAGCCGGACACTGTCGTCCGGAAGAGAGTCGAGCCTAAGCCAGAATCGGACAACAAGAACGGCAACAATCCGGAAGGTAAGGATAAGTCGTCTGATTTGACACCCGCTGAGGCTCTCGGTTCCTCGCCGAAGTCCGAGGACACGGCGCAGCGGCGTGAGAAGGGGCGATCCGAGTCGTCGGCATCAGGTAAGACTCCCGTTCCGGAGAAGACGTCCGCTTCGGATAAGTCCCCCGCCCCTGGCAAGTCGTCGGCCTCGGGCGCGACTCCGCCGCCGGCGTCGGCCGCTCGCATGGCGGCCTCGCGCACGACCAGCCCGAGGTTGCCGTCGCCCGGCAGCAGGAACGGCGATGGGGCACAGGCTGATGCGGGAACGGCCAAGTCGGCCACTGGCGGTTCTGAGGAATCGGGCGCTACCTTGCCTAGGCCTACGAAGTCGCCCGCGGTCACGTCCGTAGCGGCTGAGGAGACCGTCGTGGCGCCGGCGGCGTCGGCGCCAGCGTCGGTTGAGTCCGAGCCGAAAACCGACAAGCCAGCAGCACCGGCGTCGGCACCGGCCAGCTCAAGCGATGTGACGGCGCCTTGGCCATCGCCGCTTTCGTTCGCCTCGATAGCTGAGCCTGAGGCCGAAGCCAAGGCTGACCCGCCGGCGGCAACCGCGGGGCCCGCGAGTGACTCGCCCCCAGGCACTGCGGAGTCGAGTGAGGATGCAGATTCGGGCATGAGCGCCGCCGCGACGTTGGCGGCCGCCGCGCTTGCGGCCGATACGCCGCGCTCGGCTTACGCCGACTACACTCCAGCCAGCTACTCGTCCAAGGATTCAAGCTCCCGGGACTCGGTATGGAGCACACCGTCGTCGTCGCTCGCCGACACGCCTTCAACGTCCGCGTCTTCCACAGGTTCATCCGGTCTCGCCAGTTCGCGCTCGGCCACCGCAGGGTATCCGCCGAGTGCTGACGACGCATCGGTGCGTCCAGCTTCGAGCGGGTTCTCGCCGACTAGCGCGGCGTCCACAAGCAGCGCGCAGTCATCGGTCGGCCTGCGATCATCATCGATATGGGCGAGCCAGGAGACGACCTCAGGCAGGTCCGCGCACTCGCCTTCAGGATCGGGCCTTGCTGACACACCGCTCGGCGCTGCCGCCGCCGCGGCCACGGGTAGTGCCGCGGCTACGGGTAGTGCCGCGGCTGCCGGAAGCGCGACGGCTGGGGCGGGTACCGTTCCGCCCGCTGGCTACGGCTCGACCGTGCAGATGCCCGGCCGGGTGGTCGCGAGCAAGCCGCAGCCAGCTAACGCCGCCTCGCCCCGCCCGGATGAGAAGTCCAAGCCGAGGTCACCGTTCGGCAACACGACGAAGACGAAGAAGCGCAAGCCGTCCCAGGCTGGACGACAAGCCGCGCTGACCGTAAGCGCCGCGGCTGCCAGCGCGGCTGCCACTGCGGCGGCAGCGGTGAAGACCAAGTCAAGCCCGACTCGGAGCCCCGCTGCCGCGCCGTCGACCCAGAACGCGCGGCTGACAGGGTCGGCAACCCGTCGCGACGCCCAGCTCGTCCTCTCTCGCGTCGAGCCTTGGTCCGTCATGAAGTTCAGCTTCATCGTCTCGCTCGTTGGCTGGATCGTCATGTTCGTCGTCATCGCGCTGCTCTACTACGCGCTGCGGGCCTTCGGCGTCTTCCACTACCTAGAGCAGACCGTCGTCACCGTCACCACGTCTAAGGGTCATGCCGGCAGCAACGCCTCGAACTGGTTCTCAGCCTCAACTGTGCTCGGCTATACGATGCTGGTAGGCGCTATCAACGTGGTGCTGTTCACCGCCCTGGCGACGGTCGGCGCGGTCGTGTACAACCTCGTGACCCACTTGTCGGGTGGGGTGGAAGTGACCTTGCGTGAAGCTGACTGACCCTGATCGGGAACCCGTTTAGCGCAAGGGCAGCCAGTGCGGTAACCTATCTCGGCACGCCCAGTCAGCCCGATGGGCGTTGTGTGGTTACGCGAGCTAGCGTCGCAGCGGTGATTGTCGCGTGGTGCATTTGGAGCTAGTTGCGTAGCTGTGGGGCCTGTAGCTCAGGCGGTTAGAGCGCTTCCCTGATAAGGAAGAGGTCCGAGGTTCAAGTCCTCGCAGGCCCACCCAGAGGTATTCACACTTCGCCAGCGTCCATGCTCACATTTGGGTCTGACATTTTGCTGGCGGTCCTGGGTGCGGCACGTGAATGTAGGTGACTGGCAAGTAGCATCGCGTGGCCTGCTCGTCTGGTTGCGCGGGCCACTTCCAGATCGGGTCAGGCCGCCGGGGTGTGGCTGTGCAGGGCAGGGATTTCTTCCCAGCGGCCGCTGGCTT